>JBEKPM010000157.1:0-4452 GCA_049520735.1 Bathyarchaeia archaeon | reverse complement strand
CCAGCCGACTTCAGCAGCGGCGACGCAAAAAATTGCCCTAACATGACGGTTAAAGGAAAGAAAATCTCAGGCAGCAGCCAAGCCATCACCCGCGGCGTGGTGCTTCAGCATGGCACTGTTCTGCGAACCGTGGATTTGCCACAAATGTTCACTCTCCTTAAACTCAAAAACGTGAGCTGCTCCCAAGCTGCTGATATTGCCAAACGCAAAGTCACCAGCGTAGAAAACGAGTTGGGAAGGGCGATTGCGCCGGAAACGATGGTTGATGCGTTAGCAAGGGGATTTGCATCGGTTTTGAATCTTCAGTTTGAGATTGGCAAGTTGACGTCTCATGAAGGGGAGCTTGCAAACAGGTTGTGCAACAGAAAGTATGCGACTGACGAATGGATTTTCGAGCGCAAAAATGGATAGACTTTTTCTTTCTTGATCTTATTTTTAGGCGGGATTCAACCAATAGTTCCCTTTAGGTAGGTATCCGTCGTCAACTCAACTTTCACTTTGATCGTTTTTGCGAGCAAATTATGCGCGCTTTTTACGACAACCGGTTTGTAAGCAAAGTTACGTCCAACCCACGACCCCTCGACCTTCCCTTTCTCATCAACGAGCACTTCTCCCACCCAGCCGATCCAACGCTTATTCTGCTCCAAAGAAACCCGCCTAGCTAACTGCGCCGCCCTAGCACTCCGCCGCTTAATTTCATCACGTTCAACCAAGCCCTCCCGTATTTGCGCTGCCGTCGTCTTGGGTCTGGCAAAAAACTTTGAAACATTGGTGACGTCAGGCTTAACGTCTTCCAAAAGCTTAAGCGTGTTCTCGAAAGCATCTTCTGTTTCACCTGGGAACCCAACGATGATATCTGTAGCAAGCGTCAAATCAGGAAACTGCGCTCTGAAAGCATTCACAAGTGCCTTAAATTCAGCAGCCGTATAAAACCGGTGCATCCGGTTCAAAGTTTCATCGTCGCCACTTTGAACGGGTAAATGAAGAAACTTGAATATCTTATCGCTCTTGAAAGCGTCGATCAGCTCTTTCTGCATGTCAGTCACCATGTTCGGGGTCATCATTCCCACCCGAATCTTAAAATCACCAGCGACCCCATCGAGAGCCTTTAGCAAAACCGAAAGATTGGCATGAAAGTCTTTTCCGTAGCACGCGGTATCCTGCGAGGTAACCCAGAATTCTCTGGCGCCTTCCGCAATGTCGCAACTTACTCGTTCAACGACTTCTTTGACGCTGTAGCTTCTCAGATGCCCCCTCGCATGGACAACGCAGCAGTACGCACAGGAACCTAAACAGCCATAGCTTATCGGGACCACGCTTACAACGGGGTTAGACCTGATTTTGGGCAGGTTAAGCTTCGGCATTTTATACAATTCGCTCAAGTCAAGAACCTTCTCGCCAGCGGCAACGCGGTTGACAACATCAACAATTTCTCCGCCTACCGAGGGACCGACTGCACCGTCAAAGGGCACTTCCCGAAGCAGCCGTTCGAAACTAATCTTAGGGAGGCAGCCTGCAACTATGATTTTTTTGTTTTTTGGCGCGTGTTTTATGGCGTCTATTATGCGGTTTTCTGTTGGTCCTTTTACCGCGCAGGTGTTGTAGATCAGCACGTTGGCTTCGGATTCCGAGGCGACAATTTGGAAGCCAGCCTGTGCTAAGCAGCCTGCCAAGACTTCGCCGTCAGCTATGTTTGCTGAGCAGCCGAAGTTTTTAAGGAAAACCTGCAATAGCCATGTACACCAGCATGTTAGATATTTCAGCAAGGGATAAAAACATAAAGGTTTCTGATTGGAAATTGACAGAAAGCTGCAACATTCCCTATTCAATGCTTATATACAATGGCACCAACATGTTATAGCCATATTTAGGGCATATTATATACATGTATAGGTTACAAACAATAGTCTGTTTATTCACTCAAAAATTGGGAGAGATAAACTCATGAAACTAATTACTCTGTATCTGCCTGAAACCTATATAAAAGCTTTGGACCAGTTGGTTGGCGAACGGTTCTATCCTAACCGTGCCGAAGCCATAAGGGTTGCCATACGCGACCTAATAAGCGCTGAAGTTTGGAGGCGAAAGGGCGTTGACTAAACACCCCTTACACGACGAAGCATTCAAAAATCCGCTGGCAATTGAAGACGCTAAAGTTGAGGTTGTCCCAAAAATGATCGACAATTCCCTGATCATAAGCGGCACACACATAGTTCAAAAACCCAAAAACAAAATGAAAGTTGGAGTTCCTAAATCTAAAATGACTCCGAAAAGAACCAGCCGACTAGAAAAAGCGACGAACTGCCTCTATGACCTGGAAGAAGCACACGAACCAGAAAAAACCCTCAACATAGACTTATGCCTATATCAGATGGAAGATTACTAACCTACTCTTCAATCTCCACCCTTTTGTTCTTTTGATTTTTCGTATAATTTCTTAAGGAAAAGCTATTATTCCCAAAAAACGTTTTAGCACACATGAACGACATCCTTTCTCAACTAAGACAAGACTTGGCGGCAAGCGCAGACCTTCAAACACAGAAAACCTTCCAACGCTTCTTTAAAGAACAAGTAAAATATTACGGCGTAAAAACCCCGACGGTTGGGAAAATAGCGAAGAATTACTGGAAACAATTGAAAACCCTGGACAAGAAAACCATTTTTGCGCTGTGCGAAGAGCTTTACCGTTCGGATTACACCGAGGAGGCATTCGTAGTTTCCTTCTGGTTGCCCAACTACGTAGACAACCTTGAACCCTCAGACTTGACAACCTTCAAAACATGGATTGAATGCTACATTAACAACTGGGCCAAATGCGACGGCTTCTGCAACCACACGATTGGCGACCTGATCCAGAAGTACCCGCAGATCATAGGCGAAGTCAAAACTTGGGCAAGAAGCAAGAACTGTTGGCTTAGGCGGGCTTCAGCTGTTTCGCTCATCGTTCCTGCAAAGAAGGGTGATTTTCTGAAGGAGGCTCTCGAAATTTGCGATGTACTGTTGTTTGACGGGGATGAGATGGTGCAGAAGGGTTACGGGTGGCTGCTTAAAGAGGAGAGCAGAAGGCACCAAAAGGAAGTGTTCGATTATGTGGTTAAGAACAAATCTGTTATGCCTCGAACTGCTTTGAGATATGCCATCGAGCTTATGCCTAAAGACCTCAAGGTTCAAGCAATGAAAAAATCCTAGTCTCCAAATGCGTCTTCTTTTGCACTTTGGCCTCAAGTGCGTAAAGACTAATACCACGCGGATCAAGATTACAGTTGAATCCTCGTCGAACCGAAAAGAATGGAGAAAGAGCGTTGAGCCAACAAGTGATCACATTGCCTGATGGGCGTCAACTTGGCTACTGCATGGTAGGTAAAGGCAAACCAGTCGTTTATTTCCACGGGACTGCCAGCAGTCGTCTTGAAGTCCTACTCTTAGAAGAGCTCGCTGGCTCTGCTGGTCTAAAAATCATCGGCGTCGACCGGCCTGGCTATGGCTTATCAACTTTTTGCCCAAGAGTAAACCTTCAAGATTTCAATTCGGATGTCAATTCCCTATGTGACAATTTGGGGATAGGGCGGTTTGGGGTTCTCGGTTGGTCGGGTGGCGGTGCCTTTGCGCTTGCATACTTAGCCTGTTACCCCGACCGTGTAACAAGAGCAGTGACTGTCGCAGCACCATCTCTGCCGTTCAATGTTTCCACCGCCCACAACATGCCTCTCGCGCGCTTCATAATGAAAACCCCTTTTGTCGGGCTCTTTGCTATGAAAAGAATGAGAAACCAAGTACTCAAAGCCAACGGGAACATTCCCGCTTTTTTGAGATCAAGACAAGGGAGACAGATGCTTCATGCCTGTTCAAAGAGCGATTTAGATTTTTTTTCTGACGCCTCGTGGATGACGTTGATGTACCAGTCAATGGCTGAAGCGTTTCGTCAAGGCGACGGCGTCAAAGCAGTGCTTATCGAACATCAGGCATTCATGAAGCCTTGGACTGGCTCATTTTCAAAGATCCATGGGGACAAGTTGTTTGTTCTGAAGACAAAACCTGTCGAGTAGCCAACGCTCTGCTCATCGCTAAAAGTGTGGTTGGAGCGCAACTGGAGATTTTTGAAGGAGCAGGCCACTGCGTCATGTTTGATAACTTTGAAAAACTAGGTAAACTATTGGGCTCCTGATTATCAACTGGATGTTATGTTTTCCAGCCTGGTCCAGATTTTTTGCCTAAAGCAATCACTTGAACAAAGCCAATGGCTTGAATTGCTATGTAAAGATTTGAGTAGAAAAAGTAGTACACAAACAATTCATGCAGCTTCATTTCGTTGAACCCGATCTTCCTCGATAAACCGTAGAATGTGACGGCTGTCAAAGCGAAACCTGACAGGCTAATAATCAAGATTTTCAGCAAGTTCGCTGTCCCGAGAGAAACAAGGAAAATCGGTAGCATGATGTTGAATTTGACGGA
>JBEKPM010000156.1:0-7567 GCA_049520735.1 Bathyarchaeia archaeon | reverse complement strand
GCGTCGGGTTTCTTATTTAGGCGACAGGTTACGGGCAAGCCGATGCCAAAGCTGCGGCAAAGAATACTTCGAAGTCCGAGATTACTGCAGCAACTGCGGCAGAAAAAGCTACGGAAAAATGGAAAGCATCGACCTGTTCTACGACAAGGGAAAACTCGAACTCTGCACATTCATCAATGAACCCACTAACAAGTTCATGAAGCTTTCAAGCTTTGTTTACGGGATTGTTTCTTTTCACAACGGCAAAATCCGTGTACCCGCAAGACTAACCGACCAGCTAATTGCGGATGGAAAAGATGTTGATTTGGCAAGCCTTGAAGGAAGAGAAGTAGTTCCCCGTTTCCGCAGGCGTTACTCAGTGGGAAAAAGCGAAGTTGTTCCAACGATTTCGCTGGCGTTCACTTTAGCAGATGAATACTATCCGCATCAAGAATACCGCGTAACCTCTGCCAACAAGGAATATGAGTTGCCGGGAGTCGTTGGCTACGGCGTCTACTCTTCAAGATTCCGAATAAAAGAAGCTGGACTAGAACGGGCTGTCCCATTCGTAGACGAAGACTCAGTAACCGCGGCTGTGGAAGCTGGAAAACTCGCGCTTATCCACTCAGGCGTCGACAGCAGTTTGGTCGGCAAAGTTTACGTCGGCTCTGAATCCAACCCGTACGCGGTCAAGCCTATCGCGTCTAAAGTTGCACAGGTGCTTAAACTCGGCGAAGAAGACGACGAACTTCAAGCGGTCGATGCGGTTGACACGGAGTTCGCGTGCAAAGCAGCGACAAGCACCTTTAAAGACGCATGTGCTCTCGTCAGCTACCCTCATTCGGGCATCAAATACGCTATGACAATCGGCGCAGACAACTCACAAGCAGCGCCCAGAGGTTGCCCAGGCGGCGAACTGGACACGTTCGTCGGCTACGGCGGCGCCGCATTCATTTTCGGGAAAAACGATGTGATAGCGCAGATGGAAGGGTGGTACTCTTGCACCTCTGACACTCCTGATTTCTGGCGCAGAGACGGCGAACCTTTCCCGATGCATGGCGGAAGATTCACAGGCGACCCCGCCTACTTCAAGCATGTCCGCAAAGCAACGAGCAAACTTATGGAGCGCTTCAAACTTAAAGCAAGCGACATCGGCTACTTCGTTGCGCATCAGCCTAACCCCCAGTTCCCAGTCAGAATAGCTAAGGAACTTGGCTTTAAGGAAGAACAATATTTGCCGGGAATCATGATAACCAAATTCGGCAACACCTACTCGGGCTGCGTGCCTCTAAGTTTAGCCGCGGTCCTTGACGTCGCGAAGCCTGAAGAACTTATTCTGGTTGGCAGCTACGGGTCAGGCGCTGGAAGCGACGCTTACCTGCTTAGAACCACCAGCCAACTTGTTGACAAACGGAAACAGCAGAAAGTCAACGTCCGATTCCAAGCTGAAAACCCCTTCATTGAGTACGTAGACTACCAGACTTATCGTCGCCTTAAACTTGGGATGTAACAAATACTTTAATAAATAACAGTGAAACACAAGTAGCGAGGAGCCAAGAGATTGATTCTTAATGACCTCGCTGAAGTAATTTACGCACCTACCAAAGCATTTAAGAAAATTGTTGAAAACCCAAAATATGTAGGTGCAATTCTGGTTCTGATCCTTTTCGTCGGCTTGGCCATGGGCTTCGAGTTCGTCCAGTTCTCCAAGATTTACACCGAGAACACTGTGCCAGCTGTTGGTCAGCAACAGGATTTCCTTAACTCAACATCGTGGGGTTCAAATGGGCATTTAAGTGACAATTTCGCTGATCCATTTAACTATAGCATCTTCGTCGCTGCCCTAAATACCAATTACAGCATGTATGGAAACAGTAGTTTAGAAATAGATGCAATCCACGCAAACAACATCACGGCGGCGTTAGGCAATGTCTTCAACGTCGACTGCAACGCCCCGTCGGGATTCCAGAATCTCTCCTTAACTATGAAGCAGGTGGCACCTTCTTCTGCGCCCCAAAGTGCCTCTTTAACATTGTATTCGCTTAACGATACAAGCTTCTACACTTATGACTTGACCTCTTCTCTGAACACAGCGGCCGTTGACATGTGGAACAACTTAACGATCTCGCTTGGGTCCAAAGCATCAGGTTGGACGCCCACCGGTACTCCCTCATGGGGTAACATCACTGCTCTGCAACTCAGCCTCACCTATCCAGCTAATTCCAACGTAACCATCCGTATCGGCGCCCTGTTCTTCCGAGGACAATACAATACGCCGGTGCAAACGGACAGCTTGGGCCTTGTTGAACAATTCCTCTCCTCATACGGCTTCGAATTCATCTTAATGTGGTTCGTCTTAACAGGGATAATTTACCTGTTCTTCTACGGGTTGAAAACCGCTCATGTTTGGAAACCCCTGTTCGTCGCTACAGGCTTCGCTTTGATTGTGATGGTTATCAGAGCGTTGATTAACATTCTCGCAGCAGCCACTTTGCCCACGCTCTACTATCCCTATGACATAACGCTTGGAGTACGCTTCAACTTCTTCGGTGCAACGGCTTACGCTGGATCAGCAAGCAGCCTAACAACCCAGTCGCAAGCCGTTCTCAGCAGCATCAACGCGGCAACCGCGGGCTTTGGAACCGTGGTTTTCATAATGTTCATCATCTCCTACGTCTGGCTCGGCGCCTTATCCACAATAATAGTGGGCGCACTGAAACCCGAGTTCTCGATGACAAAACGAATCACCATCGCCGCTGTCGCAGTCGCTGCCACCGTCTTCCTTTCACTTCTGCTTGTTGGACTCGTCTAAACATCGCCCAAACAATTTTTTCCCAGTATTTTGATTGTTTTCCTTGCTGCTTAGTAGCCATGTTGTTCTTTAGGCAAGATTTATATGAGTGAAATTCACCTTTGCAATTGAAAACCTTTAGCGAGGAACATAATTAGGTGAATCAAGTTGACGGCAATTAAAGATTTGCAGGATGGAATGAAACGGGTCAGCGTTGAAGCGAAAGTTGTTGAAAAAGGCGACCCGCGAGAAGTCAAATCCCGTTTTAAAGACGAAACATATCGCATCGTGGACGCTGTGGTTGCGGACGAAACAGGCAGCATCAAATTGACGCTATGGAACGAGCAGATCGACATGGTTAACGTGGGCGACAACATCAAAATAGATAACGGCTACATCACCAGCTTCAAGAGCGAAAAGCAGCTTAACGTCGGCAAATTCGGCACAATGAAAGTCAACTAAAGCAGCTTGACTTAAGCCTCGGCTTTTCTTAAAGGCTAAAAAGTTCTTTTACCTTATTGTTGGTATTGGTTATAGAGGCACGGCGGATAGACTATTTTTTAGAACGACCGTTCTATTGCGAAGGATTAAGAGTTTTAAGAACCACATTTTACTTATGGCAAGCCCTAACCAAAACACGAAGCGATTCAATAAGAAAGCCGTTAAACCCAATGTCACAGCAATGCAGCACATAACGGGTTACTATCTAACATTCCAAGGCAACACAACTAAGATTTACGTTGTTTCAGCAACCGCGAGTTCTGGTTCTTACCCTTACGAGACGCGCCAAGCTCTTGGGAGCAAATCACGGAGCTTGCCTGTAGTGGAGAAGGGTGAGCCATGCGTCATAATCAATGTTACAATCCGCGATGATTATTCAGAGCAGTCTCCAGCGCCTGACCACTTTTCAGGTAATCCAACTTTGGCATATGTTTTCTTGACCGCAAAAATATTCAATGGAGACAAGCAAATCAATTCAGTCGACTTAACGCATGTAGGTCTCCCCCCTGATGCGTGGTCATTGGCAGGTTTACAAGGCGGGGAAAACGATACCATTTTCCATTTATCTAGCGACTGCAAGCAGAACTGAAATAACGGGTTTCGAGATTGTTCCCATGTTGATCGGTGGGGTTCCATAGACAATAATTACTCAACTGCACATTAGCCCTCTTTTAGGCATTTATGACACGTGTCATGAATTACGCTCAACCTGAGAAAAAACCTTATTAGTTCAATCAGTTGGGTCATTCCTAAGAAGGGTGTTGGAGAAGCCAAAGTGCAGTTTGAACTTATCGCACCATACAAAATGTCGCCTGGACAGGCTGAAGCCGTCGAAAAATTAGCTGCCAACTTTTCCAAAAAAGACAAACAAACCCTCCTCGGCATCACCGGCAGCGGAAAAAGCGTCATATCAGACACGGATGTCATAATTAGGAAAAACGGCCTCCAAACTAAACTAAAAATTGGTCCGCTAATTAACGCCATTTTATTAGAAAACGTAAGTAAAATAAAAGTTATCAATGGCACGGAGATACTGAATTCTTCTGAAATCAAAGATGTTTATGAGGCTTATAGTTTTGATCAAATAACCAAAAAAGTTGAATGGAAAAGGATACGTCAATTTATCAAGCACAAGTGCCCAAAGAAGTTATATAAAGTTCAAAGCACTTGTGGAAGACAAGTTACCGTCACTGAAGACCACAACTTTGTTGTTTTAAGAGACGGTCAATTAGCACTTTTGAAAACCACAGATCTTAATAACAAAGATTTCTTACCAATCCCAAACAAAATAGAGGAACCAGCGAGTTCTTTAGAAAATATTTCTATAACTGATGATGTTTCCAAGGAGCTAAAATTATTTGTTTCGCTACCGCATTTCGCATCAGCCTACGAAGTGAACAAGGAAAAAACGTGTTCCGCAGTATCTTATTCAAAGGCATACAGAATACTACGCAGCAATGAAAGGGTCACATATGAAACTTACAAAACGCTACTTGCAGTCGACACAGAATTTAGTGAAGAAGCTAAATTCGGGCTTTTTCATGGGAACGATGACTTGCCAATGAACATTGACTTAACAGACGATTTCTTAAGGTTTTTAGGTTATTACATTGCTGAAGGCCACGCAGAAAAACAGTATTTTACAGTATCATCGGGCAACAACGAAATCATTGATGATTTTCTGCAAGTTATGAATAAGCTAAAGATTTACGTCTGCAAGAGAGCCCAGACATATGATTACGCGTGCTACTCAACGTTTTATGCTACATTGATTAAGGGGTGGTGTGGTAAAGATTCAGGTTCAAAGCACCTTCCTGACTTCTGGATGCAACTTTCTAACAAACAGCTTGCTAATCTATTAAGAGCATATTTTTCAGGCGATGGAGGTGTTAATGGACAAACCGTTTCATGCACGACAAAGAGTAAACAACTAGCATCCGACTTAGCCTACGCGCTTCTACGTTTTGGCATATTGACAAGGACTAGAAATAGAATGATTCTTTTGCCTGAAAAGAATATAAGAATGCCTTATTTTGAGATTCATATTTCTGGGCAAAGAAATCTAAAAATATTCCAATCAGAAATAGGGTTCAGTTCAACAAAGAAGAATGAAGCCCTCAAAAAAATTATACCGCAATTTGCCAACACGAATGTCGATGTTATTCCAGCGAATGCAATAATTAGAAAAATCAGAAAAGATCTTGAACTTTTGCAAAGAGAGCTTTCAACAATTGCCGGCATTGAACAATCTCACTTGTCAATGATTGAAAATGGAAAACGCATGCCTTCAAGAGACGTAACAAAAAGGCTTGTTATTGCTTTACATCAGTTATCAAACCAAAATAATTACCCAAAAATGCTTGAAGACATACGCAAATTAGAGGGTTTTCTTGAGTTTTTCTGGTCTCCTATAAGAGAAATTGATTGCGTAAAAGGGCAGAAATATGTGTACGATTTCTCCGTGGAGGAAAATGAAACCTTCTTGGCAGGAGAAGGCGGAATATTTGTTCATAACACGTTCATAATGGCTAACGTAATTAATCGACTGCAAAAGCCAGCACTGATTATCGCGCATAACAAGATTTTGGCTGCCCAGCTTTACGGGGAACTGCGGGAGCTTTTCCCTCACAATCGAGTTGAATTTTTCATTTCTTTTTATGATTTTTATCAACCTGAATCGTATTTGCCGGCTCAGGATATGTACATTGAAAAGGACTCTGACGTGAACGAAGAAATCGAGAAGATGCGTATGCATGCCGTGTCCAGCCTGGTAAGTCGAAACGACACCATAATCGTCGCAAGCATTAGCTGCATTTACAGCCTTGGAAACCCAGAGGACTTCAGAAGCATGGCTCTGGAGTTGTCGGTGGGGAAGCAAATCGCAAGGCAGAACCTTATCCGAGAGCTGGTTGAGATGCAGTATGAGCGCAACGATATGGTTCTTGAGCCGGGAAGATTCCGCGTAAGAGGCAACACCATCGATATTGTGCCGTCTTACGAGAACGATATTTTGCGGATTGAATTAGATTGTGACAAAGTCGCGAAGCTCAAAGAAGTCCACCATCTTACAGGCGATGTCAAGGTGGCAGTAGACCGATTTACGCTTTACCCTGCCCGACAATACGTTGTTCCCGAAGAGAAGCATGCTCTTGCGCTTGAGCATATCAAGCAGGAGCTTGAGAAGAGGCTTCCCGAACTGCCGCCTCTGGAGGCTCAGAGGTTAAAGCAGCGCACTAACTATGATTTGGAGATGATACGGGAAATCGGGTTCTGCGCGGGAATGGAAAACTACAGCCGACACTTCGACGGACGCAGACCTGGAGCTCCACCATTCACTTTGATCGATTATTTCCCTAAAGATTATCTGCTTATAATCGACGAAAGCCACCAAACTATCCCGCAATCGCGAGCCATGTATAACGGTGACTACGCGAGAAAAAAGAATCTCGTTGACTTCGGCTTCCGACTACCCAGCGCCCTAGACAACCGACCTCTGAAGTTTGAGGAGTTCGAGGGCAAAATGGGCAAAGTCCTCTTTGTGTCAGCTACACCAGCCGAGTATGAACTGGAAAAAAGCGGCAAGCCCGTTGAACTAATCACACGACCAACAGGGCTTCTGGACCCCGAAGTAGAAGTTCACCCAATAGCGGGGCAAATGCAGCATCTGATGGCTGAAGCAAAGAAAACCATAGAACGCGGCGACCGAATCCTAATCACAACCCTCACGAAGAGGATGGCAGAAGACTTGGCGGACTACCTCGTTAAAGAAGGCTTCCGCGTACGCTACATGCACTCCGACATAGACAGCCTTGACCGCATAGAACTTGTGCGGCAGCTGCGTGTTGGCGATTTTGACATTTTGGTCGGGATCAACCTGCTGCGGGAAGGCTTAGACATCCCCGAAGTCGCAACCATCTTTATTTTGGATGCTGATAAAGAGGGGTTCCTGAGGGACGAACGAAGCTTAATCCAAACCATCGGGCGAGCCTCAAGAAACGTCAACGGCAGAGTCATTCTGTACGCCGACATTGAAACAAACTCGATCAAAAGAGCTTTGGAAATTACCAATTACCGCCGCGCCTTCCAGAAACGCTACAACCAAATCCACAAAATCACTCCCACTACGATAATTAAGAGCGTATCCCATAAAGAAGGCACGATCAAAGGCACCAAACACCTGCCTAAGTCAGATATTCAACGGCAAATAATCGAGTTAGACGCGAAAATGAGGGAAGCTGCTGAAAAACTTGATTTCGAGAAGGCTATTGAACTGCGGGACACCATTTCCCAGCTTAA
>JBEKPM010000155.1:0-4148 GCA_049520735.1 Bathyarchaeia archaeon | reverse complement strand
TCTACGTTAACAAGATTGTGCTAGATCTGCAAGACTTTGCTAAAGCAGCGAAACCTCAACTCCAAGAGGTAGATCTTGAAAAGACCCTTCAAAACGTTTTATCAGCAATGAATATTCCAGAAAACATATCCGTTTCAGCCAGCATAAGACCGGATTTCCCCAAAATCAACAGCGACCCATTGTTTTTGAAGAGAATACTTACAAATTTGACCTCAAACGCTGCGCAAGCAATGCCTAACGGTGGAAAAATAACCATAACATCAACCTGCCACGCCAAAAAGATAGTGGTCACTATAGCTGACACAGGCCAAGGTATCTCTGATGACGTGAAAGACAAGCTATTCAAACCACTCTTCACCACCAAAGCCAAAGGTCAAGGCCTCGGATTGGCCATAGTAAAGAAGCTCACTGAAGCATTGGACGGCAAAGTAACTGTTGAAAGCGAACTCGGAAAGGGCACAAGATTCAACATCGAACTTCCAGAAACTTGAACCAACGATGTGGTTTGCTATCTCAATGAGCTTCTTGGGTTCGAATCCCAAATCCGGCGCCATTTCTCCTTTTGCCAATTTGTGCCTCAATGTTCATTATTTATGTAAAGAGACCTTAAAGGTAGCCCAAAACCAGCAAGCTACTGTGCTACAAAACCCTTATATGATTTTACCGCTCCGAACAACGGGCAGCACTTCTTTAGCGAAGAAGTCTATGGTCTTGAGCTGGTTAGGCGAACCCGAGTGAATTACAATATGTGTTACACCATGTTCGATGAGATCTTTGATAGCGTTTAGGTGAATCTTTGGGTCGTTGCTTACAGTCCACTGTTTGAGCACATCTTCCAATTTTATTTCTTTCTCAGAATGCCTTTGAATATCGAGTGGACTAATGTTGTCGTAATAACCATGAGTCCAAGCTTTAACTATGAAACGCCATTTTTCAGCTGCCTCACGTGCCTCCTGGTCGTTTCCTGCCATTGCCCAATGCTCAACAAGAATTGGTCTAGTTCTTGGGTCTCCGCCGCTTTCACGCACCCCATCTTCCCAAGCTGCTTTCAACTCAGGGTTACTCTTAAGAAGATTTCCAGATGTAATTAAACCGTCACCATAAAGACCGGATAGGCGTGCGCTTTTGGGTCCTGCAGTAGCCGCTATGTAGAGAGGAATTTTTGTAGCGGGAGGATCATACAGTTTTCCGTCGACAGCCCACGTTTCCCCTTTGTACTGCACGTGGTCACCACTCCATAAATCGCGAATAATTCTTATCGCTTCAGTTACACGGCAAGCACGTTCTTCGTAAGGTGCCCATCCACCGCCTGCTGCCCCTTCGTTCAGGTTTTCGCCTAAACCAACGCCTAGGTAAATTCTTCCCGGGGCAAGCAAGCTAAGAGACGCCCAGTTTTGCGCGATTATGGCTGGTGTGTAACGAAAGGCTGGGCAAGTTACACCTGTTCCAAGTTGTATCCTGGATGTACGCTGAGTAAGCGCGGCAAGCAGAACCCAAGCAGACCCTGCATGACCCTCGTTAGGTTGCCATGGTTGAAAGTGGTCGCTTGTCCATATGCCATCGAAACCTGCTTTTTCAGCAGCTATTCCGTACTTCAGTAGTTGTAGCGTAGTGAACTGTTCATTAGGAAGCGCGAAATACACCAGAAGTTTACTTTTATTATTTGAACCCATGTTATTCACCCCATTTTTCAAAATAGACTATAGCAATTTATCCTGAACCGCTTGTTTAAACCTGTGTGATAGCCCAAAAGCAACTACACTCGTCTCAAAATGTGCTGGCTTGAATTGTCGAACAGGTACGTTTTTTATCGTGCTTTTTATTTATTAATACGTTGAATTTTAGTGGATTTTTGCAGTAACTGTGATGTTTTATGCCTGAAGATCAAAGTTGCTCTGAGTATTTTGATACGCGGGTAACTGGAAGCCACAACCCCCTCCAACCTCGTATGACTCGGCGTATAGCCTACGTGTTGCTTGCAGCCATTTTCGCTTACGGCATGCTTGGAACCACAATGCCCACTCCGCTATATGCGCTCTATCAACAAAAATATGGATTAACCTCTCTTCTTATTACGATAATCTTCACGGTTTACGCCTTAGGCGTTCTTTTGGCATTGGTTCTATTCGGTCGAGTTTCAGACCACTTTGGACGTCGACCAATCCTAATAAGCGCTCTAGTTATGGCGGGGATAAGTACCCTCCTCTTCATATTTGCACAGAGCATCCCTGTTTTGCTAATGGCAAGATTCATCTCGGGTTTAGGCTCAGGACTGCTTACAGGAACCGCGACGGCTGGGTTGGCTGAACTCGAGCCGACGTGCTCACCGCAACGAGCAGCTCGTGTTGCAACCGCTGCCAACATGGGTGGCTTAGGTCTTGGACCTCTTGTTGCTGGATTATTCGCTCAGCTTGCACCAGACCCAACCCAGCTGGTCTTTGTTGTTTATTTAGCCTTCGTGTTTGTATGCATTGGGCTCGTTAGTTTTCTGCCTGAGCCTGTGAAATTCCCTGATCATAAATTAGACATTCGGCCTCATGTGGGAGTTCCGCCTTCCACCCGTGTGGTTTTTGTCCAGGCAGCGGTCACAGTTTTTTCAGTCTTTGCAATATTGGGTTTGTTCAGTGCGTTATCTGTGTCTTTCCTCAGAGATACTCTCAAAGAGTCCAATCTGATCGTTGACGGGGTGGTGGTCTTTCTACTCTTTGGTATTGCTACCGTAGCTCAAATCGGAATGAGTAGACTTACTAGCAGAATGGCACGTCTAGTTGGCATAGTTGCGCTTGTAGTGGCACTTGTTCTAATCCAACGTGGACTGAGTTTTCCCAGCTTTGCCTTCTTCCTGGTTGGCACAGGTGTCGGGGGGCTAGGCATAGGACTCGCATTCATGGGTAGCTTGGCTGCAATCAATAGGGTAGCACCACCGAATAGGCGAGGCGAAATGGTTTCCGCCTTTTTTGTCGCTGCATACGTAGGCTTGACCATTCCAGTAGTCGGGGTAGGATTTCTCGTGGATGCTACGAACTTCGTTGTAGGAACGCTTATTTTGGCAGCGGTGCTCGCCGTCCTACTTCTAGTTACGATATTGGTTTTGCTCTACTCAGGTCGTCAAAATGGTTGAAGGCTATTAGAAACCTTACGCTTATTCCGCGACAAAACTTTATGAAGGAATTCTCATTCAAGGGGCAGTCCAACGCAAGCGTTTGAAGAAAAAATCCGAAAAACGGAAATTGCGAGGCGTTTTAGATGGCTTAAGAGTTTATGCCAAGGCTTTTAAGAGAAACATTACAGAATCTAGGCTTAGCGACTTATGACAGAATTAGTTAAGGTGAGTGTATATGGGAGTAAAAGAAAATCTTGAGTTGATGAAAACACTTGATGACGCTTGGAATGCGGGACCCGGGAGCCAACTTTGGGAGACCTTCAAGAAGCGTCACAAAGAAGACGTTGCCGTATACTGGCCAGCTCAACCTAACCCTACTAGAGGACGGCATAATCATGATGTCGAGGCTACAGAATTCTTCAAAACCTTCGACAATAAATTAGTCAACAATCCCTACAAAATCGCCTTCGCTGATGAAAATCACACATGTACCGTTGCTGATTGGACGGTGACAATGAAAGGGCCCATGAAAGGCGCAGACGGAAAAATGATTCCGCCAACTGGAAAAACAGCAAAGCTTGAATTCTGCACTGTCGCCACCTGGAAGAATGGCGAAATCGTCGAAGAAAGACTATTTTATGACGTTGTCGGGTTCATGAAGCAACTTGGACTGAGCAAATAAGTCAGCCCAACTCCATCTTACTCCCCTTTTCTTTATCGTTGAGGGTGCATTATATCTTCAAAGACTTTCCGATTCTTTTTGACTAGCTGTCGGAAAATGAATATTTAGGTCCAGACCATTAAGCCATTGTAAGGTGACGTTTTTTGGAAAGAAAAGTGCAAAAGATTTTGGAACGCCAGCCGACCCTGGAAGGCGCAGGAGTCAAATTAAAGAGAGTTCTTGGAAATGACGATGACTCTACGCTGGACCCTTTCTTGCTTTTAGACCATTTTGGATCAGACAACCCTAAAGACTACATCAAAGGTTTTCCTTGGCACCCCCATAGAGGAATGGAAACAGTCACCTACATGTGGACAGGCGAAG
>JBEKPM010000154.1:0-4264 GCA_049520735.1 Bathyarchaeia archaeon | reverse complement strand
GGTTGGCCCCTTAACGCAGACGCCTTCGAAGACCAAATGTTCTTCCTCGCATCCCGCGGTTACCGATGCATAGCCCACGATCGCCGCGGACATGGACGTTCAAGTCAGCCTTGGGAAGGAAACGACATGGATACCTACGCCGACGACCTTTCCGAGCTTATGGAGAAGCTCAACCTTGAAGAGGCAGTTCTGGTGGGTCACTCCACAGGCGGCGGCGAAGTCGTCCGCTACATCGACCGATACGGAACCAAACGGATATCAAAAGCCGTTCTAATCGGCGCTGTGCCACCGTTGATGGTGAAAACGGCGTCTAACCTAGGCGGTTTGCCGATCGAGGTTTTCGACCAACTTCGCGCAAACGTGGTTGCTGACCGCTCGCAGTTCTTCAAAGACTTGAGCCTACCATTCTACGGGTACAATCGACCGGGCGCACAGATTTCTGAAGGCGTACGAAACTTTTTTTGGAGGATGGGAATGATAGCTGGGTTTCCTGCTGCGTACTTCTGCATAAAAGCATTCTCGGAAACAGACCAGACAGAAGATTTGAAAAAAATCGATGTCCCAATCTTGATTCTGCACGGCGACGACGACCAAATCGTGCCAATCGCTGATTCGGCAATGCTTTCAGCCAGAATCATCAGAAACTCAACCCTTAAAGTCTATCCAGGCGCCCCACACGGCATGTGCACCACGCACAAACAACAAGTCAACCAAGACCTTCTCGCATTCATAGAAAACAAGTTGCCATCTCCTGAAAAAAGTCCGATGCTTCAAATCGCTTAAAGTCCCGTCTGAAAAGAACCCAATATTCGCGTCGAATGTGACCGTTTACGGGAGAGTTTACTCCGTAATTTTCTCAATGCTTTTTAAACCGCTTGTGCTGTCCCAAATAGCTTTTCTAGAGGCTCTGAAAAGGTAGGGCTATCGTGGTAGGGCTTGCTCCATAAGGATTCTGTCGGCGTAAGTTCCGTCTGCGAATTTCACGTCGTTTTTTAGTTTTCCGCATTTCTTGAACCCGCATTTTCCGTATATGTGCATTGCTCGTTTGTTGTTGGAGAACACGGAGAGCTGGATGATTTCGAAGCGACTTTTTCGTGCAATCTCGACAAATGCTTTAGTTAAGAGTGTCCCTAGTCCTAGGTCGCGGTGGCTATCAATAACGTAGATGCCGTATTCGGCAATGTGGCTTCTTTTGCCTGAAAGGGGGGTTAGACTTGCTCCGCCGACTACTTTGCCACCTACTCTAGCGACAAGGTAACGCATTCCCAAGTCTATTTCTTCGGCAAACCACTGGTGCTCAAATTCAAGGTCGTTTATTTCGTTGAGAATGAGCAGGGACTTCTGTTCGCGAATCACGCTGTTCAACGCCTCAATGACCTCAGCAAGGTCAGCTTGTTCCAGCCAACCCAGTGAGGCAGTTTGTCCGTTCTTCAATGTCACAGTTTTATATTGCAAGTGGTTTCGCCGCAGTATCTATTGTGCAATTAATTGATAAAATATTCGTGACAAACTCTCCGCGCCTTCATGCGGGTTCAAGCGTTATTTCCATCAGGACGCCCGTTAGGTTGTCTACTTTTCCAAATGCGGCGAACAAAATTGTTTTTGGAATGTATATGCGTCCGTCTTCGCCCATTTTTGCGTAGAAAGGCTCATGGCCGCCTCGACCGCTTATGTTGACTTTAAGGATTTGGTCTGGCTCCAGTTTGAACTGCCAGCGGATGATTTTTGGAACTTGCACTTTGCCGCATTTTTCAAGTATGTTTTTGAAAGTGACTCGTTGATCCAATGGCATAATACGGTTTTCTCCTTTTGACTTTTATTCACTTATTTTGACTTATTTTAACTTTTCTTGACTTATTTTGACTTACCTTGACTTTTTTTGACTCAACCTGCAACCAGATCAAGCCCTAAATCAAAAAAGCAATCCAAAACACAAAGAAAAAATGCAGGAGAAAAAATCTGCGAGAAAACCACGTTTGCGTTACCACATTTTCCAGGGAAGCTCGTCCATGTACTCGTTTAGGCTGCGTATGGTATCGCCGTTCTTGCTTTTTTGCTTGAGCACGTCTACGAGGGCAGCGGCTAGTTGCAGGTTGGTGATGACTGGGACGTTGAATTCTACGGCTTGGCGGCGAATTATGTAGCCGTCGGTTAAAATGTCGCTGTAGTTGGTCTGCTTATTAGCTATGGGCACGTTGATGACTAAGTCGATTTTGCGTTCCTGCAAGTAATCCAGCACGTTTGGCGTGGCATCGGCTTCCTTGACTTTGAAGAGTTTCACCGCGTTCACACCTGAAGCGCAGAGCACGTCCGCGGTGTGGTCAGTTGCGTAGATCTTGAAGCCCATGTCGATGAAAGCCTTAGCGATCGGGATAACCCGTTTTTTACGTTCGATGCTGCCGCCCACGCTGATGAATACGGAGCCGTCCTTGTCGGGTATGTTGAATTCCGCGGACCGCAGTGCTTTTGAAAATGCGTCGGAGAAGTTATCGCCTAGACATGCGACTTCGCCAGTGCTAAGCATTTCAACGCCTAACACGGGATCAGCGCCGCTCAAACGCATGAAGCTAAACTGAGGAACCTTCACCCCTACATGCTTAGCTGTTGTCATAGGCGACAACTTGAGCATATCGATTTTTTTGCCCAGCATCGCCAAAGTCGCCAGCTCAATCAAGTTTATTCCCCTTGTTTTGCTGACAAACGGCATTGAACGAGACGCCCGAAGGTTGCATTCAATCACGTTAACTACGTCGTCTTTGACCAGGTACTGGATATTGTAGGGACCATGGATGTTAAGGGCCTTGACTATTCGTTCGGTGCAGTTCGCGATGTTCTGCTGAACCTCAAGCTTAAGCGCCTGCGGGGGAATGGTCATGGTTGCGTCGCCGCTGTGCACACCTGCGTACTCGACATGTTCCATTATGGCGCCGATAAGCACGTTTTCTCCGTCTGAAACCCCGTCGACCTCAACCTCTTTGGCGTGGTCTATGAATTTGCTAATTACAACCGGGTGGTCACGCGAAACCTTCGCAGCCAACTTGAGGAAGTTCTCAAGCGCCGTCTCATTGTAGGCAACACGCATAGCTGAACCCGACAGCACATAGCTTGGACGCACAAGAACAGGGTAACCGATTTTCTCAGCAAACCGTTTCGCCTCACCGACCGAGAGAAGTTTGCTCCAGCTGGGCTGGCAAATCTGAAGCTGGTCAAGCAACGCACTGAATTTGGAACGGTCTTCAGCTAAATCGACGTTTTCAGCCGAAGTACCAAGCAGTTTGACGCCTTTTTCGGAAAGCCCCATTGCAAGGTTGTTTGGGATTTGTCCTCCGACACTAGCGATGACGCCCATCGGGTTCTCTTTCTCGTAAATGTCCAGGATACGTTCTTCGGTGAGTTCTTCGAAGTAGAGTTTATCTGAAACGTCGTAGTCGGTGGATACGGTTTCAGGGTTGTAGTTAACCATTATTGCTTCTTGGATCCCATTTTTTTTCAGAGCCCAAATCGTGTTGACGCCGCACCAGTCAAACTCCACGCTTGACCCAATCCGAAAGACACCTGCGCCTAGCACGATAACCTTGCTTATGCCGCTTTTAAATTCAATGTCGTCTTCGTCTCCACCGTAGGTAAGATAAAGGTAATTGGTTTTCGCAGGCCATTCAGCTGCCAACGTGTCTATTTGCTTGATAACGGGAAGAATGTTTGCGCCCTTCCTATACGATCGGATTGTGGCCTCATCGGTTTTCTGGCATTGGGCTATTTGCTCGTCGGAGAATCCTAACCGTTTAGCTTCACGAACCACCTCCGCGGCACAGGCATCGGCCAAATTTAGCTTCCGCAACTCAGCCTCCATGCTGATTATGTTTTGGATTTTGAAAAGGAAGAAGGGGTCAACCCCGCTTAACCGGTAAATCTCAGGGATTGAAATGCCCATTTTCAACGCTTTAACAAGTTTGTATAGCCGCTCGTCTGTAGGGTTCTCGACGGCATCACGTATCCGCGCTTCGCTTTCAGGCTCATCATCTTCAGGGTTGCAAACTAAGCCTATCTTGCCTGTATCGAGCATACGTACGGCTTTCTGTAGCGCCTCTTCAAAGCAGCGGCCTATAGCCATCACTTCGCCTACGGAACGCATCTGCGGACCAACGTGGCGGTCAGCGTTCTTGAATTTCTGCAGATCCCAACGCGGAATCTTTACGGTGATGTAATCTAGGGCGGGTTCGAAGCAGGCTGTGGTGACTTCTGTCACTTTGTTGATGAGTTCAGG
>JBEKPM010000153.1:0-4943 GCA_049520735.1 Bathyarchaeia archaeon | reverse complement strand
AATCAAAACTTCCTTATCGGCGGTGACATCATAATCGGCATCAATGGAACCTCAATAACCAATACCGATTCGCTTCTCTCTTACTTGGAGAGGAACACATTGCCTGGACAAACAGTCAACTTCACAGTCATGCGAGACAAACAAACACAAACAGTGGCAGTGACCATTGGGCACCTAACCCAATAATCATCCTTCTTTTTCGCGATTTTTTTGTCAAACTCCCCAGTTCATCAGGTAAGCTATCTTTTTCTCTTGCTGTAAAGGATTAAGCTTCCGCCTACAAGTGCTGCTGCAAAGATGATTGTCCAAAGCCACCATTGCATCCACAAAGGTGCGGTTTGCTGCCCGACGGTGTTGCTGATTTGAAGGTTTTGTATTTCGGTTTTTGAGTCATGCCCGATGTAAATGTCGGTTGGGTTCGGTATTTGTCCAGTCGGGTCTGCCGTTCCATAGGTAACGGTTACAGCTTGTTCTTTCCCGTTGATGTAAATGTGCATTCCATTGGATAAGCTGCGAGTGAAAACCACGTGAACCCATGTATCGTTCGGAAGCACAGCTACAGTGTCAATCTCGTTTAAGCCGCTCGGCGTAACGACGTAGCCACGGAGTGCGCCTACAGCGGGTGAGCTTGCATTGATAGGCGTTTGGCCGTTAACAGCAAGCCCCAGCAGTCTGGTTGGCAAAGTCGCCGTGGTTCTGACGGCTTCGATGAAAATGTTGTTGTATGCCACTCCGCCTTTGATTGCTTGAACGTTCACCCATCCATCAATCGTTACTTCATTCGGGGTTAGAATGCTCTGGGAAGGCTGCACAGTTGCAAAGACGTTTCCTGTGAAGTTCAACGCTCCGCCGAATTTACCGTGGACCAACGCAGGCGTATTATTGTAAACAGGTGTTTCTGACCCCAGTATGGCTGGGTTACATCCCGTTTCATCAGGGGACACGAGGCTAGCTTCGACCGTGTCAAAAGACCAGGAGGCAACAACGCTTGACTTTGCCGTCGGCGGCGCAATTGCCGTTGGTGGGTTTCCCAAACTTGACATGCTGAACTGGGACATCAACGGATAATTGTCTTTGTTGTTGGAGTTGATTATGTAGGCTGTGTTTCCAAATCCGAGTGAACCCGTTTGTGAAGCATCAGGGTACTTTGTCAAATAGTCACTCCAGAAGTTTCCACCTGATTTAGCGCCGTTGTCCCACGTCTCAATCAAGGCTGAAGAGTTGTCGTATGCATTGTAGACATTGTTTTCGAAGTTATTGTGGTATATTTCGTTTGTCATTGGAGCAGTGAGCTGCGCCGTGACGAAAACACCGTATTTGTTGCTTGTGAAATTGTTCTCAGATATGATATTTCTGGAGCCTGCAAGAAATACGCCGCTTTCAGTGTTGGAGGCGATGTTGTTGCCGAAAAGTACAGAGTAAGATGCTCCCAAGCCGACCCCTCTAAAGTTGCCCACAACGTTGTTCTTTGAAATCACGTTCGAATACCCTGCCATTTCGATGCCTGACACTCCGTTCCCAACCACATTATTGTCTGAGACGAAGGTTTGGGAGCCGCCGAAGAAGCCAATGCCGTTTTTGATGCTGTTTTCAACAGTGTTTCCAGTGATGGTTGTGTAGGCTTGGGTTGAGCAGAAGATCCCTGTGTAAGTATGGTCAACAATGTTGCCCGTTATGGTGCAGTTGTCTGCGTCAACCCAGATGCCGTATGCGGTCATTGCGGTTTTGGAGTATTTGCGGCTTTCCAAAGTGAAGCCCATTACCTTCACGTTGTCTGCTGATAAAATCAGAACTGCGGTGGGGGTTGAGCCGCCGCTTCCCAAAATAGTCGTGTTTGAGCGGCTTTGTCCTTCAAGCGTTAGTTGCTTGTCGACCAATACGTTTTCGTTGTAAACTCCGCTTTTGACGTAGACTGTGTCACCTGCGGAGGCGGCTTTGACGGCGGCACCTATGGTTGAGTACTGGTCCGGAACAATAAGTGTCTTTGCTGCTCGGGTTTCATGGATGTTGGTCAACCCTGCCGAAGCGATTAAAATCGCGATTAAGGCTAAACTTTTGACGAGTTCTCTCTTCATGTTCTCCGCATCCACTTGATTTCTCAAGCTTAAATGGCATACGGTAAATATTACTCTCCCCAGAGAACAGGCTGTTCTGCAAGAAGAACGCCTGAGCTGAGTGCCTTCATGCTATTCGCTCTTGCATATTATCTAAAGTTTTTCAGAGGAACTTATCGGCGAAAAAGAATTCGTACGACGAAAACGACGAATTGCCCATGCACCGTTTTAACAGAGTTAGAATACACCTTCACCGGCATTTCTGCGCCTCCTTTACGCAGGTGCACCATTTCCAGGCTTGCCTCTCTCTTCTCAGTAATATGCTTTAACAGGCTATTAAGCGACTGTACATCTTTGGGCTGCAGCAGGGCACGCATGTTCATGTTGAGAACTTCGTCAAGACTGTAGCCGTAAGCTTCCAGTGCAGCGCCGTTGGCGTACACGAAGTCTCCTTTTGTGTTGGCAAGAAATATCGCTTCCTGTGCGTTGTCAAGAATTGTTGCCCGTAGTTTTAATGCTTCATCCGTTTTCTGTTGTTCCTGGATTTTTCTTGATAATTCTTCATTTGTCTCAGCACATTCAGCTGTTTTTTGTGCTACTACTTGCTCAAGTCTGGTCCTGTACCCGACAAGTTCCGCTTCGATTAACCTGTTTCTGGTGATGTCCATCGATAAAATTAAGATTCCTTCAGGTACGGGTTCCATATGGAGTTCAAACCAGGCTTTACTGCCATCGGGAAACGTGAACTCATTGTCCATTTGGTGGGAAACGCGGTTTGTCATGCAGTTTCGAAGGTTGCTGAACATTTCTGTTTTTTCGATGTTGGGGTAAACCTGCGTCATCGAATAGCCCAGAAGCTCCTCCTTCTTCTTTCGTCCCTGCTTGGCGGCTGCCTCGTTGACGTACATGTAGCGCCAGTCAAAATCGATGATTTGGCATCCCTCAATCACAAAATCCAGCGAAGTTTGAAGTCGATTCTCAACATCTCTGTAAACCGTGCTCTCTGTAACGTCGTTTCCCGAGCTAAGCGTCCCTACAGTCTTTCCATTTTTGTCACTGACTAGAATATTATGAAAATCAAACGTCCTCACTTTACCATGGAGTGTGACTAGCGAGTATTTGGTATGTACGTGGCGAAGCGAACCCTTCAGCATCTCATGAAACAGGCGGCGTGCGGTTTCTCTTTCCTTTTCAGGGACAAACATGTCAAACCAGTTTTTTTCCATAGCTTGCGGTTTCTGGATGCCGAGGATTTCGGACGCCTTATTGTTTATGTCACCGATTTTTTCGTCGATTCCGATAGCCACCATCAAGGCGTCTGCACTGTCGAAATACATTTGAGCAAAACTATTTTGTTTCTCCAACACTGACTCCCCCAGCCGGATTATCTTTGGCAACTTGCCGTCCGGCGGCAGGCAAGTACATTTCCTGATTATACTCCTTCATCATTCGGCAAGCGTTAAAGGCGGGCGTGACGGTTCTGATGGCTTCTTTAACCATCTGCATCCACCCTCGCGGCACACCTTTGCGATCCCGTTCATAGTAAAGCGGCGCAATCTCTTTTTCCAGTAAGTTATATAGAGACTCAGCGTCTTTTCTGTCTTCTTCTTCAGGCGAACTTACCTGCGTGTCGCCTATTGCCCACCCGTTTTTGCCGTTGTACGCCTCATCCCACCACCCGTCCCGAACGCTGAAGTTAAGCGCCCCGTTCATCGAAGCCTTCATTCCGCTTGTCCCGCATGCTTCTTGTAGCCTTCTCGGGTTGTTCAGCCAGATGTCGACGCCGCGGACGAGTTGGCGAGCAACGTTAAGGTCGTAGTCTTCAACGAAGGCTATTCGTCCTTGAAATCCCTTGTCTAGAGCTGCAGTGTACACTTGCTTAAGCAGCTGTTTAGATTGGTAGTCGGCAGGGTGGGATTTTCCAGCGAAAATTAGCTGCACGGGTCTCTCTGGGTTAGTTATGATGCGTTTGAGTCGTTCTATGTTTGAAAGAATCAAGTAAGGTCTCTTGTATGCGGTGAATCGACGCACGAAAGCAATTGTTAAGGCATATGGATCCAGCAGGGAACCCATGGCGATTACTTGTTGGGTGGTCACTTGGTCTTGTGTCCAACGTTGCTGCGCCTCTCTTTAGGTTCTGGCGAATCTGCCATAATTCATCATCAGGCACGTCACTTAGGCAACTCCAGTACTCCTGATTATCTTGGTCCTCTTTCCATTGAGCGTCAAGGTGTTTTTGGCATAACGCAGCGATCTCCGGCGCTTGCCACGTGGGAAGATGTACACCGTTAGTGACGGATTTGATCGGTGTTTCTTCTTCGGTTTTGTCAGGCCAAAGTCCCTGCCACATGTGCCTCGTGACCTTGCCATGCAGTTTGGACACTGCGTTGGATTGACCCGCTATGCGGAAGGCGAATGCTGTAAGGTTGAAGGTTTCTGCACCGGCGTCGGATTGCCCCAGCTTAAGGAATGTATCTCGGTCTATTCCGAGTGGTTCCCAAAGGCTGCGTGCATAACGATCCATCAATTGATAAGAAAAAACATGGTGACCCGCAGGAACGGGCGTGTGAGTGGTGAAGACCGTGGATCTGCGCACATTTTGCAGGGCGGTCTCTAACGAGGCGCCGTTGGCTCGTTCTAAGCGGAGTCGTTCAAGCATCATGAAGGCGGTGTGATCTTCGTTAGCGTGCCACACAACGGTTTCAATACGAAGTTCCCTAAGGGTGCGAACTCCCCCGACGCCTAAAACGATTAGTTGCCGCAGTCTTTCCTCTTGGTCAGCCGTGTACAAACGTGCGGAAAGCATCTTGTCCTCAGGTTTGTTTTCATCTACGTTCGTGTCCATCAAGTACATGTTTACTCTTCCAACATGCGCTTCCCACACCTTAA
>JBEKPM010000152.1:0-4329 GCA_049520735.1 Bathyarchaeia archaeon | reverse complement strand
TTTTCTTTACTCGGTAGGCTCGTTTTTTGCCGCCTGAAAGTTTTCTCTTGCGTAAGGTGCCATGCCAAACTGACATTTTCTACATTTCCTATGAAGATTTAATCGCGTAGTCACTAAAACAGCAAATTTCCATATAAACGTATCCGTTTCAAGCCGTACTCTGCTGATTGTTTTCCTTCATAGGCTTCTTTGGGCATCGATTGATTTGAAAGTAATTTTCAGCCGAAGTCCTTGCACAACTCATCTCTGGCACTTCGGCTTTTTTTGAGGTTACGTTCCCGGTTCGTCTTTGAGTGCCTCGCCGAATATTCGTTTGAGGTCTTTCTTCATCATGGTAATGTCATGCGTTAGTCCGAAGTAGTCGGCGAAGTAGTCCGTTGTCCTCAAAGCCATGGAGCGCCCGCTTCTCTCCGAAGTAATTAGGCCCATATCCTTAAGCACCTTCACATGCCCATACGCATGTTGCCCGCGCACGTCGATAACCCTTTTCTGTGAAATAGGCTGACGTAAAGCGATGTACGAGAGCGTTTTTAGCGGTCCCGAGGACAGCAACGGCTTGTTAACTAGCTTCTTGATCAGCGGAGTAAACTCCGCCTTAACTTGCAGGACATAGCGTTCGTCTTTTAGAGCAAGGATTTCAAGCGATGTATTCCGTGCAGTATATTCTTGCCTGAGGAATTCAGCG
The DNA here is from genome assembly GCA_049520735.1 of Bathyarchaeia archaeon. Lineage (GTDB taxonomy): Archaea > Thermoproteota > Bathyarchaeia > Bathyarchaeales > Bathycorpusculaceae > Bathycorpusculum. The sequence goes on along the minus strand of JBEKPM010000152.1, from coordinate 3,644 downwards.
TACTTCTGCGCCTTCTTTTTGCTGCGGCTGCCTAACACTTGGCACAGCTCATTAAGGTCCAGTGGGCGACCAGCAATGTAAAGCGCCGCCTCCACTAAGGCAATGCAGTGGGATTGCCGCTCTGCGTTCTGAGCTTGCTCCTCTTCAGGGTTCACTTCAGTTTCTTGTTCCTTCGGCTTTTCCAACGTTCAGTTTCCCCACAGCAATGTATAATTCTTCAGTTTCCTCATTCTGCCACAAACTAACCAACCCATCCTGCGCCAGAAACAGCAGATAAATGAAGGTCCGCAACGCCTCGATTCGGGTCATGGATTTCGTGAGAGTAGAGAAATCAATTATTCCTGAACCCCCAAGCTTCTCAGTTAAGACAGCGTACAAATTGTTGATTTGCGCCTCGATTTCGGCGATGAACTTGTCGAATTGCGGAAGCAAATCGGTTACTGAAGGCAAAATCGGGTGCTGCTCAACCACATGGTTCAAGTTAAGCAGTCGCTCGCCTTTAAGCACGTCGTCTAAGACTTCAAGTAAGTGCTGGATGGTTGTCGATGTCAATTCATGTCTGAGCGGCAGGAATAACGGTGGTGGAACATAATCCCCGGGAACTTGAGGAGGCAGTGCAGGCGGCTCCTGCAACGTAAGCAACAGCTTAGACTTCATCAAGTAGATTAGGGCGGAAGAGTCCAATGCGACGCCTGAGGCTCGGAAATCGGTTTTATCTGTTCTCTCCATTTCAGCGAGGAAAGACCGCAGGAGGTAAGCGATGTTGACGTTCCAGGGTGTAAGCTTTTCGAGTTTGCTGATTTCAAACAGGATGTTCCAGGGAGGACGCAGATAGAATGGTCTTCTAATTGGAGCTGATGCTTCTGTAGCCATTATCTCGCTGCCTCCGGTGGGGGGAACTTTGCTGTTACTACGTTGGATACTCCGTTGCGTTCGTAGACTCCGTAGACTTTCTGTGCCTTGTTTACCATTTCTGCCCTAAGGGTGATTACTATGAACTGCATTTTTGCCGCTTCCTCAAGCAGCAGGTCTGCAAGTAAACTTGTATGGTAAGCATCCAAGTGTGCGTCAACCTCGTCTAAGATGTAGAATGAGGCTGGAGTGAAATCTTTAAGCGAGAAAATGAAGGCAACCGCCGCGATTGAGCGTTCGCCGCCGCTTGCTCCGCTAACCACGATTGAAGGCTTATTAGGAAACTGCACGAGCATGTCTATGCCTCCCGAGAAGGGTTCATCAGGGTTTTCAAGTTTAATCGTAGCTTCTCCGCCTCCGGTGAGCTTGGCAAAGTAGACTTTGAGGCTATTATTGATTTTGTCAAAAGCATCCATGAATACCTTGCGTTTCTTAGCTTCAATCTCATCCATGAACTGCACGATTGCTTGCTTTTCCCTTTCCAACTCGTTAAGGCGAACAGAAAGCTCTCTGTAACGGGAAAGCTGGTCCGCATAATGGGAAAGCGCGAGCTGGTTTATGGCGCCGATTCTTTCCATTTCAAACTGCATCATTCGAATAGTGGTTTCCGCTTCCTCAACCTGCTTCTGGTTGGTTTCCATCGGCAGCTCATACCCGTATATGTGCAGTTGACTTTGAAGCTGCTGAAGACGCAGTTGACTAGTTTCGGCACTGAGCTGCAGCTGATTCAACAGTCGGTCAGCCACCTCATACTCAGTGTCGAGCAACCGAAGTTCGGCGTCAATAGCATCTATTTGCGCCGTGAACTTTTTGGATTCTTCTCTTGCTGAAAACACGGCTTTCGAGAGTTCAACGCGGCTTTTTTCTTGCTCATCAAGCCCCTTCTTTACGGCGTCACGTTCTTGCAGTGCATCTGTAACTTCTTTTTCCAGTTTTCTCTGCTGCTGCTCAACCCTAACAATCTGAATCTTGATGTTCTTGTAGCCGTTGCGCAGAACCCTGTCGAACTGTGACTGTAAAGTCGAAATCTCTGTCTGCGTTGACCCAGAGTTCTGTTTGAGTTTGTTGACATCTTCCCCTAATTTTTCACGTTCAACCTCCAGCGTCTGAATATTTTTCACATCGGTTTTGAGCCTCAGGTTCGCGATGTCAGCACGTAATTTTTGGTCTTCGCGCTGGATGCTGTTGCGTTCGTTTCGATAAACTTCCATTCGTCCTTTGTAGGATGCGGCTTCGCGCTCCAGTTTGCTGCCGTACTTCTCGGTGTAATGAATGTTAAACTGGGTTCTCTTGACGCCTCGTTTGATTCTCACTATTTCGCGGTCAAGGGTTGCTATACCTTCTGCGAGGCGGGTCATCTCGATTTTTGATCGTTCAACTTCTTCCTCCAAACCGGTAATGTCTGTACCTCTCTGTGTAAGATGCGTTTGGAGGGCGTTAACGGCTTCATCCAAGCTTTTGAGGGCGTTTTCGCTTGGAATGATCGTTGAGAAATCGATTGGGGCACGGTAATACCCGCTCTCGAAGGCACCTGATTCGTAGAGGTCGCCATTGACTGTTACGGCGCGGTAGCCTTCGTTTGAAAGTGCATAAGCCAATTTATCGTTTGACACTACCATTGTGTCTCCGAATACGTAGTTCACTGCCAACTCATGTTGGCTGTCGTACTTCATGAAGGAGGCAAGCGCTCCGACTACACCATCACGATTGGGAACAGGCTTGTTTTTGGCGATTATGGCTCCTTGCAATGGGATAATTTTGATTCTTCCCAGTTTCATGCGTCTAAGTGTTTCGGTGCAGGTGAAGGCTGTGTTAAGGTTAGCCACAACCAATGCATCAAGCCAGCCGGTTGCTGCTGCTTCGATAGCTTTCTTGTAGTTGCGATCAATCTTGATTAAGTTGCGTAGTCTGCCAAGGATTCCGTTGATTGCGCCCACGTTCCCCATCTCCTCAATGCTTCGCAGGGCTTTTTCTTCTGCAGCAATCGTGGCGGCAAGATCTCTTTGAGTCGCAAACTCTACGACGGCTTCTTTGGCAGAACTGGCAATTTTTTCCGCTTCCACAATTTCTTTTTCAGCGGCTTCCTTCTGTGTTTTTTTGCGTTCGATTGTTGCTTCAAGGTTTTTAAGCTGGATTTTCTGGTCTTTTTGAACTTGCTCAAGCTCAGTAAGCGATTTTTCAATTTCTGCCAGGTTCGTTTGGAATCTTTCTTTACGCACGGTCAAGTTTTTGATTCTTCCCGTGCACAGGCGTAGCGCCGCCTTTTCTTGGTTGTATACAGAATGCAAATACGCAATGCGTTTAACGTGGTTGTCGATTTGCGCCTGTTTCGCTGTTATTTGTTCGTTGTTGCTGTCAAGTCCGCCCCAAAGCTCAGCGGTTTGCTTCGCCAACACGTCATGTTCGGCCTGTTTTTGATCTAGGGTTTCTTGGATTTTGCCGAGTTCACTTCGGAAACTCCTGATTTTGAGGCGGTTTTCCCGAATCTCAGTTCGAATATTTTCCTGCTGAGCCAGGTTGTTCTCACGTACCCGTTTGAGGCTTTCCAAGCTGCTTTGACCAGAATTGATTTTTGTGTTCAACTCTGTCAGTTTGGATTTTAACTCGCCGATGGTGATTTGAACCTTAAGAACCTGAGAGCCGCCTTCCTCGAGGTTTTCTCCGCTGAGTTTTCGCCATTCCCCCTCAACATCATGGCGCTTGCCCCTTCGAAGATTCCGTTGCTCTTTGAG
>JBEKPM010000151.1:0-4342 GCA_049520735.1 Bathyarchaeia archaeon | reverse complement strand
TGCTTGGGCTTGAATTGGAAAAAGACTCTCAAACCCGAGTTCTTTTACGCTACTAAGGAGTTCCTCTGATAAAGGTAAATCCTTGAATGATTGAATTTGCATATATTTTTTTCCTATCACAAACGTTTCATGATGTCCTTAAAAGCCGTTGAGCTTTGTGATACATGAGTTAATGTGATAACTCCAAAGTCGCGTTAGGCGTATAAAAACGTTTAGCAAAATAAAACGCAAAACGGAACATCCGCCACCCCATCTTTGAGTGGTGAAATGCATGTGACTGTCAGGGTTCAATCACATACATAAAAGTAGTATGAACTCCTGATTTAATCAACCGATTCCTAAGTAAAATCAATTTAGAGGCGAAAGAATGAGTAAACAAAAAGTGAGAAAACCACCACCATACTTCTATGACGGACCCCCTCCAAGCTCGCAAGAGAAGCAAGAAGAAACTGAAGACGTCTACGACGCTGAAACAAGAGAAGCTATGTTAGAAGAAGATGACATCACCGCTGCCGAAGAAGGTTTCATGAAGGGACATGAACAGGAACCACCGGCGAAAAAAGAAACACGCAAAAAGGCGGTCAGTCACGACGACACCATCGCGGTTGAATTGGCTAAAGAAGACTCAGAAGACGACTAAACAGCCAAAAAACTGCAAACGACAAAATGCGGGTTTTATTCTTATTTTCTTAAGCATTTTACAGTTTAGAGTGCTGCAAAGAGCTAATGTGAATTTTGTTCGTTTGTATCGGGCGTAATCATTATTTTCTTACCATAAGTAAGCTACAGTTTTTTTTGGGTTTATAACACCGCTAACCATAATAGGCAGAAAGTAGAATCTTGATTGAGGCTTAATAAGAAGGAATGTTTAGAGACCCTGTTTGCGGCATGGTTCTAGATGATAACACGGCCAAATTCAAGATTACTTATGAAGGAGAAACCTTCTATTTTTGCAGCTTAACCTGCAAGAAAAAATTCAAGAGACATGCCACAAAATTTGTCAAATAATTAATTTCTTGTTTTTGAACTAAAAAAGAAAAGGGATTAGTTGGTTTTTTAGGTCATTTAAAGAGTTTCCATACGATTGCGGCTAATATTCCGCCGATTATTGGTGCAACCCAAAAGACCCACACTTGATTGAGCGCTGTACCGCCTACGAAAAGCGCTGGACCGAGACTCCTAGCCGGGTTAACTGATGTCCCATCGATAAGCACGCCCACCAGATGAACCATTGTCAATGTCAAGCCGATTGCGATTCCAGCGAATCCTTTAGGAACCCTTTCATGAGTTGAGCCATGGATAACAAGCACGAATATGAAAGTCAGGACTATTTCAGCAACAACGACAGCAGCTAATGAAAAGTGCAGTAGCGACGCGCTTCCGTATCCGTTTTGCCCTAAACCGTTAGTCGCTAGACTGTAGCTTGGGCTTCCAGTGAATATCGCATAGAGTATTCCTGCACCGATTATAGCGCCAACACATTGGAAAACCACGTAGAAAACCGTGTCTTTTACGCTAATTTTGCCTGCAATCAGCATCGAGATTGAAACTGCAGGGTTTATGTGGCAGCCTGAAATGCCGCCGATGGCGTAGACCATTGCTAATAGGGCAAGACCGAAAGCTAGAGGTATGCAAACGTAACTGTACTGCATTCCCAAGAAACCCGAGACCAGAACCGCTGTGCCGCAGCCAATCAGCACCAGCACCATGGTTCCAATTAATTCAGCAGTGTATTTCTTTATCGGGCTAATTTGAGGCACAGCAGGAGACGGCAACAAAACTTCAGTCAACTTATTTTCAACATCTTCACTCATTTCTTTTCTTTCCCCTTTTTCCAAATTTAGATTGTGTTTTCTAAGTTAGCGCTTATAACAGTTTCCGTAAGAATTTCTATCACATCCATTGTCGCAGACAGCTAAATTATGAAAAACGAGTGAACTTCTGAGTCAAACCGAAAGGATCCAACGCTTTGGCTACCCTTTTGCTCGATTGTATCAACAAACTGTATCAGCAAAGTGTATATACATTTGACCGACCGGTAGGCTTGTACACACACAAGAGAGACCCCCTACCCTCAAAACAGAAAGCCATGCCAGCCCTATGCCGTAACAAATAACTTAACTGTCGATAAAAGAAAAGCAATAAAGAGCTTAAAGTTTTTCGTTTGCTGAAATATCCATCATCATCAGCCCCGAAACCATCTTAGGATAGAAATCGGTGCTTTTTTCAGGCAGAAGCTCATGCTGCTGGGCAATCTCCGCAACGGTTTGGGCGCTTATGGGGTTAACAAGGAACGCAATACTGGCTTCTCCGCAGTCAACTTTATCCACGGCTTCCTTTGTCCACCGCACGTAAAGGATGTTTTTGTCCATGTTCAGCTTACCTGTTTTGAGGATGCGTTTGAAGACGATGTCGCGGAGGATAACAACGTCGAAAATTTTTGTTTCCCTAGAAACGTGGGAAGCGACGAAATCGTAGACACTTTTCTCGTGCTTAAGCGTTAAACCGTAAGCTTTAGAGCCTGCATACATGCAGAAAGCATGTTCGTTAACGTGGCTCTTAAGAAAACTTTCTAATCCTTCCACGGTGGGTTTAACTTCTGAAACTTCAAAAAGGCCTTCGAAGTTTCGCAGGACTTGGTCGGTTAATTTGAATTCTTTAAGAAGCCGGTGTGTCGGCAGAACTGTGAGTCCTTCCTCCTGGACCGGAACTAGGTAGCACATGTGAAAGTTGAAAGCTGAATCCGTAGACCAGCCGCCTCTACCGCGCATTTCATCCCGGTAAACTAAAGCGCTCTCGTAGCGATGGTGCCCGTCAGTTATGACCACGGTTTTGCCGCTCATCTCATCTTGAAGCTGCCTAATTTTTTCGGAGTCAGTTACTCGCCAAACCGTATGCTTAACCTGCAATTCATCAGTAACTTCTATAATCGGTTTGGTCTTGGCCGCCGCGTTAAGGAAAGCCACTGTTTTCTTTTGAGAGTCTGAATAAATCAGGAAGACTGACTCAAGATTCTTATGTATAGCCCGCAGCATGTTCAATCGGTCTGCTTTTGGCGCGTCGTAAGTGCCTTCATGAGGAAACACAACGTTCTCAGCATAATTGTAAAGCCGCAAGGCAGAGATAAAACCTATACGCGCAAACTTTTTCCCACCCAAAACAAATTCCTGGCGAGAAACAAAAACCGCCGGCTCGCAGTCTTTGGCTAGTAAGCCTTCTTCTAGCCACTGCTCAATCCGCTGCTTAGCCACCTCATACTTGTTTTTTTCCATCGGCAAAATAAGCCTGCAATAGTTGAAGGGGGATTTTTTATAGTATTCTTTTTGCATGGTGATGTCGATTTTGTCGTAGGGTTGAGTTATGAGATCTGCTAGATTACCGGCTTTTTGGGTGTAACGGATGGCTTTGATGGGTTTAATGTCAACCAAACGTTTCAGCTCACGGATTACGTTTTCCAGCGTAGGTTACTATGCGGCTTTGACTTAAGAAGCCCATTGCCTGCGGGCGTTGGGGGTTTTGGCGGTCACTTTAGTCCCCAGATTGAATCAATCAAGCCGGTGACTTCTTTTATACCCTGTAGGTTCCACTCGCCCATGTGTCCGATTCGGAAGGTTTTATCCGCCAGCTTCCCGTAGCCGTTGGATATCGTGAAGCCTTTTTCGCCCAGCTTCTGGTTAAGTTCCTTGAAGTTTTTGCCAAGCGTGTTCTTTATGCAGCTAACAGTTATCGACTCATAGCCGCCCTCAGGGAACATTTCAAAATGTTTTTTCGCCCACTGCTGTGTATACATCGCCATTTCTAGGTGCCTCATGTAAACCTTATCGTAGGTTTCCTCAAGCAGCAGATCCATGCGCTTATTCAACGCGTAAAGCAGCGGAATGCATGGGGTAAAGGGTGTCTGGTGCTTCTTCTCAAATTCGAAGAGTTCAACCAAATCGGTGTAGGTGCCTTTGTTCTGGATTTCCTTAGCCCGTTCAAGCGCCCTATCGTTGATCAGCGCCACTGTTAATCCCGGTGGGAGAGCGAAGCATTTCTGGGTTGAAGCGAAAATGATGTCGCAGCCAATTTGGCTTGGCAAGGTTTTGTCGCCGGCCATCGAGGAGACAGCGTCGATCGCGTAGATGACGTTGGGGTATTTTTTGCGTAAGAGCTTGCCGATTTCAGCGATCGGGTTCCTAACGCCGGTTGAGGATTCGTTGTGGCAAACTGTCAGGGTGTCGTATTCGCCGCTGTCCAGCTTCTCTGCAACCATTTCGGGTTTGACGGCTTTGCCCCAGTCAACCTCCAGGAAATCAGTTTCTTTGCCGCATGCACGCAGGGTTTCAGCGGCACGCTGGGCGAA
>JBEKPM010000150.1:0-4433 GCA_049520735.1 Bathyarchaeia archaeon | reverse complement strand
ATCATCATTTTAGTCCACTCTTGTTTTTGTTTTTTGTTCTGTGTTTCTTTTTAATTGTTTTTCTTAATTAACGGTTATGAATTCTTAGTCTGTATAAAGGATACTTTTAAGATTTTACCCAAACGAAGAGACAAAAGAAAGGTGCCTCTTCAACAGATGCAGTTTACTTAGTTTTTTCTTGCTCAAATTTCTCGGGGGAAATGTAGTCGCCGTATTTTTCTTTGGCTTCCATTAGGCGTTGACGCTGCAGATACAGGATACCGAATAGTTCAAGTGGGGTATCGGTGACGTTTTCCTGGTAGAAACGTGAGACCCGCTCGATCTTCGCGAGGTTTTCTGGGACGCGGACAGTGAATTGCTTGATGTAATCTTCTTTTGGATAGTTTTTGTTGAGAACTTGTTTGAATAGCTTTTGAAGATCTTCGTATTTGGGGATGTAGCCTGTTGGAGTTTCTATGGCGTTGACTTCGTTATGTACTCTTAGCTCCATCCATTTAATCCAAACGTGCTTGTCTTGTGTGCCGTTTAGGTATTTGCCGTTGCCGACTTCTTTGAGAAAATAGTTGACACCGAAGATTGTAGGCTGTTTCTTGAGTTTGCGTCCAAAGTCAAGGTTGTTGTGAACGTTTTTTCCAAGCGGGATTGAAATGAAGTCCTGTATGCTCATCATGTTGATTTCGGGAACGCCTTCCTTGCCAACGGTGGCGAAGGTAGTCACGGTTTCAAGCGAGGCGCCGTAGGCGATGATGCCGTGTTGCCAGCTGAAGCTTTGCTGAACAGGCACGTAAGCCTTGTAGTCACGTCCACCATACATTATGCCGCCGACTTCGATGCCCGTCGGGTTATGAAGCTCGGCGTCACAGTTCTTTAACGCTTTAAGCGCCAAGGTGTAACGTGCGTTTTTATTTGCCGGGGGAATATCGTTACCAGACTCGTCTTTTTTGCCGTCAAACCACGCGCCGGTGTAGTTGCAACCGTCTTTGGGAAGTTCCTGCCCCATGCCAAGCCAGTATGGTTTGCCATCTTTGACCAGCACGTTTGAAAAGATGATTTCGCCCGGGTTAGTTAGCAACTGATAAATTAAAGCGTCATCCTTGGGGTTCACGTCTTGTATAATACCGAAGATGCCTGACTCTACGTTGACTGCGTGAGCTACGGCGTCCATATCGCGTATGTAGACAATGTCGTCGCCTAGAATCGTCTCTCCGGGAAGCATGGCTGTTGATGTTTTTCCGCAGGCACTAGGGAACGCTCCAGCAAAGTAAGTTTTGCGTCCGCCGGGACCAAAAACACCCATCAGCAGCATGTGCTCTGCCAACCAGCCTTCGCTACTTGCTTTTCGAATAGCTAAACGGAAAGCTAGTTTCTTGAAGCCGACCGAGTTACCTGCATATTGGGTATTTACGCTGTAGATGGTGTTGTCCATATGGTCGATGTAGACACATTTTTTGTCGTGATCAACGCTGATCATGTCGCCGTTCAGTTTTCCAGCCGAGTGGACAACCCGTAGGAAATCGCTTTTTGGCCCTGCCTTAACAAACTGCTCGTACCCCGAGCGGTAAAGCAGACTTTCAGAATGAGCGACATACCATGAGTCAGTGCATTGTAAACCGAGAATTGTGAAGATTGAATCTTTAGGTCCCAGCGATATGAAGCGGACAATCATTGTTTTGCCCTGCATGGAATCACGCAGAAGAGCTCTGACCTCGGCTAATCCTTCTTGGCGATCCATCTGGTTGAGTGCTTTGCTTAAGACCACACCCTTTGGTACAAGATACTTGGTTGCCTGGCGATCTCGACCCTGATCAAATTCACCGTCAAAATGCACAGTGTGGCCTGGCAAGGTTAGGATTGCTTGTTCTTCCCCGCTGGATATTGCTTGTTTGCGTACGTGTGCGATGTCTTCGGCAGAGTCGCTGCAAATAAAAATGTCTTTAGGCTGACAAAGGTCGCTTTCCTTGGCAATGAACTCGTGAACGTTTGGGTTGTCTATTGCGCTTAGTTTTTTGAAGTCTGCCTCGCTAAGCAAGGGTTGAAGCGCCTCAAGGTAAGGATTCATTATAGCCATTTTTCAATCTCCAACTATTTTAGGATTAAACGTTTTCCTTTCTGATGCTTGCATAAGTAAAGATAAACTTTTCGCAATTAAAAGAAAAGTTGAGGATTGTATTGTTCGTTATGGCGTTTCTTTACATAGCATCAGAGTTCATTTACAGTTCCAGGAATCCTCGGAAACGGTTGACACTCAGCCACATGTTTAACGCCTGCAAGCCAGCCGACTAGACGTTCCATGCCTATTCCGCCGCCAGCAGTGGGTTTTAGCCGTCCTTCTTTTGCCATCGTCAGAATCAATGCGTAATTTTCCTTTTTGATTTGGTCGCGTTCGATTTTCTTTGAAATCTTGCTGTATTCCCATTCTCGTTTGGCTCCTGAAAGAACTTCGCCGTACTGCGGAAGGAACAAGTCGTAGTTATCCCATTTTCCGGTTTTGAAGTCTTCAAAATCGTAGAATTCTCTCGGAATGTTTGTCACCCAAACGGGTTCCTTTATGTTTTCAGCGAGGTCTGCTTCCCAACCGCCTGCATCGTATTTATCTTCAAGTTCTACTCGGTCGTAGACTTTGAAAGGTGCCTTCAGAGGTTTTAGGGTGTCGCATCGGCAAAGGCTGGTTAATTCGCCTTTCATGTCCTTCTTTATGTCCTTGAAGAGTTTGCAGAGTGCTCCTTCAACCAGAGTCATGATTTCTTTTGAGCTAGTGTCTCGGGCTTCGAAGTCGAGTTGAGTGAACTCGTAGATGTGTTTGCCTGTTTTGGCTCGTTCAGCTTTTTCGATGCGTATGTTAGGTGAGAGAATAAAAAGTTTCGGGTAGGCTGTTGAGGCGGCGACGAGTTTGTGGATGATCATGCTTGCGGTTGTGCGCACGGGTTTTCCGTAGATGTCAACTTCGATTCTTTTTTCTATCGATGCGCCTGGGTCAGGCCAGAGCGGGTCAGTACTTTGGCTTAACGCTACAGGAAGAAGCCACTGGAAGCCTTCACTTACGAATGTTGACGTAAGGCTGTTCAGGGTGTAAGTCATTATTTTACCTATGCATGCTTTTCTATCCAGCTCGCTTGCTGAAAGCTGATCTAAAGGTTTTGGCATTTGGATTTGTTCTGTTGTGCCTTTCATTTTGTTCATACCTTTTCAATTGTTGGAACAAACACTGTGCAAAGCAGATAATAAATTTTTTATAATAAAACATGGATAAATTACAATAAACACAAGATTTTATTATTAGGAGTTGTAATATTTACATATGAGCACTAAACTTGACGAAAAAGACTTAGCCATACTTCAACTCATACAAGAAAACAGCAAGCTAACAGCAAACCAAATCGCCAAAAAAATCAACACCCCAATAACCACGGTCTTCGCAAAAACAAAACGCATGGAAGAGCTAGGCATAATAAAACAATATAGAGCTGTCCTCAACGCAGAAAAATTGAACCTAGGCACCTCAGCATTCATTTTGGCTTCAGTATCGTACACAGCAAAAACTGATGGCGCCCCAATCTCTCAAAGGGCCGTGGCTGAAGAAATTGCGCGTTTCCCTGAAGTTCAGGAGGTTCATATAATCACGGGTGACTGGGATTTGCTGGTGAAGCTTCGTGCTGAAAACGTTGAGGCAGTCGGGAGGTTCGTTGTTGATAAGTTGCGGTTAATCCAAGGTTTAGAGAAGACTCTGACCTGCATGGTTTTTGAAACCGTGAAGGAAACCTCCAGCCTACCCTACCCGTTTAAGAGAAATGAAACGAAGCAAACTAAGCCTTAACTTCGGAGCTGCTTGAATAGTATAGAAGCGGCAAAGCAAGAGCACAGTGTTCTTCCCCTTCCCCGTCAACGCGTAATCTACCCTCAGCGGGGGACCAGCAGAAACGTTTCTTGTTATGTACCCATGCTCTGAAAGCATTTTGAGCTTGTCAGACAGGGTTCGCGAGTTAACGGTCACCGAGTTAACGGTGAGGATTCTTTTGATTTCTCCAAAGCCTATTTCGTTCTTAAGTAGCAGTGTATATAGGATCTCAAGGCTCCATTTTTGGAAAAGCAGGTTGAAGGTTTCTTGCAGGCTGTCGATTTCTTCTTTCAACTCTGCTGGAGTTATTTTTTGGGTTTCAATTATCTGATTAAAAGTGAGTTCTACGCCTTTGAGCACTTGGTCCATTCGGGCTTCAACGATTTTGCGGAATTCCGCGCTTAAAGTTAGGGGGGCACTCATTGAGTTACACTTGGTGTGGCTTAGCTCACTTCACAATTTATTAAGGTTTACATATACAACAAGGTATACAAATTACATCAAGCTGGAGGATAAAACTCTTGGAAAAATATGACGTCATAGTTGTAGGCGCTGGAACAGCAGGCTGCTTAGCAGCAAAAACCATCGCTGAATCAGG
>JBEKPM010000149.1:0-7593 GCA_049520735.1 Bathyarchaeia archaeon | reverse complement strand
AGTTTCTTGCGAATCGATTCTGCAATCAGATCAGCCACGCCAGCATTCTTTCCTCCTCCAGCAAGCTTGTCCTTTAGAAGAGCGACGATGTCTATTGTTTTGCGAGGCAACAATACCACCCAGCGCCCGTCCTCGACAGTGGGTCCTGAAATAACTTTTTCGTTTGCTGCGTACTTCGCCAAAAAAGACTCACATTCGGGTTCCCGTTCAAGTGGTGGACCAAGGTGCTTTTTGATGTTTGGCAGAATTTGCTGCTCCAGCTCGAAAACGAAGATGCTGAGGCTTTTTTCGTTGCTCCAAACGGTGTCCTTGAGGATTTTGTAGTCGCTTAGCTCTATTAGCTTATGTAGTGAACGCTTTGTTCTGTAGAGTTGACCCCATAGCACATCGGGGACAGCGGTCACTTGATCAATCACCAGAAAAAGGGTGGATGACCCGTGGCTTTCAAACTCGGTTTTCAAGTTTTCAAACGAGAAGGGTTCGGATTTGGGTGGGAAAAAGAACTCGTTCCTTGGCGTTTGCAAGAATGCCCTGGAAGCAGCGATGAAATTGTACAGCCTCTCAGGTTGTACTGCGGAAGCGACGTTTCTTCCTTTGTCAACTGGGTCAACAATCACCATAGGTTCAGGGAAAAGCAGAGATAGCTCGCGTTTCCTCCCAGCGTAGTAGTCTTCGATGTCGACTACAACCCGGCTATTGTAATGCGCAAAAACTTCCAATGTCCGTGCGAATGATCCATATTTCATTACTAGCAGTTCGCAAAGATAGCCGCTGAAACCGCCGACCTTTATTTCAGCTCCATAGACGTCTGTTCCTTGCATGAACCTCTTCAGAAGCCTTACTTCGCTGCGGAGTTCTGCAGTTAAATGCTTTTTTATGTAGTCGGTGTGGTAGGGTGTTCTGTCTGTTGCGCTCTGCCACTCGCCCGGCTTAGCATCATAGCATGGCACGATGTCTACGCGGTATCCCTGAACGAATACTTCAAGGTAGGGATGCTCAGCGAAGCGTTCAACCTGTTCATAGTTGCCCGCTGCTTTTTTGGCGATTCTTAAACCCACTTCCCCCAGGTCTTTCCTCTGAATCGAGGTTGGCAGCCGCATGAAAATGTCAATGTCTGGGTTTTCCCGAAGCCAAGTGTCTTTGGCAACTGAACCTTCAACACGCACAATCGCCACAATCCCTTCATCCTTGCAAGCCGAAGCTACTTTCAGCTCTAGCTCTCGAGTTATAGCCTCTACTTTGGCGACGTCACTTTTTTCTGGTGTGATTTGCTGAAGCACTTGCTTGGTAACGACTTCGATTTTCTGCATTGCGGCTATTTTTGCTCCTGTGCTGGGCAATATTCTCTCAGCGTTGAATAAGTTGGCCCTTTAGGTGAAAGCTGGCTTCGCTTGAGGCTGAGGCAGTCGGCTTTGATTATGCCAAACTCGTAATCCGCTTTCTTTGTCACAAATTCAGCTAGGTTCTGCTTGTTTAACCCCGACCTTACCCGCGCGATAGTTAAGTGTGGGCTAAAACCGTACTGATCGGCTGCAAACCCCAGGGCGCGTATCTGCGGTTCTAGCTTAGTGAAAATGCTTTTGAGTTGTTCCACGCCATCCGTCATACCTGCCCAAACGACACGGGGGTAGTTGAGGCTGGGAAAAACGCCAAGACCGCAGAGCTTAACGGTGAAAGGCGTAAACTTCACGTTCTTCATTGCCTCGAAAACTTTGTCAACCATGCCTGAGCTGATGTCGCCCAAAAATCTGGTCGTGATATGAATGTTTTGGGGCGCCACAGGTCTTAGGTCTGCGCCTGTTTCAATCAGAAGTTTTTGTGCGGCAGCAAGCCTGCTGAGCACTTGTTCGTTTTGCATGTCAAACGCAATGAAGCTTCTAATCCGTTCAGACATCAATGTCCCTTCAGGTATTTTTAACACACAACTTTCATAAATGCTTTCCAATTGGAGGCTTCTCTCCGATGGCACGTTGCCGTCAATGGTTTTCCGTGTTTCACCTGTCGCCTTGGTTTCTCTCATTTCGTTACAAACTCCATGTTGAAAAAAGCATGTTAGACGTCAATTAGAAACGTCTAGTCGACCAGGTCGGTCCACTCAACACGCAACAGAATCGAAGTAACAGGTTTTGCGTTATGGATAGTTTTTAATTGAAGTTATCGATATAGAACCAAAAAAGGGGTTAAGTTATGAGCGCAGACAAAATTGTAGTGGGTCTAGCTGGGATGCCTGGGTCAGGCAAATCCCTATTCGTTGACGCTGCACGCGAATTAGGTTACGCAATCGTTGTCATGGGCGACGTTATCAGGGCGGAAACAACTAAGCGAGGTATGGATTTAACCGCGCACAATGTGGGCAAAGTTATGCTTGAACTTCGCGCAGAAGGGGGAAACACCGTGGTCGCATCAAAGTGCATTCCCAAAATTGAGGAACAAGCAGGCGACAAAATTCTCGTTGATGGGTTGCGAAGCCTCTACGAAGTTGATACTTTCAAGGCGCACTTCGCCAAATTCTCCGTCGCCGCCGTTCATGCTTCCCCTGAAACAAGGTTCAGCCGTTTGTTTAGCCGCCGCCGAAGCGACGATCCCGATGGGTGGGAAGTCTTCCATGAACGTGATATGCGTGAACTGAGCGTCGGGTTAGGCAACGTCATAGCGATATCTGAACAGTTGATAGTTAACGATAATAGTGCTGAAGAAACTAAGGAAGCAGTTAAGAAAGCACTTGGGCGGATTGAGGAGAAATGGATCAAGTAACAGTTCACGCGGAAACGGAAATTAACCCGACCGAAACCGAAGAAAAAGTCAAAATCGCAATCTGCAACATATTAGGCGACGTTTCCATAACAATCACACTCGACGGCAAATGCAGCGTTTTGAAAGCTGAAGCATCAGGGCAGGATTCCCTTGTCAAGCTACGCAACATGCTGCGTAATGACAGGATACGTGACGCCGCCCGAAAAGCCCTTTTTCATAGCATTCGAGGAAACTCCATCAGCTTCTGCCTAAACAAACAAGTCGCTTTTGCGGGACACGTCTCTTTCTCGGAGGAAACAGCCGAGTCACCTTTAGGTCCCATACGTGTAACAATTACAAGTGATAATCCAAGGCAGCTAGTCGAGTGGCTTGCTGAAAGCACAAGGTAGGCAAGGACGCGGGATGACTGAAAGGGCGCAGGTAGCGAAAAACGGTGCGGTTCTGCTAGGTAAGAGCGTTGCATGTGACGCGTTTGACGAGCATCGCCCCCTCCGAATCGTAACCCATGCACATGCGGATCACCTTGGCGGGTTACGGAAAAGCGTCAAATGCTGCCAGAAAGTTTTGATGACCTGCCCCACAAGGGACCTCGCCGAGAAACTTGACAATACAATTAAACTTAGAAACAATAGGATTCAAACGTTAGAGTACGGCGAAACCATCGTGTTCGGCGACGAACGCATAACACTGTTTAAAGCCGACCACATTTTGGGCGCAGCTCAAGTTTTAGTAGAGGATGCTGGCGGAATACGGATTGTCTACAGCGGCGACTTTCGCGTTGACGGCACACCGACAGTGGAATGCGATGTACTGGTTGTTGAGGCAACATACGGCAGTCCTTCCTGCAGACGCAAATTCAATGTGGATGTCCGTGAACTTTTTGTCTCCATGGTTGAAAGGCGTCTGCGCGGCGGTTCCGTTTATGTTTTCGGGTACCACGGGAAACTTCAGGAAGCCATGCAGCTTCTAAGAGACGCTGACGTTTCGGTGCCCTTCGTTATGCCCGATCGGGTCCATGAAATTGCACAAGTCTGCAAACACCACGGCATGCGGATAGGCGACATGTCACTGTCAACGGACGCAGACGGACACAGACTTTTAGAAGACAACATACCCTGTGTCGCCTTCTACCACATGAATGCCCGGGGCTACGTGGGGCTACACAATGCACGCATCTGCCTCAGCGGCTGGGAATTCAACACTGCTTGCAAGCAAATCGGCGACAGGGAATATCTGGTTGCTTTGAGCGATCACTCGGATTTTGATGGGCTAATCGAGTACGTTAAACGCTCAAAAGCAAGACAAGTCATTACCGACAATTATCGGAGCCATGGGGCTGTTTTGGCTAAGGAAATCCGCAAAAGAATAGGAGTCTCCGCATTTCCCATGCCGAGAACTCCTGGTCAAACCACATTATAAATCGCTAATTATTTCATTAACGAGTACCTCGTAGTCTCTGAGAAGATCGCTCGCGCGCGTGTTCCTAAATTAATAAAGTACCCTGCAGCTTTTATTTGGGTGAGCCTGTTCCCTGAATCTGTGGAACTCTATTTTGTATTTGATAAATAAGTCGTTTTAGGTCTTCCTTGTCGTTTGCTTTAACTGCACATATTACATCGTACGGTCCAAATACCGTATCAGCCGACAAAACCTTAGGAATACTTTGAAGTTCTTGTTGAACCTGCTCAAGATATCTAGGCTGAGTATTAAGGAACAGGAAAGCATATGGTTCCTCAGTGATTAACCTGCCCTCTGAAATAACTATGAGAGTTTGCGTTTTCTCAATCATCGGTTCTTGAGGAGTTATTACTCTGATCGGATTGAACCATTTATTGATAAATTCGTCAAGATCTTTTAATTCACGGAATTGAACGAGAATGTCAACGGGGCCAAAAAGCAAAAAGACATCTTTCTTGGAAAGATTCAGTTTTATTAGTTCGCCTAAGACTGTGTTAAAAGCACCTGTTTTACAGGATAACGTCATATATGCTTTCATAGTTGATCAAGAATTAATAGTACCCCGACCTTGATAAATTTAACTTTAGCGAATAAATTTGCTGAAAAGTTGAATTTTGACCATGCTTCTAACAACCCAAGCAGATGTCAATACCCATAAGTCAAGTAAATCCAGAAGCATCAGATACTTTGAAAACTAATTTAGGACCGTAACAAGCTTCATCCCAACCTTCTTTAGGATCTACCACAATTCCTACTCTTACAATTTACACCAAGCAAAGGAATGGAAATTGACTAGAACATCTGTAATTTCAGGTTTTTATAAGCTTCCGTTGAAGGAACGTTTAGCTATCGTTAAAGATTTTGCAGGTTTAACCGACGAAGAAATCGCGTTGCTTGAAAACACCGGTGCAGTCGCTTTTGACACGGTTAACCACATGGTGGAAAACGTAATCGGCGTTTTCCCTGAACCATTGGGTCTTGCAGTTAACTTCCAAATCAATGGCAAAGATTACCTTATCCCCATGGCAACTGAAGAGCCAAGCGTCATCGCAGCTGCCTGCTACGCCGCAAAAATGGTCCGCGACGGGGGAGGCTTCCGCACAAGCAGCACGGCGCCCATCATGATCGGACAGGTTCAAGTTGTCGGCTTAAAGGACTCTCAACAAGCGAAAAAACAAGTTCTTATCGCTAAAGCAGACATTCTAAAAAAAGCAAATGACCAGGATCCAGTGTTGAATTCTTTCGGTGGCGGAGCCAAGGATTTAGATGCGAAAATCATCGAAACCACTATGGGAAAAATGCTTATTGTCGAGTTGTATGTTGACTGTCGCGACGCAATGGGTGGGAACGCTGTAAACACAATGGCTGAAGCAGTAGCACCCCAAATTGAAGAGCTAACAGGCGGTCATGTTTACTTGCGCATCATCTCTAACTTGGCGACTAAACGGATGGCGAAAGCTTGGTGCACGATACCCAAAGAGGCTTTAGGCGGAGAACCAGTTGTCGATGGTATCGCTTATGCTTCCGCTTTCGCAGCCGCTGACCCGTACCGTGCGGCGACGCACAACAAAGGCGCGATGAACGGCATTATAGCAGTTGTCCTCGCAACCGGCAATGATCACCGTGCTATCGAGGCTGGAGCCCATGCATACGCGGCGCTAAAAGGGCCTTACACGAGCATTTCAAAATGGATGAAAAACGTGAACGGCGACTTGGAAGGAGTCATCGAGTTGCCGATGGCTGTAGGCTTAATCGGCGGAGCAGTAAAAACGCACCCGATAGCCAGAATAGCCATGAAAATCCTTGGGGTTAAAACGGCTAACGAGTTCGCGGAAGTCTTGGCTGCGGTGGGCTTAGCCCAAAATCTAGGGGCACTTCGAGCGCTGGCAAATGAAGGCATTCAAAGGGGTCATATGTCACTTCACGCAAGGAACATCGCAATCACTGCGGGAGCGAAAGATGAGCTGATTGACTTAGTCGCTCAGCAAATGGTTAGGGAACGCAAAGTTCGAGTAGATAGAGCTAAAGAAATCATGGAAGAACTTAGCAGAAAGAAATAGCCCCTTTCTCCTCTCTTGAAGCCCAACCATTCCAGCTTATTTCGTCAGGAAAGTGAATTAGCTCTTCTAACTGGTATTCTATTGCCCGTTTACTTAACAAGACCTGTTAGTTTTCCCGAAGCATAACGACAAAAGTCGTTTCATGGTTTAGACACAACAAAAAGAAAACATTCAAAGAAAAAAGGTTGATTCGACGTCATTTTGCCAGGTTTCGCAAACCTAGCCTATTGCGTAACAGTTTGTGGCTAACTTAACTGGGTTTTTGCTTCAGGGCCTTTCTCGATTGCTTCACTGTCTGACGGTTTCTCGCATTTCTGCTCATGACTTGCTTGACTACAAGTACTGCGGCCGCCAGGATTATTATTGCGATGACGATTGCAATGGCTATAGGTACGATCGATGAAATGTCTGATTTCGGGTTTGTTGATGAAGATGGAGCGGTTGAGCTACTAGTTGGCCCTGTGGTTCCTGTGGCTTGGGGAGAAACGACGGGCGTTGCTCCTTGAAGAATCGGCCCTTGAGTTTGAACTAGCAGTTGATAACTCTTGATTTTCAAAGCTGCAGGGACAGCCGACTGGTTCAAATCCAGAGCGGCAATTTGGAACGTTGTTGTATTGCCTGGAACTAGCGCTCTGGGATCAAGGTAATTTGTATAACTTACTCCAACCACTGAACCTGTGGAGTTGAAGAAGGCTCCGACAACCGTTAAGTTTGTAGCTGTCTGGTCGCCCGTGTTTTTTATTACGCCGTTAACTACGTAGGCGCCTGCGTATCCTCCTGTCGTGCCGATTGACGCCTTGCTGCTTGTGATGCTTAAACCTTGATATTGGTAGCTACTTGTCGCGTTAGCTGAAGCAACATTGAATTGAATACTAACCAGGTCTCCAGCTTGGATCACCTCATACCAAGATACGGTTGAGCTTGTGCGAGGCGAAACAAATTCCATGTAAAACGGTGCTTCCTGCTGTGGCAATAAGTCAGACACCCAAACTTGAGTGCCTGAATCTGCTACATCTGCTCCGGCTGGACCCACCACTGTTCCAGTCAAAGAAACTGAGGAAATCGTGTTAGGACCCACATTTTGGACGAGACCAACTACGTCGAGGTAACCTTCGGGGTCCACGTACCAGCTGTAATTTTTAACTTTGACGTCAGCTGTTTGACTGTGCGTCTTTGGGACTGCAACTAAACCAATGGAAAGCAGTAACAAAGCGACACAAAAGCAAACTATCTTCTTCCCCATGAAATTTCCTCTCTCCTAACTGATCCAATACCGCATCCTAACAACTTTGTAGTATAAAGCTTTTTTTCAAAATTGAAG
>JBEKPM010000148.1:0-4503 GCA_049520735.1 Bathyarchaeia archaeon | reverse complement strand
ATGCCCTGTTTAGCGTACTTTGCCTGGTTCTGAACAGAGAAGCAGCTGAAAACATTGGAAGATACGATAAAGCGGTGTCACCAACGTATTTCAACACGTAATATCGGGACAAGGCAGCGCGCTGGAATTTCGGGAGGCGCAGGGCGCCAACCATAACGATCACCCAAGAGCACGATAAAGTTTGGTTTTAGCTTAGTTTTTTGGCAACGCTTAATTTCCTCTATGCAGATCTTCAGGGTTTGCTGGTCTAAGCCTGCTTCTTCACGTACGCCCCATCGCAGGTCAATTGCCTGGAACCTGCAACGCTGCTGCATGCAAAGCTCCCTCAACCTAAGAAACACCCCACTCTGAAGGTATTCCTCCTTCTGAATCTGAAGAGCGTTCCTTTCCTCTTCTAAATCGCTAAAAGTGGAACTTACAAAGACCCTAAACGTACGACTAGACGAAGGCAAATAACATCCCCAAGGATCCCTACAATTGTCTTCAATAGTGGTTTTTTCTGCTTATTAGTTTTGGCAATTTCAAAAAGTTTCACAGAGGACTTTTAGCAAAGGATGACAAACGAAATCACACCCAATCAAATTGTTTTTCTAATAGCCAAGATTTTTAGGTTCCTTAGAGATTTCTAAGGACTTTGTTTGTCGCTTTTTCTTATTGCCGCTTTCCTCGCATGTACGGCAGTGTCCAATCATTGAAGTGTTTGCTTGAAAGTTCGGGTGGAGGCGGAGCTTGTTCAGGGGCTTCCAGAGGCACTGGATCAATGAAGTCAAGGCCTCGAGTTTTCAGTGCGCATCTCCATTCTTTTTCAACCCATTCTGATTTTGCGGCGTTACTTGACCAAAACAGGTAAAAAACGTCTTTGGACGGGATCACTTCCCATAATTCTTTTTCCCAATATTGACCCGAACGCAACGAGACAACATCCACGAAAACTTCTAGTTGTGGCGCAATTTTTTGAATGCCCTGAATACGTGCCAACACGGAATCTCGGTCTGCTGATGCGTAGGATGCAAAGGCTTTCCGGTTTTGTTGCTGTTTCGTTTGGATTTTTTCTGTACTGGATGTTTCGTTGCCTACTTGAATGTCGAAGTAGATCCGGGCTATTTGGATGCCGTTTGCGTGAATTGTTGCGACGCCAGGTTTTGAGCCCGGGGCTGTTTCTTTGGGAACGGTTACACGGAAATTTGCGTTTCCTATTTCGGCGTTCCACATTATGGTATCTTCGTAGTCTTCGACTTCGAGTTCGTCAATTTTTAGTCGAACTGTCAGTATGGTTCCTCTGCATACGTTTACTGGTCCTTTTGACATAATGGAAATCTCAACGTTAGGTAATGCTTCTTTGGCTCGCCGAATAACTTCATCTCGCTGTTCACCCAAGTGAGCCCAAATATCCACAACAAAAGACGCGCTGGGGCAAACCTGAGCGGGGGAAGTTATTGAAAAGTGAACGTTATCAACAATATTTCCGGGAACTTCCGCGCTTGGCGCGCGCGCGTAGAGAGGCAGCGCATCGTCGTACCTGCCCTGAGTTCTGTATAGTAGTGCCAGGTTGTTGAGGCTAACTGCTACGTTTGGGTGGTTTGGTCCCAAGGCGCTTTCGAGGATTTTTAATGCTCGTTGGTAGAGAGGCAGCGCATCGTCGTACCTGCCCTGAGCTCTGTATAGTCCTGCCAGGTTGTTGAGGCTAACTGCTACGTTTGGGTGGTTTGGTCCCAAGGCGCTTTCGCAGATTCTTAGTGCTCGTTCATAGAAAGGCTTTGCTGAGTTGTACAAAGCCATATCTGCAAGAAAAAGACCAATCTCATTCGACACTGAGGCTACGTTTTGGCTCTCGCCTTCCGCCTTTACCTTTGCCTCTAACGCAATTCGGTAGTAATTGTCCGCTTGAAAACACTCTTTCAGCGACAGCCAATAACCCACCCACTCATACTCACGGTTATGTTTCCACGCATAATCAAACAAATCCAAATCACTCAGCGCATCAGCTAAGGCCTGCCACAACTCTATACGCTGAAGCTGGAAGGGATACTCGTCTATCTTCCGCTCAACCGGCGAATGCTCAAAATACTTAGCCAGCTCCACATGCACGTCGCCTTTGCGGGGATATCGTGTTCTCACTGCATCAGCAAATTGTCTGTGGAAGAAGCCGAAAAGCTCACCTCTCTGCACCAAATACATCTTCGCGCTGAACATCAAACGCGTCCACAGAACCCGCGGCAACCGCCCTGCCTCTTGACTCGACAGTAAATCCAGCAACTCAACCTCGCTCAACCCATATCGCGAGCAACCGAGAAGATTAAACGTCTCTGCAACGAATTCATGTCCATGATCTTCCTCCAACCTTGCCAGCACCTGATCAAAAAGCTCTATGATACTAGGCGCCAAATCGTCAATCCGTTGAGTCAGCTTCTCAAACTCGCCAAACAGCCTAAGCTCCTCCAAAGCCACGCGAAGATAAAGCGGATTCCTGGCTTCTGGATGCGCCAGCAACGCAGCAGTCTGCCTGTTGTCAAGCTTTCGCCCCCAAGTCCCCAGCAAGGCACGAATTATTTGCTGCTGCTCATCCAAGCTCAGCGGCGGCAACACGATCTCCTCGGCGCCACGGCGCCGCAAGACATCGAGGCATTCACCCTCTAGGCTGCTCACAACCAAGCGGACGTTCCGAGGAACATAGTCCAGCAGCCAACCCAATCCATGCGCAGCCTCCAGGGGCGACAGCTGGTCAAGCGCATCCAACAAAACTATTGCACGCTTAACCCGAGCCTGTTTATGGGAATTGCTTGAAAGTTGCTCCCAAGCAGACGAGGACCCTGTGGCGGTAACCGAAGTCAGCATCTGCGCAAACACTTCAGACAGCTTCTTGTCTTCCTGTGGTAGTTCTTCCTCAAGCGCGAATTTGCGCTTCAACTCCTTACACATGTTTCGCAGCAAACGATAGTGGTTGGTGGAGTCAGGGCTGGCACCCACAAAATAAGCTAAAACAAAATCATCCGGGTGCTCCGCCGCATATTGCCGATACCAATTTGCCAGAAAAGCCGACTTACCACACCCAGACTCACCAGTAATCACAGCAGGCCTCCGATCGTCACCCTGCGCAAAATGTGTCAACCGCGCAGCCTGCTCAACTCTTCCAACATGCAGGTGCGAACGTTCCTCAACGAAGGCCTCATGCATCTGTCGCTCAACCACAACGGGATCAACCTCTAGAGCTTCAGCAGGATACTCTTCACGAATGGCAGTCCACAAGTCTTCCAAAACTTTTTGTCCAAAAGTCTCTAAACCCACCACTTTGCTGCCTTGTTCATTCCAGCGGCAAGGATAGTTCTCTGTAAGTGGCGCGCCTGTGGAGCGAATCTTCTCTTTCAAAGCCGCAAGCTTACATGCTGCCTCAGGGCTTTCCGCCAAAAAATCAGTCCGCTTGCTCTCAGGTATCTGATTAGCCAGTTGCGGGTCGCGGAAGTAGAAGAAACTTCGTTTTGCCAACTCAGGATTGCGGAGCACGCCGTGAACAATCTCCAAAGACGTTAAAGAATACCCCGAATATTCCGGCAGCCATGGAAACGCCCGTTGCGTGTCCTCCGGCACTTTGCCAGGTAAAGAACCATAACGCTCCCCCAGCAAACCAATAAAGAAGGGCCGTGAGCGGTCTATCGTCTGAAGACACATCTCCAAAACTTTACCGTGCTCCGCCTCCTCCTCAGTTACGCCCCAGCGCAAATCCAAATCCACAAGATGCAGCTGGTGCTTAGACATTCGATCCTTAAGTTCGGGAAAAACAACCTTGGCCAAGTAATCTCGTTCCGCCTGCATATCACGAAAAGTACTACTTATAAAAACTCTGACAGTGCGCCAAGACCTGTTCGACGAAGAAACATTCTCTCTGAGCTTTGATTTGTCAACTGCCTCAGCCATTAGCCTCATTCCTTAGTGGATCCTTCTTCCCTTTCTGAAGGTTGTTAAATGAATATTAGGTTTGCTGAGAATAGTATTAGCAAAGAGAAGCTCCTTCTGAATCAAAGTCCAAGGTGAGATCCTTCATGGCTTTATGCATATTGGATCAAATCCGACCATGCACTAATCGTGTAGTGTGTGCTTCTTGTCTGAAACACTACGGAATTGAGTTACTCGGTCTCCACTGTCTGTACTATCAGAGATGCTTCGTAAGAGAACATCAAACTTCTAAAAGAAGTCTTTCATCTTTTGAATAGCTTTTTCCATTTAGACTGTTTTTCTGGCTCGGTGGGTTCTGTTTGCGGTTTTTGCGTCGAAGGCTGGATACTATGTTCTGAAATTTTAATAACAGCATGTTCAGCAGGATCTGCTTGTGGTCGCTGAATGGAAGTCTGGGTATTCTGCTCCACTCTTGGTTTTTGAGTGGAAGGCGCGCCTATGTGAAGTCTCCTAATTAGTCTTTCCTTTCTTCTTCATGCTAGTCAAATTCCTTAGTTAATTCCTCGTCGAAGTGAAGGGCACGCGCCTATTCGCCCACAAAAGGGGCACTAT
>JBEKPM010000147.1:0-4551 GCA_049520735.1 Bathyarchaeia archaeon | reverse complement strand
AAGTCGAACGAGAAGCGCAAAGAAGAGGTCAAGGATGAGGATGTTAAAGCGGAAGTGGCGAAGGTTGCGGCGAGGGCTGTGGCGTTGGAGAAGGAGCTTGCGGGAGAAAAGAACGAGACCACTGAGCCAAACCAGTGCGGGTAAACCCTTTTGCCGATGTTTCAGCCTTGAATTTGCATTTGCTAGTAACTTTTACGTCAGCCTTCTTTTTTGGTAGAATGCTTGCAGATTATGATAACATTAATACGAAAAGGAATCCAATAGATGTCAATGCTCGCGTGAACTCAATGAAGTTAGATGTTGTGCTGTTAACCAAAAACAGCGTGAAACCCTGCTTATCCGAATGTGTGGATTCCATTTACTGCAACGTACCTGTGAACAGGCTTCTTGTGGTGGATGGTGGAAGCACTGATGGAACATTGGAGCTTCTGCGGAAATACCCTGATGTCAAAATCGTTGAGGATTTGCATGGCACGCGGGCAAGCGCGCGCCAAAAAGGAATTGACGCGGTAGAAACAGATTGGCATATCCACGTTGACTCTGACGTGATTCTCTGTGAAGACTGGTTCAAAAAAGCTTGGGAAAACGTTGCAGACGATGTGGGAGCTGTCTGGGGCGTGGCGGTGCCAAACGAAAAACACTACTACAACGCGACGTACGCAATGTCCAAGCTTTACCACACAACAGTAAAGGACCTGATGGTTCGGCAGATGCGGAGTGAACGCTACATGATGCATGACACGCTCATCAGGACCAGCACGGTACGCGACATCAAGATTCCACGTGACCTACACATCTGGGAAGACGACTACATCGGCAAACACATCGTTCGAAAAGGATACCGCTTCCTCAAAGTCAAAGAACCCTACTGCCTCCACAACATCACCCCTGTGCAGAGGACAAGCGGATTCGTCACGACAGGCTACCTGCTAAAAGTCTACCATTATGATAGGCTGAGCCAAATCCTTAGGCGGGCTCTCACGTCGATTCCCAAATCAGCATGGATATTTGTCGTGACAAGGGATCTCCAGGCATCAAAAACCAACTTCATCAGCAACATACTAATTCTGAAAGGTTGGCTAGCCGCGTAAATCTTGTCTCAGGATTGCAAGTTTCTCAAAGGGTAAGGCTGTGTTTTCCACTTGTGGTAACTTGGGCTTTCCCCGGAGCACGTGTAGGTTGCCCTTTATTTCCGCCCAAACTTGCCGCAGAAGTTCCCTTGCCTGCTTGTCAATAACCAACAGCAGCGCCAAGTAAAGAAGGAACCCCATAATCGCTTTGACAGCTGTGGGAATAAGAGTGGTTGTTGTCGGTGTAAAGAATAGTATGACGGCGACTGCCGCGGAGGCTAAGACATATTTTCCCAAACTTCGCCAATCGACAGGTATGCTGATTTCTCGATGCATAAACCTGTAAAGCAAGCTGAAGGTTAAGGCTTGGGAGATGATCAATATTATTATGACAATTAAGGTGGCTTGCACTGAACCTGCAACCGGCAATTGGGTGAGGGCAAGGAAAGTAGACGGAAGCGCGATGGCGGCTTGAATGTAGGGAAGCGTGAAGACTTTGAAGACTTTGCTTTTGACGAGTTCACGTAGCGAAATCTTGCCTTCCGCATCGAAGGATTCCACTCCCATTACACAGTTGTTGTAGAACGATGAAACCAAACCGAACAGCGTCAGAAACGACAAAGCAACGAGGACGGGCCATGCTTCCCCATATGCGATATTTAGTACGGTTAGGAAGGAGTAAGACATGGCTATGTTTATCGAAGCAAGCGGGATTCCCAACATCATAACTGTCCTGAAAGATGATCCCACTTGTTCTCTGGAGCAGCTGTTAGAAAGCAGTCGGGGGTAGAGCGCGATGGACAATGAGATTGCGTAGCTGATTATAACGCCGAAGCTGGTTGCCGCCTGATAGTATGCTCTGGTGTCTGGACCGCCTAAGAAGAAAAGAAGTATGTACACGAAGGAGAGAAGTTGGCCGCCGACGGCGTTGTAGGCCATGGCTGCTGAACCCTTGAACCACTCCTTAGCATAGCTCCAATTGGTCTTTACTTTGAAGTCTTTCCGCAAAAGCCAAGCGTAGTAACCTACCTGCGCAAAACAGGAAAGTACCAAGCTTAAAACAGCGCCGTAGAAAAGTTGTCCGAAGCCCAAAATCAAAACCAAAGCCAAACTGACCTTCACTATTTCCTCTATCAGTAAGCCGTAGCCTAGTGCCTGCGGCCTTCTGGGTTGCAGTAAACCTTCAAAGGCGATTATCATGTAAAAGCTGACGATGTATGTTCCAGCGATCAAGAAGATGGGCAGGTATGACATTGCTCCGATTTTAGGTGCGATTGCGTCTTTGTAAATGAAGAAGATTATGGGGAAGTAAACTACAGTGAAGAATAAGCCTGTAACTAGCTGAGCCATGGTGCCTGTTTTGACTGCGTTGTATCTGCCTCTGGCTACGAACCGCTCCGCCCAGAAGGGGAAGACTCCGCTGAAAAGCGTGAAGTACCCGATGTAGTCGAAGATGTTGGTCCAGATTCCGAACTGGTTAGGATTCATGTTTCTGGTGAGCAGCAGCGTGAAGATTAAGCCGGTGATTACGCTGAAGATTTGAACCGCGAATATGACGTATCCGCTGTAATGAAACCTAATGTTCTTGCTGCCTTGTTCACTGTCCAACTACGATTTCCCACATTGCCGAGATTAAGTTTGTACTGAATTATCAAATTCATCTATTATAGGATTCCCCAATACTCTTCCATAAAAACCCAGAAACCTAAATTAACTCTTATGATGCTTAAGTTGAATCAAAAAGGCGCCTGTGTTGAGTGAAAAAGTCGACATAGTCTTTCTGACGAAGAACAGTATGAAGCCATGCCTAAAGGAATGCTTAGACGCCGTTTACGCTCACGTTCCAGTAGGGCGGCTTCTTGTCGTCGACGGCGGAAGCACCGACGGCACCTTAGACGTCGTTAAAGGCTACTCCAACTGCGTGGTAATCGACGATATCGGCGGAAACAGGGCGACCGCAAGGCAGAAAGGCATCGAAGCCGCAGAAACAACTTGGCACCTGCACGTGGACTCAGACGTTGTCTTATGCAAAGACTGGTTCAAGCAGGCCAAGCAGCACCTGACGCCGAAGATAGGCGCCTTGTGGGGCGTGACGATTCCCGGCGACAGGCACATTTACAACCAGAACAAGTCGATGGCGATGCTTTACCGCAAAGACACGACTGACTGGATCATGGCGCAGAGAAACCTGAAGCGTTACCTGACCCATGACACCTTGCTGCGGACCGAAGCGGTCACAGACATCAAGATACCCGCGGACCTTCATCAGTGGGAAGACCACTTCATCGGTCAACACGTCGTCGCCAAAGGTTACGAATGGCTGAAAACCCGTGAACCCTGCTGCCTCCACTATTTCCATGAGGGCATGAGCTGGGGCGAGTTCGTGGAAAATGGCAAACTCGCCCGAAAAGTCAAGTCATACACCAACCGCCAAATACTTTTAAGAGTCGGGTTAGCCGTTCCCAAGTCGGTGTGGATAATTATGGCGACAGGAGACTTCACCGCTGGCAAGCAACAGCTGGAAAACTATGTCGGCTTGGCAAAAGGTTGGTACTCAAGGAGTTAGCTTCAATTTCTTTAGTCTTGAATGATTTTCCACTCGTGTTTGAGGGCTAAGACAAAAGGTCAGAATTCGTCCAAACTTGAGGACATTAACAACAAACCCAATTCAACAACTTTGCAGCATATTTGTAGATTTAGCGTTACTCTTTAATCGCCCAAAGGATTAAAAGTACTATTGCCGCACTAATGATTAAAAACTTAGCAATGCCTGAGCAAATGTCGAGGGGGATGGGAAATTTTGCAAGTAGCGGCTATCACCGAAAATGACAGAAGCCCACTGTCCACAAGCATAATTGTCGCCTTTGAAAGATTCCCGAATGAAAATCTCCCAGGTTTGTTCGAGTCAACTAAGTCGTTTTCGACCAAATATGAAATTATCTTAGTAGCTGGTAAGATTGAATCGGGGCAGGATAACAAGAAAATTTTGTTTAACCTGTCACAAGGCAAGCCTAACCTAGTAAGAACACGGCTTGTATTGATGGACTTGGAAGGTGACAGAGGGGTCTCGTTCGGGCGAAATCTTGGTGCATTTTTGGCTGATTCTTCAATCCTCGTGTTTGTCGATGACGACTCCTTGATTCTTGATGACGTGAGCCCTTTGCTTGAACTTTTACTCGCGAACAAGTGCCAAGGTATCCAGCCTCTGCTTGTCAAGTTGGATGCAGAAACAGTGGATTCGGCTGGAGATTTCATAAAAAAGGTAGATAGAACCCGATACAATTCATATTGTAGACACACTGGAATGCCCCTCAGCAAACTCGGTAATCTGCAAGCGGAAGAGGTTCCATACTTAAGGAGCGCATTTATGATAGTCAATAAAGACGTCTTTTTAAAGATCGGCCTATTTGACAGTACTTTTATCTTCAATTTTGAGGATGTTGACCTTGGATTGCGAATGACATGTGCTGGTTATAGGCTG
>JBEKPM010000146.1:0-6823 GCA_049520735.1 Bathyarchaeia archaeon | reverse complement strand
CCCATTGGGTCAAAGTTCTCCATGTTGCAGACGGTTAAGCAGTTGTCTGCGTAGTCACGCATAACCTCGTACTCAACTTCCTTCCAGTGCCCAACATACTCTTCAATAAGTATCTGGCAGATTCGACTCTGGGCCAAACCACGTGTGGCTGTATCCTTGAGTTCCTCAGGATTGCGGGCTACACCTGCGCCTTTGCCGCCAAGAGTGTAAGCGACTCGAACGATAACTGGGTAACCGATCTCAGCGGCTACGTTCAAAGCCTGCTCGACGCTTGTAGCTGACTTGCTGTTCAGCGGCGGAACATTGGCTTTAAGCATCGCCTGGCGGAATCGTTCACGGTCGCCGGTGTCTTCAATCGAGTGGATTGGCGTGCCTAAAACTTTGACGTTGTATTTCTGCAGGATGCCTTTTTTGTCCAGTTCGACTCCGCAGTTCAAAGCGGTTTGCCCCCCGAAACCTAGCAGAATGCCGTCGGGACGCTCTTTTTCAATGACTCTTTCAACGTATTCAGGCGTAACGGGCAAAAGGTAAACTTTTCCTGAAAGACGCGGGTCAGTCTGAATGGTCGCAATGTTTGGGTTAACAAGGACGGTTTCGATGCCTTCTTCCTTCAGAGCCTTAAGGCATTGGCTGCCTGAGTAGTCGAATTCGGCTGCTTCACCGATTTTTATGGCGCCGCTCCCTAAAACCAGCACCTTCTTTATCCAGTCAAACTTTGGCATCTAAGGAGCCTCCAGCGTCTTTGCGAATTTGTCAAACAGCATCTCCGTGTCGTAGGGTCCCGGTGAAGCTTCAGGATGCCATTGGACAGCGAAGACCGGCTTGTTCTTGTGTTTGATTCCCTCAGTTGTTTTGTCGTTTGGGTTGAGGAACCAGGTTTCAAGCGGGGTCTTCTTTAGGGATTCAATGTCCACTGCGTAACCGTGATTTTGAGTGGTGATGTAGCACCGCTGACTGGTTAAGTCGAGCGCGGGCTGGTTCTGGGCCCGGTGACCAAACTTCATCTTGTACGTATCCCCGCCCATCGCCAACGCCAAGATCTGAGCGCCAAGACATATACCCATGAATGGAACACGATCAACCACCTCGCGGACGCAATCAATGGTTTTCACGCATTTCTTAGGATCTCCCGGACCGTTGCTGAGGAAGACGCCGTCAGGGTTGTAAGCTAAAACCTCGCTGGCTGAAGAGTCATAGGGCATGCGGACAACGTTTATGCCTCGTTTAAGCAGGTTACGGATAATGCTGAATTTTACTCCGCAGTCGATTAATACAACGGTTTTTCTGCTGTCCACGCCATATTTGACGGGTTGCTTAACAGAGACCTCTTTAACTAGGTCTGTTAGGTTGGGGTCAGCAATGTTCTTTCCATCCTTTAGAAGCGCTTCCAAATCAGGCTTCTCGCCTTCATCGAAAACTTGCAGGATACCCAACATGACACCATGAGTTCGCAGTTTCTTTGTCAAGCGGCGTGTATCTACCCCATAAATTCCGGGGATGCCTTCGTCAAGTAGCCACTTGTCCAGGGTTCTTGTGGATGCCCAATGGAAAGGTTCATGGCATAACTCGTGAACAACTAATCCTTGAACTTGAATATGGTCCGATTCAAAGTAAAGTGGCAAACCAAGATTCTGCACATTTGATGGAACACCATAGTTGCCAATGAGCGGGTAAGTCAGGGTTAAAACTTGACCTTTATATGATGGGTCCGTTAACGCTTCGGGGTAGCCGACCATCTGAGTTGAGAAAACTACTTCACCCGAGATTTTTCCTGTTGCGCCAAAACCGTTACCGACAAATGACGTTCCGTCTTCGAGAAGCAGAATTGCTTTTTTGCTTTTGTCGAACGTACTATGTTGTGGGACCAAAGCCCTATTCAACCTATAAGTTTGGATTTTTAAATCTTACGTTTTCAGTCGCGGACTGCTTGTTTGAAGCGTAAGATTCGGCGACGTTGTTAAGGTTCCTTTGTGCATCTTCAAGGTTGTTTTTAAGTTTAACTATGTTGGTTTTAGCTTCTGCAATGTTTTTCTTGCTTGTTTTTATGGCCTTTTCGACCTCGACGGCTGAAGGTCCCCCTTGCACTTTATAGGTTTCTACTAGTTTTCGGGGATTCGTGCAATCTATGATGTCTCCTATTTTAATTGACAAGTTCACGCCTGCGGTTTCACGTGCGATCGTCTGCAGTAGCTTGGGCGTGGCATCTAACAGAGTTTTGTTTGAGTCAGCGAGCGACTTGACAAGGGCGCCCACAATTTTGTGTGATGTTCGAAAGGCAACATGGTACTTCCGTACAAGCATGTTTGCAAGCTCGGTTGCACCCGTAAAGCCTGCTGCTGCTTTGCCTTCAACGTTTGACGACACCTTCAAGTTCGGGATAAGTTCAGTGAATATGGAGAGAGATGAAGAAAGGTTGCCTACTGAAGCCCAAAGCTTCGTGGTTACTTCTTGAAAATCAAGGTTGTACACTGTTGGCAGGCTTTTGATGGCTGCTGCTGAAGCTACAAAGTCCCCGAGTGCGTAGCTGGCTCTTGCTCGGATTACCTCAAGCACCTCGGGATTCTTCTTCTGTGGCATAATGCTACTCGTTGACGTGAATTCGTCAGGCAATTCAACCGTGCTGAACTCCTGTGAACTCCAAATTATCAAATCTTCTGCAAGACGGCTCAAGTTCACTGCTAGCAATGTGAGAGCCGATTGGGTTTCCAGGATGTAGTCTCGGCTGCCGACTGCGTCAATAGAGTTCTCCAAAACCGAGTTGAAGCCTAAGAGGGATGCGGTTCTTACACGGTTTATGGGAAAACTAGTTGTCGCCAATGCGCCTGCGCCTAGAGGGCACATGTTGACTCGCGCATAGGTTTCTTTGAGCCGATTCAAATCACGTTCTAAAGCTTGCACCCATGAAATCAGATAATGGGCGAACGTGACAGGCTGCGCTGCTTGCAAATGAGTGTACTCCAAAATGATAGTGTCAACATGTTTGTCGGCTGTTTCCAAAAGGTTTTCCTGCATCTGAAGCACTTGAAGCATGACTTCAACAAGTTCATTTCTGAGCTGCATTCGAATGGCCGTTGTGACTTGGTCGTTTCTGCTTTTCGCGATGTGAAGGTTCCCGCCGACTTCCGCTCCCGTCTCTTTAAGAACGGCTTCTTCAAGCGCCATGTGAACGTCCTCGGCAGCGGGGTCAAGCGTAACGTTTGACAGTTTCTGAAGGGCTTTGAGAATTTTGCCGCCATCTAGAGGTTGGATTATTTTCTGCTCAATCAGCATTATGATGTGGGCTTTGTTGATGTCGACGACAGCTGGGGCTAAGAGTTCGTCGTCTTTGCGGGAAGAAGTAAACTTCGCTATATCTTCACGCACAGACGACAGTCTGCCGCCATGCAATATCTTCGACAAGTTTCAGTTCCCCGTTTTCAGCGTTTATTTTTTGGTTTTCTTGGATTTCTCAGCCGTTTTTTGGGTTGTTTTTTTGAGGGCATTATACATTCTTGTTTGGAGTCCCCACAGTTCAATAAAGCCCTTGGAGTAGGACTGGTTGAAAGAGGTTTTTATGTTGTAGTTTGCTAGGTTCTTGTCGTAAAGCGACATCGCCGAGGAGCGACCAATGACTTGCATGCTGCCCTTGTACAGTTTAAGTTTGACTTCCCCAGTTACGTTTTCCTGCGACTTGTCGATGAAGGCATCCAAATCATCCTTCAGTGGATCAACCCACAAACCAGCGTATGCCAAGAAAACCCATTCCGCATCGACCTGCTGCTTAAAGAGAACTTGGTGGCGGGTCATAACCATTTTTTCAAGGTCTTTGTGAGCCTCCAGAATCACCGTGGCAGCTGGGCACTCGTAGACTTCCCTTGACTTTATGCCTACCAGACGGTCTTCAATGTGGTCTATGCGGCCAACACCGTTTCTGCCTGCAATCGTATTCATTTCTTCAACAAGTTCCAGAGGCAGCATGGCTTTGCCGTTTACCGCAACAGGTACACCGGCCTCAAATTGTAGGGCGACAACTTCTGGAGTGTTGGGAGCTTTTTCAGGTGAAGTTGTCCATTCGTAAGCGTCTTCGGGTGGTTCTTGGCTTGCATCTTCCAACAGTCCGCATTCGATGGCCCTTCCCCAGACGCTTGCGTCTATGCTGTACTTTTTGGCTGCATTGGAAACTGGGATGCCTTTGGTTTTTGCATAAGCGATCTCTTCTTCACGGGTCATTCCCCATTCCCGCACCGGCGCGATGATTTTTCTGTCAGGGGCCAAAGATCCAAGCGTAATATCAAAGCGAACTTGATCGTTTCCTCTTCCCGTGCATCCGTGAGCCAAGGCTGTTGCACCTTCTTTTTCCGCTACTTCAACCATCTTTGCTGCTATGAGCAAACTCATCTTTGGCATCGATTGAAAAATGCTTTAAAACCCCGAGTTTTTTGGCTTTTGCCTCAGCGGCTTTCAAATCTTCTTGTTGTCCAACATCGACGGTTACGGTTATCACTTGGGCGTCGTATTTCTCTTGGAGGTACTTGATTAGAACAGACGTGTCTAATCCGCCTGAGTACGCTAACACTATTTTTTCAGTTATTTTTTGGCTCCCCCATTTTTTTAGCTTGAACTATTTCCCTAACCTTGAACCTTGTCTTCTTAAACGTTGTGACTTTTTTGTTACTTAAAAAAACTTAAATGTCCCATTTGATACATCTTGCATTGGCATGAGCATAGCTCAAAACGTCAGGAATTATCTGAGAAACAAACCGTACGTACTCGAAGCCCTAGAAAAAGGTATTGTGAACCTCAGCGAGTTGGCAAGGCAAATACAAAAAGAACTAAAAACCAAGGACCCAAGCGCGATAAAAGCCGCTCTGCGCCGTTATTCAGAGGAACTGCAAAAGCATAAGCAAAAAAGGGAAGAAAAAGTTCTTCATCTTCTCAAACGAAGCAGCATAGCGGTTTATGATAGAAAATCGGTTATGATAACGGGAAAAGAAATCAATTCAAAAACAGGCATGAAAGTAGATTTGCTCGACAAATTCGTTTATTTGCTTGATCGAAACGATTTGCCTGAACGCATAAACACACTGATGAAACATGATAACTGCACGATGATCGTTGTGCATTCTCCCGAGGAACTGGAGGCGACCCCGGGAGTTGTCGCTTTTATCGCCACTCTTTTGGCTGAGCAGAGCGTAAACATAGTTGAGTTTATTTCTTGCTGGACAGAGACCATCATAGTTATCGAGAAAAAAGACAGTTTGAAAGTCTACGAAACTCTATCCAACTTAGTCGGCTAGCTGGCAATGGACGCGGATAGGTTAAGTTGTTTGTCATGAACGAATTGTGGTTTTGTGACTGAGTTAGGGGAGGGGGGTCCATCTTTGTGTGTGTACAAGCCTACCGGTCGGGTTAATGTCGATACACTTTGACGGTACAGTTTGTCGGTACAAATGAGAAGAACGTGCAAAGCGGTTGAACTTTTTCGATTGGCCCAAGAGGTTTTTTCGGGTTTTCGATTTAGGTCTATGACAAAAAGCTTTGCAGGTAGATGCAAGCAACAAAAATTAATAATGCCAAAGCAGATAGTTCAGCATCAGCCTTTAGTGTTTCCTTAGCTAAGAGGCTCATTGGATGGAGTGGCTAAAACATGGTACATCAAGAATGTATTAACTGCAAAACAAGATATGACATCGACGAAATTATTTACTTCTGCAAGAAATGCGCAGACATCCTTGAAATAAAATTTGACTTCAAAGAGTTAGCGCAAACCATCAAAACCAGTGATTGGAAAACAAAGCCTCTCTCCGTTTGGCGCTACCGAGACTTCATGCCCATCCATGAAACCGCAAATGTAGTCACTTTAAACGAAGGCGGAACAGGCTTGCACCGTTCTCAGCACTTGGGCGAAGAGGTGGGGCTGAAGGAAGTTTACGTTAAGAATGAAGGTGAGAACCCGACGGGCAGCTTCAAAGACCGAGGAATGACCGTCGGCGTTACCAAAGCCGTTGAGCTCGGAGCAAGACACGTGATTTGCGCTTCGACCGGGAACACTAGCGCCAGCTTGGCAGCTTATGCAGCCAGAGCTGGACTGAAATGTACTGTTCTGATTCCTTCAGGCAAGATTGCATATGGTAAGTTGGCGCAAGCCATGATTCACGGCGCCAAAGTGCTGCAAGTAAAAGGAAACTTCGACCAATCATTAGAATTCGTGCTCAAGTTGGCTGAGAAGCATAAGAGCATTTACCTGCTTAATTCTATTAACCCGTATCATCATTCCTGTCGGCAATGCCGGTAACATAAGCGCCGTCTGGAAAGGCTTAACTGAATTCCACAGACTCGGATTCATTAAAAAACTCCCGAAGATGACAGGCATACAAGCATCTGGCTCAGCCCCCATTGCGCAAGCAATCAAGAACAACAGCGAGAAAATCGTCCCTGTTGAACATCCAGAAACAGTCGCAACCGCCATCAGAATTGGTGCACCAGTAAGTTGGAAGAAAGCTATCAACGCAATCCGTGAATCTCATGGGACCGCCGAAACTGTCACCGACGAAGAAATCTTGAACGCACAAAAAATGCTCGCGCGAATTGAAGGGATCTTTGTGGAACCTGCAAGCGCATCGTCAATCGCGGGTTTGAAGAAGCTGATTGAGAGCGGCGTCATCGGCAAAGATGAAAAGGTTGTCTGCATAACCACGGGACACGGATTAAAAGACCCAGATACTGCCATAAAACAATGCGAGAAGCCAGTTGAGGTCGAGGCTGACATGTTATCGATTGAGCAGGCTTTGGGATTGAAACAGCAAAGGGTAATTCTTGCAAGGTGATTCAGAAATGAGGATAA
>JBEKPM010000145.1:0-4640 GCA_049520735.1 Bathyarchaeia archaeon | reverse complement strand
AAACCGTAGAATGTGACGGCTGTCAAAGCGAAACCTGACAGGCTAATAATCAAGATTTTCAGCAAGTTCGCTGTCCCGAGAGAAACAAGGAAAATCGGTAGCATGATGTTGAATTTGACGGATAGAAACAGCGAGAAGACCAGCAGGGAGTTGTACATCCAAACACTTGGCATCAGAGCGCTTACTAGGAAAATGGCGAGGGTTGGGTACAAAAAGAATAGGCTGGGCAGGAAAACCTGAGGTTTCTGCACGAATTTTTTTATCAAGTCACGGTACCAGTCAACC
Source organism: Bathyarchaeia archaeon (assembly GCA_049520735.1). Lineage (GTDB taxonomy): Archaea > Thermoproteota > Bathyarchaeia > Bathyarchaeales > Bathycorpusculaceae > Bathycorpusculum. Next base: position 4,355 of record JBEKPM010000145.1, on the reverse strand, counting down.
GTCCAGAGACCTTGGCCGATTGCCCATCTTCGCCGTTGCTTGAACCACTTGCCCCAATCGCTGTAAACGACGTTTTTCACCTCTACGTCGGTCGTGTAGGCGAAGCGGCCGTCTTGGAGGAAAACTCGGATTGCAAGATCGATGTCTTCAGCCACGACTTTGTGGAAGCCGCCCGCTTTTTCGAATATTTCTCTTTTGATTGCGAAGGCTGCGCCGTTTACGCAGGGACACTTGTTCATGTATCTTGAGCTTAGCCAGGAGCTGACGTTGAAGGTGAAGTACTCGTAGTAAGCCATTCTTGACAGGAAGGATTTGTCTTTTGACACTTCCTTCTTGATGTCGAGAACGTCGGTCATCTGCATTTCCATGATGACTTTCTTTAAAAAGTCAGGATCACTAGTTATTTGAACGTCAGAGTCTAAGAATAGAAATACTTTTCCCGAAGCCAACTTCGCAGCCTCGTTCAAAGCGTTTGCTTTCCCCGTTCTTTCTTTGTTAACGAAGAATCTGACTTGTTTGTCCTGAAGCAGGCTTATCCTTTCAGAAAACTCTTCAGTAGGCTCATCAACCGTTACAAAGATTTCTTTGCTGACGTTTTGAGAGAGAAGCTCTTTCAACACGCCTAATACTTGATTTGACTCTTTGTAAACTGGGATGAAGACGCTGATATCCAAAGCCAATCCTCGATTGCTTGACATAAATGCATTTGTTTTATCGTCGTTTGGGTTTTTAAATTATTCTGAAAAATTGACGGCCTATCGGCTATTTGACGTAGAGATTTAGCTTGCTTCCCAAGATTGGAGGATGAACTTTGCCTTCATTTTTAGTTGCTGCTGACTAGGTTTTCTATTTGGGTTTTAGATATTGGTCCGATTCGATAAAGAATTTCGGGTTCGTGGCCATCGTTTTCGAAGTCTTCTGCGCTAAGTAAAACGTTTTCTTTGCAGTCGGTTTTCAGTAGTTGGGCTAGTTCGCAGTAGTTTCTTTTTGACGCTTCGTTTGATGGGTTTACTGTGCCTTCGAAGTATTTTGCCTCGGTTAGTTTGATTTGGAAAAGAAGCATTTGTTTTTGCAATCCGTGTCCGCGGTAGTCTTTGTCTACTACGGCTTCCCAGTTGAAGAAAGTGTCAGGTCTGTCCGGTGGAACGTAGCCTGAGGAGAAAGCGACTACCTTTTGGTCTTGTTCGGCGACGACGCAGGTTTCGGAGAAGTCTTTAGCTAACAAGAAGTAGGTGTAACGGCTGTTTAAGCCGACATAAGGCCGGTTTGCAACAAGCAGCCTGTAGACTTCTTTTATGTCTTGGACCACAACGTTTCTGATTTTGAATTTTAGGTAATTCTTTATCCTCTGCGTGAACTCACCTCTCTGTGAACGGACTTTTCTCCCTTCTCTTTAGACGTGGGTTTCCCTGCGGTATCATCGATATTTCGTCGGATTCACTGAGCAATCTTTCGATGCCGACCGCTACTTTGGGTTCACCGAGTTTGGCTTCTAAGCCGCATTTGCTGCAGTTTCTGTCGCATACTGCTGGCACGTAGTTGTCGGGTTCTTTGTAGGTGGTGATGATGCCTTCGTAGTTTCTTAGAACTACTTTGTTTGAGGACTGCGACAGGATGTAGTTTGGCATTACGGGAATTTTGCCGCCTCCACCTGGTGCATCCACGACGTATCTTGGTATTGCGAACCCGGTGGTGTGTCCAATAAGGCTCTCCATTATTTCGATGCCTCTGCCGATCGGCGTTCGAAAATGGCTTAGTCCTTCGGAGAGATCGCATTGGAATAAGTAGTATGGTCGGACCCTATTTTGGACGAGTTTTTGGTTTAGGTTTTTGATGATTTGTGGACAATCATTTATGCCTGCCAGGAGCACCGACTGGTTTCCCAATGGGATTCCCGCGTCTGCGAGTTTTCTTAGGGCTTCTCTTGATGACAGTGTGAGTTCGCGTGGATGGTTGAATTGTGTGTTGAGCCAAAGCGGATGATGTTTCTTGAGCATGTCCACCAGCGCGTCGGTTATTCGGTAAGGCAGAACCACGGGGATTCTTGACCCTACCCTGACGATTTCAACGTGAGAAATACTATTTAGCTCCGTTAAAATCCAATCCAAATATTCGTCAGAAAGCATCAGGGGGTCTCCGCCTGAAAGCAACACGTCGCGTATTTCACGGTGCTCTTCGATGTAGCGAATTCCCTGAATTATCTGCTGCCTAGAAGGCACCTGATCAGGGTCACCTACCTTTCTTTTCCTTGTACAATGCCTACAATACATGGCACAGCTGTTGCTTACCAAAAAGAGAACTCGGTCCGGGTAGCGATGAGTTAATCCTTTCACTGAGCTGTCTTTGTCTTCATGCAGGGGATCTTTCATGTCGCACTTTGAAATAGTCAACTCAGCCGGGTCAGGAAACGACTGCATAAATATAGGGTCGCGGCGGCAGTTCTCCTGCTTTATGAGAGAAGCATAATACGGCGTTATACATAAGGGAAATTTCTGGATGGTCTTTTCCAGTTTCTTTCGTTCTTTAACAGTGAAAGTTATTCCAGTAAACCGTTCGAAAGCGTCGATTGACCTAATAGCGTTTTTCATTTGCCATTTGTAGTCGCTCCAAAAACTGCCCGGCGCATGCGTGTTGGCACCCTTCGCCATATAAGTCTGGTAAGCGACCGTTTTTTCGTTTTTTGCAAGAACCACTTCTTTCTCCCTCAAGCCCTTTCGCGTATCTCCATAAGATTGGATTGATTTTATAGGTTTTTGACAAGGCAAATTTGCCTAAAGGTCAATACAGCTTGGAATTGGTGTACAATGCAGGCTTCGCAAACGAGAGAAGCAGCGTTAACAAAGTAAATCCCCTGATTTCGAAGCTTTGCAGTCGGCGTGTTTTGTAGATTGTTTTTGTGTTATGGAAAATCCTGCGAGTTTTTTCTTTGTGAAATGAGTTGCTTCCTTGGAAGGGGGTTTGGATTGGTTGCAACTGGTCTCCCAAAACATACCAAAACGTATCAAAACATATCGAATAGTCTAAAAAGACCGTAAAATAAATCCTTAAGATTTGTGAGCGATGGTTTCTCGTTTTTTCGGCAGGAAAATTTTTTCTTTGCGTTTTGGGTTGCATTCTTGATTTAGGTCTTGGATTGGTTGCAGGTTGCGTCAACTATCGTCTACAAAAGTCTACTGTCGTCTACTAAAGTCAATAGGCGGCCACTACCGTCAATAAACGTCATCTAAAGTCAATTAACGTCAAAAGTAGGATGATTAAAAGCGGGGGGGGGGAAATCGTATGCCCCTAACCGCGTGGGTGAGTTATTTGGCGACTCTTCTTATAGAATTTTTAGAATAAGCGTAAGTACTTTGTTTTTATCAGTGATAACAGCCTCCTAAGAAGCCAACCGTTTCACGATATTTTCAGAGGATTTGAGAACCGATTGTGCAATAGGCTCGCGATTGTAACGGCTTCTTTGGATCCGAAAATACAAACTTAAGAAAGAATTCCCAGCTACGGATTTCTCGTGTCAGCCATCGCTATATTATTATTTAGGCTGAAGAATGCTATTGGCAAATGACTTCTAAAGTTAAGGCTTTAGGTTTACTTTCAGGCGGTTTAGACAGCATCCTCGCAATTGAACTTATCCGCAGACAAGGCATCGAAGTGGTGGCTTTCAATGTTAAAACCCCCTTTTGCATTCCTAAGAAGGATGGTTCCAGCGAAGCGCAGCAGGCCGCAGACCAACTAAAGGTCCCCCTAAAAGTGCTTTGCGCCGATAAGGATTATTTGCGGATGCTTCGCAACCCAAAATATGGTTACGGCAAAAACATGAATCCATGCATCGACTGTAAGATATTCATGATTAGAAAAGCAAAGAAGTACGCGAGTGAAATCGGAGCAGGCTTCATTTTTACTGGGGAAGTTTTGGGTGAAAGACCCAAATCCCAACATTACCCGGCGCTACGGATTATCGAGGTTGACTCTGGGTTGAAAGGGAAACTTTTGCGTCCGTTGTCTGCAAAGTTGCTGCCTGAAACGGCGGCTGAAAAGAAAGGTTTAGTTGACCGAGCCAAACTGTTGAGTATTCAGGGCAGGTCAAGGAAGCCTCAGTTTCAGCTTGCTAAAGAATATGGGATTACCTGTTACCCTTCTCCTGCCGGCGGATGCCTCTTGACGTGTGAAGAATACTCGAAGAAGCTAAGGGATCTGCTTGCCAGCAAGAAACGCGTTTCAACAGGTGATATCGAGCTGCTTAGAGTTGGCAGGCATTTTCGGCTTGGCAAAAACAAGATTATCGTTGGAAGAAACGAGGCGGAAAACAAATTTTTGACCCAGCATAGGTTGCCAGGCGACTTCTATTTTGAATTGCC
>JBEKPM010000144.1:0-4640 GCA_049520735.1 Bathyarchaeia archaeon | reverse complement strand
CCGAACAAGAAGGCGGCGGGTGAAATCTTGGCGTCCGTTAACTTGTTTGTGAAGATCAACGCTGAAAGAAACCTGTTACAGTACGCTCAGCGATTTAGGAAACCAAGCGAATTCATTGATGACATTGCCAAAAACGTCAAGGCGCTGAGCGGACCGCATGTCGACAAAGCTTGGATTTACATGCGTTGGATGGTTAGACCCACGCCTGACCTGCAAATTTATGATCATCTTTTGCCCGAAGACCTTTATGTTCCATTGACAAAGGAGAATGCCAACGTTGCGGCAAGTCTGGGAATAATAGAGACGGCTTCACCGTCGCTTTGGAGAGATGAACCTACTTCAGCTGTTGCCCGGCAGAAAATAACTGACTTCGCCAAAAAGCTCTTCCCGCAAGATCCTGCGAAGGTTGATTATCCCTTTTTCCTTTTGGGAAGATGGCTGAGGCAGAAGACCCTGAATCGGGTTACCTTGAAGACGGCACTTGACTTTTTGGAACGTATGCAGAAAATAACTGGGCAATCTCAAGCTTACTACGCAAAAATGAGTCGATACAAGAGTGGCTGGGAGAAAAAAACAGCTCTGGTTCTTCTGAAGATGCATATCGCCTACGGGTACGAAACAATCAGCTTTCCTTTGCCGAATAACGAAGTGTATACACCTGACTTTATTTTGGAGAAGAAACTTCAGGGAAGAAAAATAATTCTTGAACCTCATTTTGAAATGACGAAGAGGCAGGCCAGCAAATATGCCCTTTTTAAGAGAACCTATGGTCATGAATTTCTGCTGATTTTGCTATTAAAGAACGATTTGATTCCCATGTATCATCAGAGGAAAATATTGACAGACGACGTTTGTGATGACGTGTGGCCAATTGAATTCGTCCATTTGCTGGCTGAAAAGATCCGAAGAGGCACCTATGGCGAGTAAACCCATTTTTCCCTATTTTGAATGGCTTAATTAGTCGCCGCCGCTTTGTATTGCTGACCGCAGCATGGCGCAGGAAAATCTTAAACCAGTAGTTGTTTGGCTGATTCTTAATGGGAAAACAGAAGAGGCGCTGGAGTTGCTGGCGAAAAACTACAAGGTCAACGTTCCAAAGTTGAAAGTTGGTTTGCCAAAAGGACACAAGATTACTGCTGCTGGCTGCTACACCGCGAAGAACCAGACCATTGCAGTTTTGAACAGTGACATTCTAGCAAACCCATTTGTAATAGTCCACGAGTTTTACCATCATCTTCGTAGCAAAGGGGTCGATAAGATGCATCGGGGTACTGAGGGGAACGCTGACAAATTCGCACTTGATTTCCTGCGTGAATACGAATTGGCTGTGAAAAGAGCGAATATTACTCCGTGAAGTCTTCCTCTGTCGAGTTGTCCCCGATTGGCGCAGTAATCTGAATGGGGATTCTTTCGGCATGGGAGTCGTAAGCAGCAATGCAGCGTTGACCTTCGAATGGGTGGCCTACAATCATAAGGATTCTCCCGAAAAAGTAGTTCATGTCGACATTGCTTGGCGAAATGTTTCCTGAAGGATGGGAATGCACTGTGCCGACCAGCGAGAAGTCACCTGAAAACATGTAGGGATTGAAAGAAGCAAACCCGTTTCCATGGGCAGCGAAAGGCGCCAAAACCAGGTCCGTAATTTTGATTACGCCTTTGCTTTTTTTGCCTCTTAGGAGCAGGAAGCTTTCCCGAGGGTAAAGTTGCTTGGCGCCAGCGTAAATGCAATCCAATATATCCTGTGGAATCTCGATGACTGTTGGTTTCGCTGCCATGCCAAGAAAAAGGGCGGGCGTTAGATAATTACTTTGCTTTGAAACATGCCGCGATAGAAGCAGGAGGTGCAAATATGCCGCAAAAAATATGAGCAAACATTTTATTGTGGGGAGAACAGAGTTAGCCAATTGGCGCTGGGAAATTGCGCCGGGATAATGCTTAACAGTTGTTGGGCATCCCGATGGCAGAGTGGTTAACGCGCGGGCCTTGAGAGCCCGTGGACCTTCTGGTCCGCATGGGTTCGAATCCCATTCCCGGCGCCTAATTGCTTTTTTGTGCTTTATTCAAATCTCCATTTACCGATACTGAATTCTGTAATCTTTTTCTTAGTTCAGAATTTTTTTAAAGCAAGTTAGAGCGCCAAAGGACTGTTATGGTTCAAGTTTTCAGCTGCGTTTTTGCGGAGTTTGGTGGGAATTTGGGCAGAAGTTTGAAGAAGGTTTTTAACTGATTTAGGATTGAACGCTAATCGCAAGATGGTTTCGGAGAAAATTTAAGTAATGATTATAGATATTTCTGTGTATGGCACAGTTGGACTTTTCAGCGCTAACATGTTTTGGTGCCAATCCGATGTGCTTATAAATAGATTGGGCGTAAACAATAGCGGGGTTGTTCGGATGGTTAACACGTTTGCTCACATGAGTAAGCATAGCGTTTCTAATCAACCCTACAGCGGAAAGTGTGCAGCTGTCTTTTTTGAAGCCGCCAAAAGATACAGTAAGGATTGACGAGTAGCATGGAAATCCTTGTTTATGTTATTTCGGTGGTTTGGCTTTCGCCAATTTTCTACCTTTTGGTTTTGCTGTTCGGAAAATTTTTCAAGATTCGGCGGAGGAAACATCTTATAAAGGAGAAGGGGCCCGTTGAAAAGAAAATTGATAAGATTATCTTTCAGATTCCGACTATCGGGAATTTTCGTTCAGTGAATAGGGCTTTTGAAACTGTTAAAGGCTACAGTCTTCCTGCTCCTGTGGAGACCTGGGCGGTTATTGAAGAATATGATACGCATAAGGACCAGTACGTCTGCGACAGGGTTGTCGTAGTTCCGAAAGACTTTGAATGCGAAGATCTCTACAAAGCAAGGGCATTAGAGTATGCTCGCAGGTTACGTGTCAAGATGGTTGCCGACGGCGAGTTGAGTTCTAACTACATGCTGCTTCAAGGAGACGACGATGCAGTGCCCACCCTTGGCTTCGTATTGGAAGGCTTAACGGTTAACGCAGACATCTCCATCGGAACCATCACTCCCAAGGTAGGTGGAGTTTGGAGCACAATCATCGATTACGAACGTTGCGTGGCCTGCGGAATCTTCTGCAACTTCTTCACAAATTTAGGACAGCCGCTCTGGGCTCACGGTGAAGGAACTGTTATCAGCAGCAAAGTTGACCAAAATGTTTCGTATGACATCAGCAGTTTTGTTAAGAATCCGAAGGAGAAGTTGATAAGCAGTGAGGACGCTTTTTACTTCCATAAAGCAAGCGCCTTAGGTTTTAACATCTACAACTCCGAAGAAAGAGTACTCATACTTCCACCGTTATCTATGAGCGATGCTGTGAAACAGAGGCGAAGATGGTTCTGGGGCCAGTGGACGCTAATAAGAGATAAAATGCTTCCCTTGTCAAACAGACTGCGGTTGGGTGTTTTAGGTTTTTCAGGTTTATGGCTTTATTTCATTGGCATGTTAGGACTGCCGCTAAGCTACATGAGGATAATTGTTGTCCCTGGGATATTTTTCCCATTAGTAGTTTCCACGTTAGTGATCTGGCTTGGAATGAGAGCCTACATCATCGGAACAGCCATGGGGTGGAAACAGGGCATAATAGGTGCCTTGTTGAGTTACGTGACGGTGACATTGAATACTTTTGTTCACCTCATCGGGATTCTCAAAGGTGACCCACACAACTTCGAAGTAATACGCAAAGAATGATATCGGTTGCAGGAAATCGAAAGAGATGGAGTCAGGTTTCGCTTTTGATTTCGTCTTTCTAGCTCCTCATGTGTCAATGTGCGTTTTTCGGGTTTTTGCCTTTTCGAGTTAACGGAAAACTAAGGTAGATTCCCCGTGTCCTTAAAACTGTTGCTACTTCGATTATTGTCAATATAGCAATTGAGTAGAGGGGAATCCAGTCGTACGGGTACATTTGGTAGGGAATGTCCCCGCTTAACTCAGCATGCAAGAAGTTGAAGCCTATGCCGTGGTAAAAGAAGAAGGGAAGGTTTGAAGCTGCGAGAAAAACGGCTGTTCCTGCAAGAAATCTAGTCAATACTTGTCTATTGTACCAAATAAGCAGCGGCAACGCCAGTAAGGCAGCGCGTGGGTCAAACGCGCCGAAAGTGAATAGCAAAGCCGATAGCCACGGTTTCTTCACGTACCCCAAATACAAAGCGGCAACCAGAAGGATTGTCTGGAGGACGTGTGCGTTTCCCATCATGTATCCGCTGAAGTAGCTAGGCGAGAAAGATTGAGCATTCAAGCTTCCCACGCGAAACCCCAGAAGATTAAGTGTTGAGTCACTAAGGGAAAGCGCAGGAAGCGGATCTATCAGGACAATGACTGCGGCAACTGAGGCGAGAACGATGTTTTTGTCTTTTACCAATTTGTAGACGCAGAAGGCTAAGGCTGGAATTAACGCGAACTGCAGTATGTCAAAGACAGCAAGGGCGTTCGAGTAGCTCAAGGAGAGGAAAGGCGCGAAAAGAATCAAAAATGAAGGCGTGTACTTGAAAGTCTGCGGTCTGGGAAGAATCGGAAAATCATGCTGTATGATGCCTCCATAATAAATCTGGGTTGGGTTATGAAGCAGTCGCCATTCGCCTATGTAATACGCTGAAAAATCTCTCGCGTAAACTGAATCTTTCGGCAG
>JBEKPM010000143.1:0-4650 GCA_049520735.1 Bathyarchaeia archaeon | reverse complement strand
TTGAAAAGAATCCTGATGTTGGAATGGTTTGCGGTAACCGGTTTAGCGGCTACTTAGATTTGAAGGGGTTGAATGGTATTTTTTACTTTGGTAACAGGTTTATTTCGTTTGTTCATAACTTTCTGAATGGGATTCAATTGGCTGATCCGTTAACTGGGTTGCGGGTGGTGCGCGCGCAAATTCTCAAGAATTGGCGGGTAAGGTCAAAGGGTTTTGATTTTGAGGTTGAGCTTAATCATCATGTGGAGGGAGAGGGTTTTGGCATTGCGGAGATACCTATTCAATATCGAGAAAGATTAGGTGTGAAGAAACTTGGCATTAGACATGGCGCCGAAATTTTGATACGCATCATGTCAGAGAGAACATAAGTAGGAAAACGTGCGTGTTTGAAAATGAGAGAAAGATTAAATTTTAGTCCCACACACAAAAAAACGACCCAAAGCTTAGGGTCTAATCCAAATTTATCTAATTGTGCAAAAAGATGCTAATGTACTGCTCAAGCTTTCAGGCGCCAATCAGCCTTAAACCTATACAGAGCGCTTTCAGTATAGTACACTTCGCCAAAAAGCAAAATGCTCTGTCAAATCTTTTTGATTTGCCGGGTTACTTTTTTTTCGGCTGCTAAACACAAGGTATATCCAAGCAGCCATAAGGGAACGACAAAAGGCAACACGAATACTGGGACTACTCGTCGTTTGGTCATACGTCTCTTCCAGCAAACGATTACAGGCCAAACTTGAAATAAGGTTTTTTGAGAACTGCACTTAACAAGTTTGTCAATTCTTGCGTGTCAATCAAAAAGAGCGTTAACACGCTCGCCAAACAAGCTAAAAACACTATTCCAGTTTTCCACCACAAATACATTGCACAAAATAACGAAAACTACGCAGAACGAACTACATGGTCGTTTACTGACATTTGCGCACGGGAAAGTGAGCCATAAATAGGCTAACCATAGCCTTTTTTGCCCATGCAGAAAACCTGTGGCGGCTTAAGACAAGAGGTCTGAGTTCAGGCTCAAAGAAAAGAGGTTTGTACAGGAGGTGTTAAGCGGAGCTAAAAGAAGATATCCTCATCGTCCAATCTCAATTAAGACTTTAATTTGTCATTCAAAAAAGTGGGAAAGCGGGTGATGTCTCCACGGGTAGAGGATTCAATTCCCACCCCCGGCACCACTATAAGTTCTAAAAGAAAAATGCAATCTACTAAGTGCGCCTTGGTTTTCAAAGCAGTTTGTTGAATTCTTCAACTGTGAGGTCAGCTTCCATGATAATGGTGCGTAACATTCCTTTCCCCAGAGGTTTATGCGCAGGAACAACTATCATGGTCTCATTTTTCCTACAACTAAATAATGAGATATATTTTTCTTTATCTGAAAGGCGCATAACTATGTGGCTGCCCTTCTGATTGTTAATCGTGTAGCCGATGCATACAAGTGCTTTAACTACTTTATCATAATTAATAGGCGTTAATCTAAACAATGATTTGCACCGTTTCAATAGGGACTGGCTCGCCGTGCTGCTTTAACGCCTCAAGATAAGCTTTTATGGCTTCCCTAACGTTTTTCAAAAGTTCCTGCTTTGTTTTTCCCTCGGTAGCGCATCCAGGCAGGTCGGGAACTCTAGCGATAAGAACGCCGTCTTCATCCTTTTCGATTATAACCCTGTATCTGAGCATACGTATCTGCATATGAGCTTGGAAATTCTTAAGCTTTCCCTTTCTAATAGCTTTCCAACATCTTGATGGAGGAGGACTTAAGATCCTCTGGCTAAGGCCTTCGTGGGTTCAAACCCAACCTCCCCCAACCAACATTTTTACTCCTACCCAAAATGTATTCTTAAACAACCGATTCAACCTCCAATTGACTTTGTTGACTTAAGTTGAATTTAATTGACGGTGGTGACCGCCTATTGACTTCTGTAGACGTTTGTAGACTTTTGTAGACGATAGTAGACTTTTGTAGGCGATAGTAGACGCAACCTGCAAACGATTCAAGCCCCAAACCAAAAAAGCAACCCAAAACACAAACAACAAAAAAAATTCTCTGGTTTAAGCTAGATAGACGGTTACGTTTCCGTCTTTGTCTTTTGCTGCTCGAACCTTTATTTTTCTTGGAGGTTTCTCGATGCCTCTGTTCCAGATTCTCTGGTTAAGCTCCTGGCTTATGATAAGGCGGGGCAACTCTTCCTCTTCCTCTTCCTCAGAAACCTTCATCTCCAGTTTCATGTGCTTGGTGATGAAAATCTTTATCAACTGCATAGCTCGGGAAGCACGTTTATTGGGCGGCCTAACCAAAGCTCGCCCCAACGGGATCGTGTAGGTTCGTTCTTCAACGATTTCTTCTTCTTCCTTCTTTTTCCGTTCAGGCTTAGCTTCCTCTTCTTCAGCAACAGCTTCCTCAGGCTTCGCTTCAGCCGTCGGCTCCGAAACTATTTCTTCGGGAACTTGCTCCTCAACGGTTTCTTCTGCAGCCAGCGGCGGCAACTCTTCCTCTTCTGTGACTGTCCGCGTTTCCTTTTTGTCTTCATTAACCATCTGCATTTACGTCTCCTATGCCTTTATTTTCCTTGTTCGCCAATTGCGCCTTTGCTTAGGGTTATTTCTAACTTTACCGTCAGTTCGGGCAATTACCCATGTGGGAACAGACGTTGCGACTTTGCCAGCTTTGGCTAGCCGAAGCTTCTTGGCTGTTGGTTTAACTCGCGCCATACTTTCATATCCTTCTAATTGTTGGTTCTCGCTTCCGTGATTGAAGCTGAATTAATATCTGTTTGAGCTGAGCGTCTGACAACGGAATAGGCAGCTTCCCTGTCTGCGCCATCTGAATCAGCTGCATCTCAATCTGCTCCGCAAAGTCCTGCTTAACCATCTTCAAATTGTTCAGTCTTTGCTGAGCTTCAGGCGCCAATATTTTTCTAAGCAACGCCTGTTTCTGAGCTTCTATCTGCGCTTCTTCTTGGCCTTGTCTTTGCTCGTCACTTACTCGACGCTGCATTGACGATAACTTTCGTCTACGGATTTGGTCAAGCTCTTCATCCGACATTGCGTCTATTCGCCTTGATACTTCTTGAGCGCAGGGATCGTCTTAACTACTTCTTTATGCAAGTCTCCAGCAACCTCTTGAAGCAACTTACGACCCTTAGGAGTCATCCGTCTACCCTGAGGCTTAGTGGTTTGAACCAAACCTGCAGTCTCAAGCTGCTGAAGAATCTTGCGAATGTTACTTCCGCCGGCTTTAGTAGCATGGGATTTTTTAACGCCGTTATTTTTTCTTCCACCGTAATCAGATCGTAGCTTCTCAAGCCCGATTGGACCATGAACATAGACTTTGCGGAGAACAGACGCGCTTCTAGTGTACCACCAGTTTGGGTTCTGCGGCTGTTTTTCAACGTGAGTACCTGTTTTGGCGAAGGCTGCCCATGGAAGAGGCTGGACTTCATCAACGTTTTCCCTAAGATATTTTGCTAAACGATCGATAAACTTTGAAGCTGGAACATCGTGAGGAGTAGTCAAGATTACTCTAATCCTTTGTTTTTCCTTGCAGTAAAACAATGAAGCCAAATATAAATATTCTCTGGGTAAGAATTAAGGCTCACGCAAGACAACGCGCTTCACGTCAGTCAAGCAGGTTACCTTTTTGACTGCGTCCTAACGCAGCGACGCCTTCGCTTTCAGCACGAAAACCCGCAAATCAATTCTTGACGGGCACGCGTAAGTGCAGTTTCCGCATCCCTCACAGAGGTCGACTCGGAGCTGCCGCAGCGTTTCCTTTTTGTTTTTCTCAGAAGCCTCTTTGATTAAAACTGGGCTTAGATTATGTGGGCAGGAACGCATACAGACGCCGCATCTGATGCAAGCTACTGCTTTCTCCCTCTAACTTGGATTCTCAAGAGTTTGAGAGGTCCCCATACGTTTCACTTGTGAAAGCTCAAACATGAACGATTATTATATAGGTTTTTGCTACAGTAGAATCCTGTTGCCCTTCCTAAAAAGGACCAGACAAAAGGCTTTTTGTTTCCCAAAACTATGCCAACATTAAGACGCCAAGCGGTCGGCTTTTAGAAATGCTTATTACTTATCGCTGTCGATGTTTATTTGTAGATTCTGAAGGTTTTTTATGGCTTCTGATAGAAATCGTGCCTCATATTCTAGCGATTTTCAATCCTACTGCAGCAACGCCAAAAAACTCGTGGATTCAGAGCTCCAAACGCTTCTGCCAGCCATCGCCGAGCTTAAGCTGCGAAAACAAATCGAATACGCCCTGCAAACCAAAGGGAAACGGCTTCGCCCCACCTTAGTTCTGTTGAGCGGGGAAAGCGCAGGCGGCAGCCGGTTGCAGCTTCGCAAGTTGGCATTGGCTTTTGAGCTGCTGCATTTGGCAACGCTTGTTCATGATGACGTTTTGGATGAGGATATGTTTAGGCGAAATTCCCTTTCGGTTTATGCGAAATGGAGCGTTAAAGATGCGATTCTTGTGGGTAACGTTTTGGCTTCGTTTTCGCTATCTTTGTGCAAGGGGTACAAGCGAGAAATCCTCAACGTGATTATTGATACTTGCATGCAGCTTTCAGACGGCGAATACAGCGACGTCGAATTAGCCGGCGAAGAATTAAATGAAGAAGAATACTTCGGAAAAATACAAAAGAAATG
>JBEKPM010000142.1:0-4688 GCA_049520735.1 Bathyarchaeia archaeon | reverse complement strand
CTTAGAGTTGGCAGGCATTTTCGGCTTGGCAAAAACAAGATTATCGTTGGAAGAAACGAGGCGGAAAACAAATTTTTGACCCAGCATAGGTTGCCAGGCGACTTCTATTTTGAATTGCCCGACGTTGTGGGGCCAGTCACAATTTTGCAGGGACCAAAATCCAAAAAAGCTGTCGAGTGGGCAGCTAGACTTACCGCGTACTATTCTGACGCTGAAACCAAAGAGGCTAAAGTGAACTTCGGTAAAGAAACCCTCGACAAAACCCTAACGGTAGCAGTCCCCCACGAGGCTGACGTTGAAAAAACTCGTGTCGGCCACGTAAGCGGATCGTCAATTTGCAGCTGCTAGACGGGTGGTAGTTTTCGTTTGGGGGCGGTGGCTTTCTTTTTTGGCATAAGCAGGTAAACTGACGCTAAAACAATGATGACTGAAGCTGATATTCCTACTACCGTCAGGGTTGGGAAAGGCGCTATGTTGAAGTAAACAGTTTTTGAATTTGCAAGGCCGTATGCGCCGACGACGTAGACGGTTACGTGGTGAGAGCCGTTTTGTAGGGCGGCTAAGGTTACGTTACCAATTATTGTTACGTTTGCGCGTCCATCTAAACTGTAAACAATGTTTGTAGCGTTCTGATTCGTAGTGAAAGCCAGCTGAAGATCTGTAGAGCCGTAAGACTGGTTGAGCGGCATTAGCATGGTTATAGTTGGGGGAAAAGAATCAATGCTGAAAAAAACTTCTTTTGAGGAGCCCATGTTGCCAGCGCTGTCGTTCGCGTAGAGAACGATACTGTGTTCCCCCTGCGTTAGATTGAATAGTTCGGTTTCGCCTTTTATGGTTACATTTGCTGCGTTGTCCACGCTGTAGCCGACCCAGGCTGTGTCCCTGTTAACCGTGTAGCTAAGGGTTACGGTGGCGTAGGTTTCGTTGCCCGGAGAGTTTATCTGGATTATCGGAGGAGACGTTCCATATCCAATAGGCGTGTACTGTTCAACAGTGTTTAGCCAGTTTGTGCCATCAAACCCGCCGATTGCGTATAAAACGTCGTTTGCTGCGACTACCCCTAAGTATGCTCGGGCTGTTGGCATTGAAGCGCCGTTTGTCCACGAATTGGTGTCGGCGTTGTAGACTTGCGCGATGTTGCTAAATGAATCTGCGTTGAATCCGCCGATGAAATACAGCAACGGAGGTGCCATGAAGCCTGTGGTCACGGTTGCGGCTGGAAATGTTGCTTCAGTAGGCAAGTTTGCGCTTAAGCCCCAACTGTTGCTTTGAGGATCATATACTTGGTTTGAATTAACGAAGTCGCCTGTCCCTGCGGTTCCAGGGCTTTCTGATCCTCCGACAATGTGGATTTTGCCATTGATTACTGCTGAAGCGTAGCCATAAACAGCTAATGGCATCGGTGCTGCTGTGCTCCAACTGTTGGTGGCTAGATCATAAACCTCAGTGAGGTTAGCTTCAACATAGAATGGGCTTTTGCTTGAATATTGCATTCCGCCGATTAGGTAGATTTTGCCATTCACCACGTTGGCGGTCAAGTCAGCTCTGGGCGTAGGCATTGAAGCTTCTGTTTGCCACGTATTCGTTGAAGGGTCGTACACTTCGTTGTTTCCAACGTACCCGCTGTTGTCCCCGATTGCGTCGATAGTCCCGCCTATACAGTAAATCTTGTCATTGAAAACTGCAACTGCGAATTCGCTTCTTGCTGTGGGCATGGGCGCCAAAGTTGTCCACGTGTTTAGTGCTGGAGTAAATTCTTCGTTGATGCTAAGAGCTGTATTGCCGTTGAAGCCTCCGATCGCGTAGATTTTTCCGTTGATGGCCTCAACGCCTAATCCGCCTCTGGCAGTGGGCATGGACGCGAGGGTACTCCACGAATTTTGGGTTTGACCTGCCTGAGCTTTTGCATGGGGTAAATTGAAGGCTGGCAAAATCATCAGTGCAATAATAAGCATGACTACTGGAATTCGATTATGCTTATTTATTGGTACCCCGCCAAATGCTGTTTACGTATTAATTAGCACTTTACGCTTATAAAATACATCGCCAATCAGGGCAGTAACTATCTCCCGCACACTCTTACCTCTTTTTCTTTTTTTAGTTCTCAATTAAACAAAAACAGTTGTAGAGGTTTTAAAATTGATAAGTGAAACATCTAATAGCGAAAGCGATGAAAAAATTTGTACCCCTGAGAAAACTCAGTTTAAAGCAATAAGAGAAAAAACGGTTAACGGCGACAAAGTCTATACCATTGTTGACTTAGACGACGACAAAGACCCTGACCGCTCCCTTGCTGAAAGTGCTGAAAACATCGGTTTCTTAGAAACAGTTAAAGTAATGAGTGACGGTACAATTATTGACGGTTTTCACAGACTCGCAGCTAACCCTAATTGGCCTAAAGAAGTTGTACCGACTGTTACCAATGATAAAGAACGTCTTTTTTATGTATTGGGTAAACATGGACATAGGCGCCCATTTTTAGCCGAAGAACAAAGGCAAATAGCTTCAGAGTTGGCCTATAAACACGGTGTTACTTTTGAGGAATACAAGAAAAATACTGGGTTCGGCCACACTACTTGCTCTAAGTATTTCCCCAAGGAACTGCAGCATCTTAATCCTGTTCGTGCTCAAGCTGGAATAGCATCTGGAAAAGCAAGAGCTCTTGAAGCTGAACTTGCAAAAATAAGAATGGAAACTCAACCAAAAAATGATTTCGGATTATTTACGAAACCGCTAGCCTCAAATGATGCTAACGGTGTCGCACAAGGTAAGACAGCGAAAAAGACAGCTAAAAAAGAACCTGAGTTAATCAGTGACAAGTTTGTTCCAACAGTGGAACAAAACCCAACTCAAGAGCCCACATCTGAAGAGAAGATAGCTGCTTTAATCGCTGAAAATAACGAAGAACAGCAAACACTTGAAAAGCTAATCAGTGACGCCAAAGCCGATTTACCCGACGATTTCAAACGCGCTGTCTATAACTTAGCCGTTGACCCTGCCAAAGAACTTACACAGAAAAGACTTAATGAATGCCTCACAGTCGCCGTTGAGGTCCTTTTTGATTTCATAGAGCGAGCCGGAACTACGCAAGACCTTCTTCAAACAGCAAAAGAGAGATGGTAAAATAATGTTGTTCGAACTAAACGGTAACACAGCCAATATCCTTGCTTACGTCAAGAACAACGGTTTTTCTGAAGAGAAATACTTACGCCTTATCCCTGACCTGAAACTGCACCAACAGCTTTTCCAACTGAAATACAGAGAAAACATTACCGATCCTGAGAATTTAATAAAAACGTTAGGCCTTGACAGCGACATTGAGTTAACTAAATACGTTGAGGTTCTTGAGGGATGGTTAGCCTCTCAAAAGACGTTAAATCTTGATTTGGTTTGCCCTGAATGTTTGGTTGCAGTTCTCACGGATAAGGTTGACGACGGCGAAAAGGTTTGCTTATGCTGCAGCTTAGTGGTCGGCGCCTCTTATGACGAAAGCATACCCTTCGATGATAGCTTAGACCGTGACGTTACCTTTCAACCGTCAAGCGCGCTAAGTTTTACTGATGGGTTAGGTTGCACGATAAAATCTCAAGAAATCCACAAGTTACTTTCTAACAACGACGTTGACTTTTCAGAGTTCCAAAAGACTAACCCTCAAGAAGCAAGCAAACTTGGTGAAAAAGGCTTTGTCATCAATGGCGCTTACTGTTACCGTTTGAGTTCCGGCTACGTGCGAAAGTTACCTGTATCTGACATTGATAACTTGTTCAACCAGCAAGACCTGCCTCTGAGAAAATCTAAATTAGGTAGGGTCGTTGATAGCTTCGCTAACGACAACAAAGCCGTCTTGAGTTACTCAAGTTTTATTTGCGACAAATACGGAATCTCAGACATAGTTTTCAGAGAAACTTTAGCTCGCAAGGTTAGGCAAGCTAGAGCAACATTGAAGTATTTTGGTAACTCAAGGCCTAGAATAAATCGGCTTGTTGACACGGTGTTTTTCCGTTGTTTGTTGGATTTCGGAAAGAAAACCGAGATCAAGAAAGCTAAGCCTAACTTACACATTGATTATGCAATAGCTAATCTAATTGTGGAACAAGCTCTTTTCAAGAAAAACCATAGTACCCCAAACTTAAGCTCCAAGTTTCTTGACGACTACGAAGCTCAGGTGCTTAAACAGTGAATGAAGCAAAAAAACGCTGAGAACCGCTTTTCAATCCGTGAGTTATTAGCTGAGCAGATTTAAAAGCGATCCCCAGCCTCTTCCCTAAGGGATTAATCCCTAATAGAAAAAGAACTAATTTTTAGTGGCTACATCGGCGCGTACAACAATTAATAGCGGGACAATCTTTGCAGCCGTTAAAATCTGGTTCTTGACAAGGTAAACCGTCTTTGCCGTCCATTTTGGTCACTCTTCTTTTAACTCGGCGTTTTGCCGATAGCAGGTGTTTCAGGTTGTTTAGGTTTCGGCGAAATGCCGTCAGCGTTAATTTTGTCTTTATAGCGTCCGTAGGTGCGCGGCGGAATGCCGAAAACGCTTTGTAACGTGCTGTCACTCATACCTTGCGTCAAAAGGTAACTTATCGCGTTTGGAACTGGGAAATCTTCGTCAGGTTTAAAGAAAAACCGTAACCTCTCAAGGGTCATCTCTTTAACGCGAATAACAACATAGAAATGCGAAGGCATCCAAA
>JBEKPM010000141.1:0-4708 GCA_049520735.1 Bathyarchaeia archaeon | reverse complement strand
TTATGAATAGAATTAACACCTGTTGCCAATCCTCCTGTGGTAGGTTGAATTTGAAGTGTAGAATTCTTTTTAGATATTTGAATCGGTAACCTATTTGAAACAATCAAAATTCTATCCATAAAATATTCGGCTCGGAATGATCATAATAGTAAATCCTCTTGAATAAATTTTACGGCTAAATTCATAGAATGGCTAAAAACTAAAACCTTAACAAACATTATTATTCGCGGGCAATGATGTTAATTGGTTGCATATGCGGCACGTCGAATTTCTGAAGGTTTTATTTTATGTTACATGTAGAGCAGCTAAGGAAAATTAGTCTTGACGATTACGTAGGAATCGTGGGAGAGGAAGAAGTCAGATCCGTTAAATCCTTGGCGGAGAAACTTAAGGGAAAATCTGTCACACACGTCAATTCTACAGCTTATGGAGGAGGGGTGGCGGAGATGCTTCACAATCTGGTTCCGTTAATGAAGGATGTGGGGTTGGATGCTCACTGGGAAGTTATCAAGGGATCACTCGATTTTTTCAGCGTAACCAAAAAGATTCACAATGCACTTCAAGGTATGAGTGTAGAACTTACACCGGTAGAAATCAGAATTTATTTGGAGTATAACAGGCAAAATAGTGAATCTACAATTTTGAATACGGATTTTGTAGTGATTCACGACAACCAACCAGCAGCTATGATTCAGTTTCTTCCAGCAAAGAATGATAAGTGGATTTGGCGATGCCACATTGACCTTTCGACGCCGAATACTGCTGTTTGGAGTTTTCTTGAGCCATTCATTAGTCGCTACGACGCAGCAATATTCACTTCGGAAAAATATGTCATCCCTAGTCTAAAGGTTGGAAAAATACTCATAAGGCCCCCGTCAATTGATCCTCTGAGTGACAAGAACAAGGATATTCCAGCAGAGGCTGTTTCGGCTGTTTTAGAGAAGTATGGTGTGAACCCCGCTAGACCAATCATTACTCAGGTTGGGCGTTTTGATCCGTGGAAGGATCCAGTTGGAGTTATCGATGTTTATAGATTGGTGAAGAAGGAAATTCCTCAGGTTCAACTGCTTCTTATTGCAGGCATGGCTAACGATGATCCTGAAGGATGGACTTATTTTGAGAAGACAGCTAGGCATGCGGGAGATGATAATGATGTTCATCTTTTAACTGACCTTAAAGGCGTTAACGATATTGAAGTGAACGCTTTCCAAAGAGCGTCGCAGGTGATACTTCAAATGTCTACTCGAGAAGGCTTCGGATTGAGCGTAACTGAATCGTTGTGGAAAGGTGTTCCTGTAATCGGAAGAGCTGTTGGAGGAATTCCATTGCAAATAATCAATGGTACAAACGGTTATCTTGTTAATACAGTTAACGAAGCTGCTGAAAAAACGATTTATTTGCTCAATCATAAAGAGGAAGCCAAACAGATGGGTGCTAGAGGAAAAGAACATGTCAAAAACAATTTCTTAATTGTAAATGATTTGAAAGACTACCTCAAATTATTCATTGACCTCTTATAATTTTGAAAATATGCAAAGTCCAGTCCACGTCCAATAACTCTCCAAGAATGCTGTTCTCGTGAATGAAGATTCATACCCGTTTCAGACTGTGTCAAAAGTTAGAGTTAAATCCCAAGAGTATCTATAATCAAGCTCCTTGCCTACGTTTATTCTTCACTTGCTTTCCGTTTTACGCCTTAAGCAAACCTGTTAGTGTACCAATTCCAAGTATATTGATACCCCGCCGCATATTCAAACAAGAGAAGACGAATTGTTGGTTTCATGCATAAAAAATATTGCAAAGGAACACAATGTAGCGGTTAAAGTTAAGAAAGACTCATGCATTGTCTATAAACCCTATCCTAACATGAGCGACCCCTAATTTAGCAGAAAGCCCAAACGCGGAAGAGCTAAAAAACTCTGTAGTATTCGTTTGGGACTACATGACTTCTTAAGTCGCTCTGTTGTACATGTGTACAGTGTCTTTTGAATGGTTGCTTGTCCAAAATGCGGAAATATAGTTGCTGTGCCTGATAGACAATTAGAGAACTCTATGTTCTGCGTGGCTGTTTTCACTTGTGTTAAATGCAGAAAGATTTTCAAGACAGGTTGCTAGAGATCTACCAAACCCCTTACTACTTGTGAAGAACATTAAAATGTTAGGGCTATTAACGAGCGCGCGCTCTTTTTCGTTTATATTTTTGCGAGGGCTATCTTTTCTATTCTTTTTTACTCCGCAGAGTATTATTTTTAGCTAATTTACGAAGGGGTAAGTTTTCTACCGCTTTTTACTCCCTATACCGTTGATTAACAATTATTATTTTTATCAACCTACCAAACGTTATTTTTTCCTCAGTTAACATGGCGAAAGGGCGTTGTAGGTCGTTGGTTGGATTAAAATTTAAAGGTCGGTAACTTTTAGGTTAAGACATTTTTTTTCCGCAGTGTGGACAAAACCATTTACTGCCAAATAGGTTTTTTCCGCAGTAACGACAAAACTCTTTGCTGCAAACCTGTTTTTCCACAGTTCATTCAGCCAAACGAGGTTTATTTTGCTCAATATTTTAGCTTTGTGTTAATAATGTTTCAAAATGTACATCTTGTGGTCTTTTGAAATGTACGTTTTGCGCTATTATCCTATGAGGTGGGCATCCTATACACTACCATATTATACTCCCTTAAGCGCATCCTCAACACAAGACAAAACAACACAAAAACAAACAGATAGGGTAAGCTAAAGATTCTGTTGAATCTTTCTTTCAGCTTGCCTTATATCAAGTGAAAAAGAAACCTCACAACAACGACAAGAACTATTATTAATACTACTACTACAATGGCAGACCAGAGCCACCCACCTAAACCACCTTTGTTATTATGCAAAAACCTCATTCGCCCAATCACCTCTTGTATAACAGCCTCATTGTCCTTTCAATTCTACTTAACGATTTGTGACTGTAGAACCAAAACTACAAGAAGCCTTCTCCTTTCCAGACAAACAATACAACTGAATTAAGATAAACATGTGTGAATGGGTGCCTACATCTACAGATGAACAGTTGTTAAAGTTTCTAGCATGAATAACTAAGTGGGCGAGCAACGGCTCCAAACTCTAAGGGAAAGGGAATCGTACTTCAACTCAAAAGCTCATCCCCAGCCCCTGGGCGAATCCCCAGTCTTTGGAGACTGAAGATTATTTGCGTTTTTCTGAAATGCTTGAAATGATCCATTTCGCAAACGTATTCTTATTCTGCCTCTATTACTTGGCAAACTTCCTGTTCCGCGTGAGCAACTTTCGCTGTATTATTATCCTAGCTCGTGCTACGACCAGGCGAGGTCGAAGCGGTCAAGGTTCATTACCTTGTTCCACGCCGCTACGAAGTCGTGCAAAAACTTCTCCTGGGAGTCCTCACATGCGTAGACTTCCGCCAAGGCGCGGAGTTGGGAGTTCGAACCGAAGATTAGGTCGACACGGGTACCGATCCACTTGGGTTCGCCCGTTTTGCGATCACGGCCCTCGAACACGTCTTCGTCCTTTGAGGTTGCCTTCCATGTCGTGCTCATGTCGAGCAGATTCACGAAGAAGTCATTGGTGAGAGTCTCTGGCCGCTTGGTGAAGACACCGTGCTGGGACTGTCCAAAATTGGCATTCAAGACGCGCATACCGCCAACGAGAACCGTCATCTCAGGAGCGGTCAGCGTCAACAGTTGCGCACGATCAACCAGCAGTTCCTCTGCTGATACTGCGTATTTGGTTTTGAGATAGTTGCGGAACCCGTCTGCAACCGGTTCGAGTACGGCGAATGACTCCACATCGGTTTGCTCCTGTGTTGCATCCGTGCGTCCTGGCGTGAAGGCAACGGTTATATCGTAACCGGCATTCTTCGCAGCCTGCTCGACACCTGCGCATCCACCCAAAACAATCAAGTCAGCAAGCGAAACCATCTTTCCACCTGACTGCGCACTGTTGAACTTCTTTCGGATTCCCTCAAGCGTCTGCAGCACCTTTTTCAGTTGAGCCGGCTGGTTAACTTCCCAATCCTTTTGCGGCGCAAGACAGATACGAGCCCCGTTCGCACCACCGCGCCTATCCGAGCCACGAAACGTGGACGCAGATGCCCAAGCGGTTGAAACCAGTTCCGAGATCGACAGACCAGAGGCAAAGATTTTGCCCTTGAGATCTGCGATGTCCTGCTCATCAATTAGCTTATAATCGACTGCAGGTATTGGGTCTTGCCAGATCAGTTCCTCCGCTGGGACTTCCGGGCCGAGATAGCGAGTGCGGGGACCCATATCGCGGTGGGTAAGCTTGAACCACGCTCGGGCGAAGGCATCTGCTAGCTGATCCGGATTCCCGTAGAAGCGCCTCGCAATCTTCTCGTAAACCGGATCGAACCGCAGAGCAAGATCAGTGGTCAGCATGGATGGAGCGTGACGCTTTGACGGGTCGTGCGCATCCGGCACGGTATCGGCGCCTGCGCCACCCTTCGGCTTCCACTGGTACGCACCGGCTGGACTCTTGGTCAGTTCCCATTCGTAGCCGAACAGGGTCCGCAAGAAGTTGTTGCTCCACTTAGTTGGCGTATTGGTCCAGATAACTTCCAGGCCGCTGGTAATCGTGTCATCGCCTTTGCCCGTGCCAAATTTGCTCTTCCAGCCGAGGCCCTGTTCCTCGATGGGGGCGGCTTCAGGCTCGGGACCCACTAGTGACG
>JBEKPM010000140.1:0-7912 GCA_049520735.1 Bathyarchaeia archaeon | reverse complement strand
AGTAATAGCGTAGGGCTGCGGGACCGCGACGCCATCGAAACCGCTGAAGGTTTAATCTTTCGGGTCTTCGGCTATTCTCATCCACCGGGAGCTTACATCTGCGACGCCGAGTACGCTTCATCAAAGATTTTCGAATCTAAAGACCCCAGAGCGCCACGGACAGGCAAAGGACAACTTTACTACAAGTTTTACAATGACGAAGGCATGAAACTAGTCGTTAAAAAGTATCCTCAGTACCAGGTTTTCCACGAGATGCTTGGGCTGAACCTTGTAGGAGTAAAGGACGGCGCTATTGCGGAAGCGAGGAAACCTGAGGTGCGGCTGCAACAGCTGCTCGACGCGGGACCAACAGACGAGTTGCTGGCGGCTATGGAACGGGTTCTCATGATATCGCTCAACAGTTCAGGCTTAAAGACTGAGAATTTTGGTGTCTTTGGATCCATGCTGCACGGTTTTCATCACCCCAAGTATTCAGACATAGATTTGATAGTTTACGGCAAAAAAGAAAACGCAATTATGCGAAAAACTATCCAAGCCTTGTACGCTGATTCTCAGTCAGGTTTTCACAACGAGTTCGAATCTGACCAGGCCATGGCGGGAAAGGATTGGCGTTTCAAAAACTTCACGGTACCAGATTTCGTTTGGCATCAACGCAGAAAGCAGATTTACGGGTTATACGATGACAAGGCAAGCGGGCGAACGATTAAAGCCGAGTTTGAACCGGTGAAGGCTTGGACCGAAATCAAATCAGAATACAACCCGCGGACTTGCATAACACGGCGTGGAATTGAGCCTCTGGAAGTTATCAGCGGTCCAAAAGAAGCCTTTGAGGTGCAGAGGATCTTCTCTTTCATGGAGGAGTTCCGTCAGCAAGCACAAAAAGATGAAGAAGTCATGGTTGAAGGCAATCTTGAAGAAGTCATGTCGCCAACTGAACAGTTCCACCAGGTCACGTTGACTTATTGCCCACGCTATTACGAGCAAGTCCTCAAAGTGAATCACAACTGAAACAGATCAGAACTTGATTTTTAGAAAAATGTTCTGCTGACCAGAAGGTATTCATCTACTGAGTAAACATCAAAGTATGTGCAAAAGATGACGTGCATGAGTAACGTTACAATCAGAGTTCCTGAAGAATTGAAAGATCGGATGGAGCGTTGCAGAAGCATCAATTGGCGATCTACAGGTCGCTTTTTTGCCGGTAAAGTTAGTGAGTATCCCCCTTCAGCACTTATTCAAACTTGAATAATGCTAAAAGGTTCCAAACCCGTTTACATCTGGGACCCAGAGGCTCTAGTTAGCCTCTTACAAAAAAGGGAAGAAGAAAAGTTAGATCGCTCTCATTCGATTATTCCTTGGGTTATGTTCAACTTCAGCTAGTCCTAACGTTTCTAAGATTGGCGGTATGTAATTTGCAAATCGCCCTCGCAAGCCTTTTTTGAGGCCGTACCATCCCCCAACAGGGTTTTTAGGTGACCTACCCCAAGCCTCCACGGTTCCTTCTTCAGCAGGCTTCTGCTCGTCTGCACTGCCAAGCGGCATCCAATCTCCTTTAGCTTTTAACATCTTATGCAGATCATCGATACAACGAAGTTGGTATTTAAGTTCTGTTTTGCCTACCCAGACAACGATTGCTGGAAGGTCAGCAGACTCATCTTTATACGCTTTGAATTCAGAAGTCCCAGGAGGAGTTTTAAGTACCCACGGATTATCTTTTGTTCCTTTTTCTTTGTTTGGCAAAAAATCACCTAATAATGGATTAATTAATGCGGATTTCAGCTTTTCGGTGTATCAATATCGCGGCAATTTGAGAAGGACATAGAAAAAGGTTTGAAAGTATGCATTTGTTTCGTGGGTTTCAAACCTCAGCTCGTTAAACGGCTTGGAGAAGCAAGTTAAGGCAAAATCTAAGCTAACATTAATGGAAAAGGTTCCGGTCAGCTACTAAGGAGAGCCAATAGCGTTGCTTTTTCTCAAGTTATCTAAAGCAACTTTTGTTCGCACAATCATTTTTCCCAAATGCCTTGCAGAGTCCATGCCTTCCTGGTCTTTAGCAACTTCTCCCTTCTCTCGACCAATAGAGAACGCTCGTCCACCGCTTGGAATAGTCATCCCAACAGCAGTCATGAATGTGATCATCTGGTTACAGGTGCTCGAAACCCCTGACCGACGAGCAACGGCGATTACCCCGCCAACCTTCTCAGCAAAGTCTTTTCTCCCTCTGGCCAACGCGAGAAAACCTATCCTGTCAATGAATATCTTCATTTGAGCAGTGACCCCTTGAAAATAGGATGGACTACCCAAAATGATTCCGTCAGCCTTAACTATTTCCTGATAAAGACTTTCGCCGTCATCGTTAGTAACGCATTTCTTAGTGCTAAAACATACCATGCAACCGTTGCAGGGTTGAATTCGATAATCGGAAATTCGAATCAGTTTTACTTCTGCGTCCTCCGCTTTCGCAGCTGCCAAAGCTTCCTGTAGAATTATGTCTGTATTGCCGCCAACCCTCGGACTACCACTTAGACCAATTACAAGCACCTTTGTTCCCTCAAACGCTCACTCTTCAAACCCATTGATTAACTATTTGGTTTGGACACTGAGTTAATATCCCCTACCTGCGCCAATTTTTAGAGCAGGTTTTGAGGTTATTTTGACTAAATAGACAAAATCTTTGATTATTTGTCGATAATTCTGAAATCAGAGAAAAAATTTATGGTAAAAATCGGAAGTAGTCGTTAGAAATTGCCAGAAAAGAGCCCACTCAGCCCCACCGAAACCTCATCCAGCAACGTTTAGGCAGAATAAACGCAATTTGAGGGCATACCTTTATTGGATGTTAAAGTCGTGAAAACCTTAAATCTTACATTGTGTCTTACGTAATGTATGACAATGAAGACGGTAAGCGTAAGAATATCCGAGGAAGAAAAGCGCCAATTAAAGAACTATGGCAAACTCTCAGACACATTAAGGGAAGGAATGAAACTCTACCTGAACAAAAAGAAATCGGACGAGTTGCTGTGCAAACTGGAAAAACTGCAATCCGAAAGCCAAATAACAACTTCAACTGAGGAAGAAGTGAAGTTGATTCGAGAGGATAGAAAACGCTGATAGTTGCCGACAGCAGTTTCATAGTTGAAAGTCTCCTTAAGAATAGAGAGCTAATTGCGGAGTCAACCCTACGTGTCAATTTTCTACGGTCTAATAGAAGCCGGGAAAATAACGCTTCTATCCCCAAACGAAGAGTTGATGCTGGAATCGTATTCAATCGCAAAAAGACAAGGAATTACGCTGTACGACGCAGTTTTCGTTTCCTTGGCAATTAAACTTGGAGTGACCCTAAAAAGTTATGACAAGATTCAAATTCGAGCTCTAAAATCTGAGAATAGCGACCCTTAATTTAGCACCCTAAAACCAGGTGAAGTCTTAAATTTTAAGATAGCAAGAAGCGTTAATTATTGCAAATAAGATTTAGGTCCTGAATCTGGGAAGTAAGAAATGATGGAACAAGCGATGTCGGCTGAACCCGTCATAGTAGGCAAGGAACGCGAACTTGAAGAACTAATGCACTACTTGGATTCAGCTGTTCAGGAAAAACGTACAACAGTCTTCATATCAGGCGAAGCAGGAAGCGGAAAGACCTAGCTCAGTTGCGAATTTTTGAATTCCGCAAGGAAAAGAGGCGTGGCCGTTATGGCTTGATGGTGCCTCAGCGATGCGTCAGCCCCTTGCTTTCCATTAATAGAAGCTTCAACAAGTCCGCTCCCTCAGGAAAATTTATCGAAAGCTTTTTTGCTGGTAAATTGGGGCTATGATCCCCCTCCGGCGCCATTTTTAGAGCTGCAATTGAGGTTATTTCTCCTAAACAGATGTAGTTTTGGCTTATTTGCCAATAATTATTCGAGGGTGCTGCACGGTAAAGAACGTAATTAATTTAAATGAAAGGGAAAGCCGAGTAATCAACACGGTCAAGGCAAAATATGGGCTTAAAGATAAAAGCCAAGCCTTAAGCATAATAATCAAGCGTTATGAAGAAGGTGAGCTTAAACCCGAACTTTGCTCCGAGTTCATTAAAGAAGAGGAAGAAACTGTAAAAAACGGTAAATTCGTGAAAGTCAAAGATTTTGCTGAAGAGAACGGATTAAAGTGATTGCTTGTACAGCATGGAAATTCTCGTGACCTACTCTACCGTGAAAGACTCTAATTCTTTAGAAAAATGTAAGTATTGTAACCGTTATTTATTGTACGACGGGGTTTATATGTCAAAAACGCTTTCTCTGGAAAACGCATTAGAACTCTACAAAAAGGGGCAAGTTACAGGATCAAAGGCTGCCAAACTCGCAGGCATTTCACTGTGGAACTTTTATAAAGCATTAAATGAAAAAGGTG
Organism: Bathyarchaeia archaeon; assembly: GCA_049520735.1. Classification (GTDB taxonomy): domain Archaea; phylum Thermoproteota; class Bathyarchaeia; order Bathyarchaeales; family Bathycorpusculaceae; genus Bathycorpusculum. The sequence goes on along the minus strand of JBEKPM010000140.1, from coordinate 3,523 downwards.
TACTAATCCAATACTCTGAACAAGACCTAGAAGCAGCCTGAAAGCCTAGCTCAAAACATCTTGCCGGTAATGCACTTAACATTAATCAAGCTATCAAGCACGTGAAAGAATCATGGAGTCTGATGGCTTGTTTCCAAGAATTAAACGGTAATGTTTACATCCTGTTTTATTGTCTGTGACCAACTCAACTTTTCCCTGAGCCTCAACGACCTCGCCGTTTTCAGCTTGTTCACAGAATCTGCCGCGGAACGAAACAATCTCAGATATTGGCGCCAATTTGGGTCCTTCAACAACTTGGGTGTCTTGCAGCTTGTAGGTGCAAGGTGTGAAAAGTGAGTCGGTGCTGTCGGCTATTTTGGCTGTTATTTTTGCGTAGCCGCTGTTTTTGGTGTACACGTCTCCGTATTGCTCGCTGATTTCGCGCCAATCCTTCACGAAGCGGATGAAGTAGTCGGTGCCCATGAATTTTCCTTGGAACGCTTTGCGGCTTTCGACCAAAACGAAGTCTTCGAAGCTCATTTGAGTGTCCTTCGAACGGAAATCGAACAGCTCCCGCAGCTCCGGGTCGCTGTAAGACTTGAAAACAGAATGCCCATCCCCAAGAAGCGTCTTGAGGGCGGCGTAGGCTTTTCTGCAGTTCTTCTCGCCGTAAACGAGAGGGTCAATATCTGACTTCTCAGTGGTTAGCCCAGCCATTATTGAGCCTGAAACCCCGATGTTGCTCCATGGAATGTCTGCTTCTTTTTTGAGGGTTTCCGCCAAGTGCAAGGCTTTGTTTTCCAGTATTGTTAGGTCCTTTGAGGTTCGTAGCGTCCAGAGTTTTTCTTCTGGTTTGTAATGTTGGGCGACTTGGTCGACTGGGACTTCACACATTGTCTCGCCAAACACAGTGTCAAAAACGATGAGGTCAGGGAAGTTCTTTTGCAGGTACTTGAATCGGTCGCCGAGACTGTAGACTTTGCCGTAAGTACCTTCTTGTCCCTGCCGTGTGCCCTGCGGGGAAGGGATGAAACGTGGAAAAGCAACGATTTTGTCTAACGGGTGAACTAGGCCTTTAACATCAAAAACCACGCCGCTCTTTGTTTTGATTAAGTCGCCTTCACGTGCCCTCATTCAAATCCCTTTACTCAATATATGATCTGTTATTTGCTTGATTCTTTCAAATTCTTTCTTATAGGAAAACGATTTGATTAACGCTTTCGTCAGCATAGATTTTGAGTGGAATAGTGGTATCACCTAGCTTTCTGGGTCTCACTTATTTTCTGAATAAACTGTTTGTCTTGTTTGATTTTGTTGTCCATTGCTTCCCTGTTCTCATAATAATATGATAAAGCATCGTGGATTTGCTCCAGTTTTAAGTGCGGGTACGCGGTTATTATTTCGTCTGGCGTGCGGTTAAGGTACTCATACTCTATAGCGATGTCTACAATTCTGACACGTGTCCCAGCCACCACTGGACTACCGTCACAAATTTTCGCATTAATTGCAACATAAGGATGTTCTGTCTTAGTCTGCAAATTCAACACACACTCTTACTTAGCTGGTTTAATTTGTGCTTCAGAAACTCTTAACCTTTATTGTATTAGCCGAAAAAATAAACAATGCTTCTCAATGCTTTAATAAATCTATTTCAATATTTACGGTCTGTACACAGATGAGCAACAAGAAAAAAGCCGAGCACATTTCCAAATGTCTAGAGTTAGCCATTCTGCTTGAAGTCAGCGCCGAAAAACCAGGCAACGTCAACTTAGGCTCAAGCTTTGAGGGAACAACTTGCCAGCACTTCCTAGCTTCAGCCATCGCCGCAGGACCAAGCTTCCAAGAAGCCGCTTACCGCGGGACACAGGTAGCAGAAGCCAAACTGCGCGTGGGCGAAGTTGAATTGGGGCAGCTCATAAAATCATGCGTCAAAGAAGTTAACGACTGGCAGAGAGGCGGAAACACGATTCTCGGCACAATTATGCTTTTCATGCCTATGGCCGTCGCGGCTGGAATGACGCCCAGTGACGAAAACTTCGATCTGGATTCTTCTCTCTTGCGCCGAAACATCGACATAGTAGTTAAGGCGACGACGGCTTGGGATTCAGTGCACCTCTACGAGGCAGTGGACATTGCTAACCCAAGCGGCTTAAACAAGGCGCCAGACCTCGACGTGACCGATCCAAAATCAAAGGAGCACTTGCTAAAAGAGAATGTTAGCCTCTTTGAGGTTTTCCGTTTGGGGGCATCGTACGATGACATCTGCTCTGAATGGGTCAATAACTACTCGATAACATTCGACTTAGCTTATCCTTTCCTAGCTGAGCAACTGAAAAGTAAGCCTTTGAACACGGCTGTCGTTCATGCCTTCCTGAAAATCCTATCCACGCATCCCGACACGTTTATTGCTCGTAAAATCGGGAAAGAAAAAGCAATGGAAGTTTCAGTCGGGGCAAAAGATGTTTTGGAGCTTGGCGGATTAGAAACCGCCCGTGGTAAACTCAGCCTCAAACGCTTCGACCGTAAACTTCGCGCTACACAGAACAAGTGCAACCCAGGAACCACCGCGGATTTGACAGCTGCCGCTTTGGCGCTCTGCACTCTGGGTGGATATAGGCCATAGCCAATCGGCTTGACTTGTTTAGTCGGCTGGCGCTTACTGGCACAATTTTTTGTTTGGTTCAGGTGCTTCTTGGATCTTAGTCATTCGACTCTTGACTTTAATTGACTTTTATTGACGGTAATTGACGTTAATTGACTTTAATTGACGTTAATTGCCGGTAATGCCCGCCTATTGACGTTTATTGACGTTTAGAGACGACTCCTGCAGATGAGGTAAGCTTATCCACAAAAAAGCAACCAAAAACACAAACAAAAAAATTTTCCCTGACAAAAACGCGAATCGCTCACAAATCTGCGAACTCATTTTATGATCTATTTTAGACTTTTCATGTTTTGGGAGACCAGCACAACCAATCCAAGCCCCAAACCAAAAAACCAGTCCAAACAACTTGTTAAAAAGCGCCAACACAACAACTATTGCTCCGCTAAGAAATAGATTTACGGATAACTCTTTTAGAAATTGAAATGTCTACAGCGAAAAAGAAAAAACGAAAAATGAAAATGGGTTGTTTTATCTGCTTGATTGTGCGACGCGTTCGATTTCGTTGCGTTTGGCTACGCCGGCGCTCTTTATGTCTTTGTTTGAGGCCAATATCAGTTCGTCCGCGAGTCCTTCTTGTATGCTGCGTGGGCTGTTTGCGCTTGCTAAGCGTGCGCCTTCGGCTATGTGTCTGATCGCGAGGTCAATGCGGCGCTGCGGTGCAACGTCAACTGACAAGTGATAGACGACTCCTCCGTAACTGACTCGTGTGGTGTCTTCGCAGGGTGAAGCGTTTTCAACAGCTTTGACAAGAACTTCGACGGGGTTTCTGCCTGTGCGTGTATTGATGATTTCGAAGGCTTCCTTAACTATGTTGGTTACCTTGGCTTTTTTGCCTGAGTTCTTTCCCGGACGCATCATGTTGTTGATTAAGCGTTCGAC
>JBEKPM010000139.1:0-4787 GCA_049520735.1 Bathyarchaeia archaeon | reverse complement strand
ATTTTGTCGCCTTCTTTGAGGATTACGTCAACTTGGACAGGTGCAGGTTTGACGAAGGATGAAACGGCTCTGAACAGGACGTTTTTGGGTTTTGGCAGGGGCTTTTTTCCTGAAACGTAGTCAGCATCTTCCATATGTACGGCGACTTTGGCATTGGTAAGGTCTTTGAGTTCTTTGACGCTTCCCATGTGATCCATGTGACAGTGGGTTAGAATTATGGTTTTAACATCGGTGGGTTGGTGGCCTAGTTTTTGGATGTACTCAACGGTTTTCTGGGCGTTCCCAGAGGTTCCTGTGTCGATAACCGTAAGTTCTTTGCTGTTGATTACTAGGTAAACGTTTGCGTGGGCCATGTTGGCGCTTGCTTCATCAACTCGGTGAATGCCTTCGATTATTTCCATAAAACATACCTACATTTTTCCTTAAAAAAGGAAGATTCACCAATATATAAACAGCTTACACGCAGAGCCAAATGATAATAGGTACGTTATTGTGCGCTAAACTTCACAAGCACGCGATAGATCTAATTTCTATTTTCTTTCATTTCCATTATTGAAAGCTGCGTTTTCAAGTCTTTCCCTTAGGTTTAGTTTCTGGTTGGCCGTGAATGTACCTCTTTCCTCTGAGAAGAGACGCGAGGGCTGCAACACCTGCTAGAGCGGCACTTACGTAAAATGCGATGTGCAGCGAAGACATGAAACTATTGGCAATCGCGGTTGGAAACCAGTGCAGCCCAGTGAGAGTGCTAACTACCTGGTTGCTCAGTGATGCTGCAATGCTGTTCGGTAGCTGGGCTATAATTGATGCAACTGGATTGTACCCCAAGAAGGCAGAGAAGAGCGATTCAGTTGGTGAGAGTGATGTGAAGTAATGAATCAGCTGAGGCGCACCCGCCGATGTTAGAGAGGAAGCGAATGCTCCTGGAAGGCTATGAGAAAGCGAAAACACGACGACTGCAAAGAACGCAGCAATGCTAGCCACCATCCCTGTATTTTGCATAGTGGTTCTCATTCCCGAAGCCGCTCCCCTGTTCTCTGCCGGAACCGAATTCATTATCGACGCTGTGTTGGGCGAGGCAAACATCCCCATCCCGAAACCCTGAACATATATCAGCACAGCAAACTCGAAGTAACTGAAGTTGTAGGGAAGGGTTGCCAAGCCAAGAAATGTTCCAGCGGTAATCAACATGCCCAATGTCGCCAGCCCCCTCGCGCCGTACTTGTCTGATAGGGTTCCGCTGATTGGCCCCATAGTTACAAACCCAGCGGAGAGAGGAAGCAGATAAATTCCAGCCCAAAACGGCGTGTCGGTGTAACTAATCCCATGCAACGGCAGCCAAATTCCCTGCAGCAGTATGCTAAGCATAATCATCACCCCGCCTCTTGCTACTGAAGAAAGAAAACCAGCAAATATCCCAGCAGAGAAGGTTCGAATCTTAAACAAGCTGAGTTTAAACATAGGATACTTCACCCATCTTTCCACAAAAGGAAACGCTGCGAGCAAGGCAATTCCTGATATTAAACCAGCGATTATGTAAGGGTCGGACCAACCCATCGTTGCCGAGCCGTAAGGAAGCAACCCATATGTGAGAGAGACCAAAAGCACAGTTAGGCCAGCTGCGAAGGTAATGTTCCCCCAGACATCTATCTTCTCCCCCCTGCACACGGTGCCCAACTCCTTAAGCTTCCAATAAGACCATGCCGCACCAAAGACACTCACCGGAACACTAACCAAGAAAACATATCTCCAGTTAATCGTGGCAAGTGTACCGCCCAAAACGAGACCTATGAACGAGCCCGCCAGAAACGCAATCTGGTTAATGCCAAGAGCCTTACCCCGCTCATTCGATGGAAAAGCATCGGTAATTATCGCAGCACTATTCGAGAACAAAAAAGCAGCGCCGACAGCTTGTACTATCCGGAAAAAAATCAGCTCCAACGCGCCAAGGCTCCCAGTATTCGGCGTGAGGAAGAGAAGGATAGAGCCGAAAGCAAATATTGCAAACCCCATGTTGTAAAGTCTAACCCTTCCAAACATGTCCGAAAGTCGCCCAAACGACACCAAAAGCGTCGCGGTGATGATCATGTAGCCGAAGAGAATCCAGAGGAGATATTGAAAGGAGGTCAGCGGATTCAACTGTATCCCGCGGAATATGGCTGGGAGAGCAATCAGCAATATTGTCCCATCTATCGAGGCCATCAAAGTGCCAAGAGTTGTGTTAGAGAGAGCAACCCACTTGTATTCAACCGTTGAATTTGCACCTCGGGTTCAATCAGGCGTTCTTTAAATTGCTATGAGATTAACAGATTCTCCCCATTAATTTACTTAATAATTTATGGGTGGACACGCTGCGGCTTGAGCTAATTTCCTAAGCCTACACGTTGAGAACTCAGTGCTTTTAGGTTTGTTAGTGTACCTATTTTTGCCTTTACTCTCCCGCTTTTTTTGCGAACCTTACGCCCATCCTGTATGATTTCTCGCAGTCGAGGGGGAACACTTCCCTGCGTCTCCTTGCTTTTTCTTCCACGTTGAACGAAGAGACGTATATTGAGTAGTCCTCGAACTGGTATGTATCAGTAACGACTATTGACTCTGATGCCCCGAAGATTCTGCCCAATATCATCTCGTTTAGTCGAATGTGCCGATCTATGCCCATCTCTTTCATACGATTTTCGTCCGCTCCCATGGTGTATATGAATCCGACTGGTATCTTCTTTGGGAACAAGGAGGAACGGTTGGCATCATAGACCAGGTACGGGAAGATTAGGCGTTCCAGGAATTTCTTCATTTCTCCTGTTACAGTGCCCATGTAAATGGGTGAGCCGAGGATCAGAGCATCGACTTCGCGCACATTTTTGAGAACTGACGTTAGCTCATCTTGATAGGCGCAGTTTCCGTAGTTTTTTCCGCCTTTTAGTTTACAGGCGAAACAGCTCGTACAGCCTTTAAAGTTAAGGTCATACAAATGTATGATTTCTGTTTCCGCCCCTGCAGAGGCGGCGCCTTCGAGTGCGTTGTTGAGCATTGTCGCTGTGTTCCAAGTTTTTCTTGGGCTTCCATTAATTGCCAGAACCTTCATTTTTCAACCTTCATAGTTGTTGTCGTCCAGGCTATTCGTTTATGAACATTTGACATTTTCATAATTCAACAAGTGTATTGACTTTGAATAAAAAGTTCCTATCTAAACGGTTCAACGATACCCAGATACTGAGATTAACTGGTTGGTCGAACTCATGCTTCTCATTATGTTTGAGTGGACCTTTTATATCGCGCGCGTTTTGTATCAAGTCATGGTTAAGTTCGGACTTCAACATCCCAATTTCACATATGATGGTGTCGGGCATGAGATTTTCCAGACTCTCAAGAAGAGAGCCCTATATGCCGAAGCAAAGGGGTTCGACAGTTTCTGGGTGATGGACCACTTCTTTCAGATACCTCACGTGGGGAAGATTGAAGAGCCGATGCTTGAAGCATGGTCCACGATATCGGCTTTGGCTGCTGTGACCGGAAAGATAAAGCTGGGAACACTGGTCACAGGCAACATTTATCGTAATCCGGCGCTCCTATCAAAAATCGGAGCGAACGTTGATGTTATAAGCGATGGGAGGCTGTTCATGGGCATAGGCGCTGGCTGGTTCGAAACAGAAGCCACTTCATTCGATTTTCCATTTTACACTGTTCCTGAGAGGCTGAAGAGGCTTGAGGAGGCCCTACAGATCATAAAGGGAATGTGGACTACTGACAAGTTCTCTTTTCGGGGAAAGTACTATGAGATAAGTAATGCGTTGTGCTTTCCGAAACCGATCCAGAAGCCGCATCCTCCGATACTTGTGGGAGGAAGCGGGGAAAACGTTACTCTGAAGCTTGTTGCGAAATACGGTGATGCATGTAACTTATTCGGGGGGTCTCAAACAATCAGGTACAAACTCGAAAAGTTAAGAGAACACTGCAAGGCGGTCGGAAGAAACTACGATGATATACTCAAGACTAAGCTGGGTCACCTGATAATCGGTGAGGACGCGAAGGAAGTCTCTCAGATAGTGCAGAAAGACCGCGGACCAGGCGTAACTGACGCACAGTACAGTGAAATGGTGATCTACGGAACGCCAAAGCAGGTGGTTGAGAAGGTACAGGAATTAGTTAACGCAGGTGTACAGTATCTTATCATGAACATGAACTATGGAAATGAGGAAAAGACGTTAAAGCTGTTTGCCGAGAAAGTAATGCCTGAATTCACTTCTTAGGCATGCAAGGATTGACGTAAAAATCGATGTTTTTCCCCCGATAATTTAGTTTCCTCAGTCAACATGGCTATGGTTGCTTATTCAGGTTTGCGCTGTGTTTCTTTCTATCTCATATATTCAACTTTGCGCTTGTGATACCGCTTGCATTCTTTAACGACCTTTGCAGCGTATGTCGGGTACATCATCCCCATTCCTGACAGCAACGAGAGTTGCGGTGCCTGATCAAGCCTTGTCTCACTGTATTCTGGGCATCCGACGCACTGATCGGGGAATTCATTGAAGCACGCAAATTGTACTTCCAACTTACTTCCCACATAATAACTAGGCAAGTTTATGTATTTAAACCAGATTTCAACAGCGTGCACGCCCTCTAGTCTTTGTGTTTGAACCCATTAGTTCAAATCCCGTCCGACCCATTAGATAGCCGAGTTTCTTTTGCTGGCAAATTGGCGTCAAAATCCCCATCGATTCCGGAGAGTCAGTGACCAATGTTGCTTGTGATGTTGTTAAACAGGGATCCAAAATTTTCAAGATTAAAGCCTA
>JBEKPM010000138.1:0-5247 GCA_049520735.1 Bathyarchaeia archaeon | reverse complement strand
CTATAGTGCCTGCTCTACCTGGATGTCATACACAAGGTGACACATTGGCTGAGGTTTTGGAAAACGCCAAAGAAGCAATAGATCTTTACTTGGAAACCTTAACTGTAGCGGAAAAGAAAGATTTACTGAAGGAAAAAGTCGTGGGCATACAAAAAGTGAAAGTCCTTGCCTAAAATTCCGCTTGTAGATTCCAATCAATTAATCAAGATTCTGGGACGCCAAGGTTTTAAAGTTGTCCTCCAAAAAGGCTCACACGTTATACTGATAAATGACGAGAAAACTAGAATAGCATCCGGGAAAAGACCTCAAACCTGGATTAACCAGAGCCATAATTAGAGAAGCTGGAATAAGTCGCGAAAAATTCCTCAAACTCTTGAAAGAAAAATAGACTCATCAGCTCGCTTTTTCCATAATAGATTCACGGAGCTATATTCAGAGCTTATTTGAAGCAAAACCTGCGGTAAACAGCTAATGAAGCTTGAAGGTTACAAACTTGTTTTTGTTGCAGCGGGATTAATTGGCGTTTTGCTTATCGCAACTCCTTCCCTCGCAGCTAACAATTTTCCAGCGTTTCGGTTGACATTCGAAGACGACTTCTTAAGAACTCCGAAAGAAGCGTAAAACTCGACACTTACAGGCAGCAAACATAAACAGCCCATCCTTGTTTCCGCAACGACTGTCCTCAAAAATGTAAAATTGACATAGCGGGTTAGCGTCACTCGCCTAACTGACGTCGTTTTCTTGTGTAATAAATTTCCTTAGACTTCGAAGTACAAAAAAACCGTCAAAAACCCCTTTATCGAAAGATACTGGTACAAGTTAATGGGAAGAATGCCCCTCTCAAAAAGGAAACGTTTGGTTGGGTCAACATTGGCAGGACACGGAGGCTACTTAGCCCAAACTTGCGACCCTACGCGTCCAGACCAAAACGTGCTTTGACCCACCAAACACACTTTCCCTATTTTTTATCTTCCCTATATGAAATAAAACAGCATCCTTCGCCAAAATTTTAGGTAAATTTTTCAATCAATAAGATTTGAACCCCACAGATTCCAAATGATCTCTGACATGTAGAAGATTTGGTTCTTTTTTTGGCTAAGGCATCAGGTAAAGTTGTGACTATCCAAAAAGACGAGTTAAGCGACAATGCCAGAATTACGAGATTCGAATTCCTACTGGAAGCAGTATAGACACCCAAAACTGATGTTTTCTCCTTCTTGTGCCGTCATCAGTCTTCAGCAAAATGGAGATGGCGAGCACCTAAACCTAATTACGCACCAAGCTGAAATAAATTATTCTGTGGATACAACTTTATTCAAGGCCGCTGCACAAAACTCGGAAAACATAGGTTTTCTCGGCAAGTTCCCAACCCTCATTGGTGAATCGCATGGTGATTGCATACAATACATATGCATGAAAAAAGGGTTGCAATCTTGCTTTCGAGAACTATGAAATATCTTTTGCGGATAATCAGTTCTCTTCATGCACTTTTCGCAGGAACTCCTTTGCCTCTGGCATTGTATCTTGATATTTTTTTGCCTCGTAGATCCACCATTGGCTGCAAGCTAACCCAAAACTCCGAGCTTTCTCATCCAGTTTCTGTTTTATCTTTTGTTGCTCAATTGTTAATTTTGGCGGTGGCTCTTCTGGCACAAGCTTGCGCGAATACCGATAAACAAACTTTTCATAAACTTCTTTGGTGATCAAGTTTTCCTGATATAGCGCTTTAGTCAGTAGTAACAATCCTGCATAAGTTTTACCGATTTCTTTTTGCACTTGATATTTTGTCATCGCCATATAGAGTTCTGGCGCTAAACAAATTTTCATTATATGTTCTTGACTGAATTCTTTACTCATTTCAAAATTTTCCTCCCTCTTTGTCCCGCTTCCCAAGAAGGAAATGCGTTTGGACAGAGTTAACGTATAAACAATTAAGAAAACGGTAGACGTAACTAGCTAGCTACCTGAACGTAAAAATAAAAAAAGCTACCTAACCTCCTTCTTCCCTGAGATTTTGATCACTCTTTTCATCTAAATCTTTTGAGTCTTTCAAAGCGCCAATGTCTTTACAATTGTCTTCATTGTATCCTCTTGGAATGCGAAACATATGTGCTCCATTTTCTTTTAGGTCTGAAAGAAATTCTTCCTTGTCTTTATCGGTCCAGGTACGGAAATGGGATAGACATTCGGATAGATCTGTTTCGAAATTGTAAAAATGCAGCTTAAAGAAGTAATCAACAATTTCTTTGTTTTGGCCACCCGCTAACAAAGTCGTTGCAACGTAGCAGTAAAGGTCTGTTATTCGCCTAAAGATTACTTCGGAGGGTTTGAGGAGTAATTCTGCGTTTTTGATTAGAATTTCTTCGTCTCCGGTTTTTCGCCACTCTTCTTCTATTTCGTCGACTTTTTGGAAAAGGGTCCTTTCAGCGTCTGAGAAAGACTTGAAATCAATATGGATTATCTCTTCAGGGTTAGGGTCGTTGATTTTCTTTGACAAAGTATCAATCCTCTTAACTAATCCGAAATTTTTAACCAAACATTACCTCTCCGTTTTTTTTGTTTGCCATCTGCCAAGTTTTTCGAACACAACAACGATAGCATAACCAAAATTTAGTAACAATTTGTTCAAAATTGGTTGAAGCAGCAAAGCTGTGAAGTTTTCAAGGCACGAAAACCCCATTAGCCGCCCTCTTTTCGAGAGCCTTTAATCTGTAAACAAGGTCGGGCAATACGAGTGTTTCATACATCATCGAATTTACCTTGAGCATTGTGTTTAGAGCGCCTAGTTGGACTATTGGATTGTTGGATGAGAGCATTCGTAGGCTTGCTTGGCGGTAGATTTGTTCGTATCTGTTGGTTATTTTGAATAGTACATCTTCGGGTTTTGTGACGCACTGCACGTAGGGCTGCCAACTTGCTCGGGTTTCGAAATCGTTGTAGAGCGTTCGCTCTGCGCAGCCGTTTTTTTCGCTTAATTGTTTTATTATTTCTGCTTGGGAGTAACCCAAGCCTTCAAGTTTTAACAATTCTGAACGTCGTTTAGCTACTTCCAAGAGATTTCACCTTGCAGACCGCACTTCTAGCAAATTTGATTTATGATACTACATCGTTAGGCAATTCCAATTGTAGAGCGAGGCTCATTTCTCTGATTCAAATTCTAATCAAAATTTTTCCAAACAGACACCAATGCTTTGTCAAGAAACTGAAAAAAGAACAAGCCACATGGCCTAGCGTGGACAAAAAGTTAAATTCTCAATTCCAACTAACTTTCTAAAACTTTGATCTTCCCTAAAATCATAAAAGAAGTTTGGACAATCTGCGTATTGTTTTGCGGGTCACACCAAAGATTTCTTCAAGTTTCCTTTCTGAAATGCCTTCTCCTTGATGTTTACATACCGCCCCATTTGCTGTTCCATAGATGGCTGCTGCAACAAGTTTAGGCATCCTTTTGGCCGAAGACTTACTATTTATTTGGAAGGCAGCAGGGTTGAAACAGCCCAGCTGGAGCAAGCTCTTCGGAACCTTGAAAAGATCGCGGCTGCAGTGCCTGTCACAATCGTTGAGCATCATGCGTTACGGGGCGAAGAGTGGCGGCGCAAGTTAAGCGGGGTTTTCGAGGCGGCCTCGGCAGCGGGTCACGGCGTTTTGACGGCTGCAGAGTACGCAGGCGAAGAAAACGTGTTTCTGGAATCAAGACGCAAGCAGCTTTACAGCGAAGCTCCGCCTGAAGAAGAGTTCATGCGATGGACAAAGACTCTGAGCAGCCAAAAGATCGCTAAACCCCCGTTATAGCATGCCCTGTTGGGTGGAAGATAAATAAATAGGCAGGAAAAAATAAATCCATCAAATCAGGACAAATGATGAAACATCGTGTTGCTGTTTAGTCTGGCAGCCTTCACAGCTTCCTTCGGCCTCATCCTTGTGGCCGAGATGGGCGACAAAACCCAATTCATAGCCATGTCTCTCGCCGCCAAACACAACCCCTACAAAGTCCTCTTTGGAATCTTTCTTGCTACAATGGCGAACTTTGCAATCATGGTGGTCATTGGCCAAGTCATAACCGCCGTCGTGCCCATTGATATCATTTCCCTCGCTGCTTCCCTCTCATTTATTGCCTTCGGCCTATGGACTCTCAAGCCTGAAAAAGCGAAGCAGGAAAACCCCAAGCCAAGCCGTTTCGGAATTGTCGGAACGGTCGCTGCTGCCTTCTTCATTGCAGAGTTCGGAGACAAAACCCAGTTAACCACCATCAGCTTAGCCGCCGAATACCAAAGCGCCCTAGCCGTCCTGTTTGGGGCAGTGCTGGGCATGCTGGTTGCTGATGGGATAGGAATCGCAGTAGGAGTCGTTTTAGGTAAGCATATTCCGGAAAAAATCCTTAAATGGGCTTCAGCAGCAATATTTATCGTGTTCGGGCTGGTCGGTGTCTATGAAGTTCTTAACCGCCAAATCGGGCTGGCGTACACGGCGTTCGCACTGGCAGTTCTCATCGTTTTCTGCCTGGCGGCAACATTACTTTTGACGCGGAAAAGCAAATCTGCCTAATCTGCCGCTAGCGCCTACGTTAAGAAACTTAATATGCCAAGCAAAACTAGTTGAGTCTGGAGCGCGCCTTGTTTGCCTAAGAATCACATGATCATGGCTGAGTTCAGTATCGTGCCCGTCGGCTCAGGCGAAACCAGTGTCAGACACCTATGGGAACAAATCTCGCCGCAGACAACCTCGATGCGATATTTGAAGCCGTCCGCAAAGCGCATGAAGCCGTTGCCGCGTTGGGGGCAAAAAGGATGGTGTCAACGCTGCGCATTGATGACCGCAGGGACAAGCACCGATGCATGAAGGATAAAGTGGCCAAGGTCAAAAAATACTTAAAAAATCCAAATCAAGCCCCGCTCAACTCTAAAAAGTTGGATAGGCAAAAAAATGGAGGGAAAAAGGAAACTTTTGCGATCCCGCTGGGGTATTAATTACAGCAACACAGAAAGCTTTAGATGGTTTTTTCCAAAAGCCAAAAAGGCTTTAATGTTGCTCATGGCATAGTAACGATGGTAAACGTGAGAGTGCTTTAATGTTTTCTCGCTCAGCCTCGGTTAAGTTGAAAGCGATCCTAATAATTGACTTGATGATTATCAGCGGGGCAGCAGGAGCCTATTTTTACCTTCAAAATCAAGGCGTCATCGGAGGCGTCACTAAACCTGCAAAGTTTAACTTAACAAACCTAACAATTGACCCGACCAACGCCACAGA
>JBEKPM010000137.1:0-5790 GCA_049520735.1 Bathyarchaeia archaeon | reverse complement strand
GCGCGCCTATGTGAAGTCTCCTAATTAGTCTTTCCTTTCTTCTTCATGCTAGTCAAATTCCTTAGTTAATTCCTCGTCGAAGTGAAGGGCACGCGCCTATTCGCCCACAAAAGGGGCACTATGGCTCCGCATCCAGACCCTCCTCAATCGCGCTAACGTCCACACCAAAGAGACAGCGCAGCAACGAGGAAAAGGTTTAGGCCTGAGCGTAAAACGGCTTCTTATTCTTCAACACCGAATAGCTGCACATAAGAAGCCTCCTGGCAGCCGCGACAGTCGCGATCTTCTTGCCTCTCTTCTCCGCAATCCGATTATAAGCTCTAGTAATTGACGTGTCATATTTGTGAACGTGCGTCTGAGCTGTCTCAACCATAACCCAACGCAGCCACCGACTACCCTCCTTAGTGATGCCTCCATGCCAAACAGTTTTTCCAGAAGCATGCGTAGAAGGCACAAGCCCAGCGTAACTACAAAGCCTCTCACCAAACGGAAACCGGTTTATATCGCCGATTTCGCTTTTCATAACCGCAGTATAGTAGCCGATTCCTGGAATAGTCATCAACAACTTTACTTCCTCATCATCCTCAGCTATTCCTACAAGTTCCTTAGAAAGCAGTTTGATTTCATCATCCAACGGCTTTAGAACCCGCAGATAACACTCAACTGAATCAAGATTCAAACTATGAAGCCACGCCACACCCTTCTGGGTAAACAAGCCATGATCAGAAGGCCATTTCAATCCTTCATACGTCAAAACACTCTTAATTTTCACTCTGAGCTTAACGCGTGACCTGACTAGAAAAGCTCTACGTCTAACCTTCTCTCTGAGCTTGGCGATTTCGCCATCTGGAAAGTACGCAAGTGGCAAAGCGTCCAACAAACCACAACATTGTACCCTTTGGCAGTCAACTGCCTGAACAGCGGTGCAATCTGATTGGAGGATTCCATGCCAACCTTGCCTACGTCAAAATGTGAGAGGTACGGAAGCACTCTTTCATTACTCATTCTTGTCTGGTTTACTATTTTTCCTTCAGAATTCAAAATAGTCGCATAAGTACTGTCCTTATGCACATCCAACCCACAAACTAAGGTGCTCATAGTATGGCATGAGCGCCCAGCTCGTTTAACACTTCTCATACCATCAGTCTGGTTTGGGTTTAAGTCCCGGTGACCGCACCAAAACTTCTGCGGAAGATTCGAAGACAAAAGAGAAAAGAGTCAGTTACAATTCTAGTATTTGCGGTGCCGAAACATCTTTTCAGCTTACCTTATGTTTCCAATTCCATCTTACAATCAGCAATACGTGAGGTGCACAAACTGTGGGTCTCAAGTTACAGCGAACTCAAACTACTGCAACTTCTGCGGCAAACCCCTACATCAACCCGTCTTGCTGAAAATATGTCCCAAATGCAACACAAAGATACCTGCCCAAGCCAAGTTCTGCCCAGAATGCGGAAAAAAACAACTCGTCGAAAGCAGTCTGCAGAAGCTTACGGGGTAGGCGGCAAACCACTGCTAGATTTTGCGCGCAAGCCTTCCAGCCAAATTTGTTGTTGCTGTTGTATGCTTTTGTGTCTTAAGGCGTTTTCTAGTCGGTTGAGCCATCCATGCTGTGTCTCCCCCATTATAACATTGCAGCCTTGCTCCGTTTTTTGGATGAGCCATGCGTGGTAAGTATCAAGTCCATTGCCATGGGCATCCCAAGCTAAGCGTTCGAGTGGCACGAACTCGAGCACTGTTGAAACTATGGTTACGCCGAAGGTTTTCCAGCGAAACCTTGTTCCTAAAGCAAGGTTAGGCGGCTGGCTGTTCAGAAATTGGATGTTGGCTGAGTTAGGGTACCATGTTGGCCAAAGCTGTGCTCGTATCAGTCACGCCCACACTACTTCGGGAAGAGCGGAAATTACAAGCTCATTGTGAACATGAATTGGACACTTTTCTGGTTCAAAACCGATCGGCCAAAAAATTTGATTTGGGTTCGCCACTTCAACAAGCCTCATCTTCTGAGTAGTTTGTTCTCAGCTAAAAACGCTACTGTGTTGTCGTGGGCGACTGGTTTGCATCCATTTTGTCGTTGGTTTGGGTAGTCAAGCTTCCTTTGGTTGGAGGGGTTGACTCTTGCATTGCCGTTCCAGTTTGCTCGCTTGTTTGTTGTTGAAGGGGTTTCGCCTGCTTCCACGCAACCACAACTTTCTTTCTGAAGAACTGTTCAAACATTTCTTTTTTCTTGTTTACCGCGAACTCCTCTACCACGGGGCTCAAGAGGGCAACGCCTTCAATTGTTACGTACTCAAAAGCTACGTGGGTTTCTACCTTTTGAACTATTGATTGATGAGAGAAGTCTAAACCGTCAGCCAAACGCAAAATACCCGCTAAAATCTTGACTTTTCGTTTCAGATCAGTGCTAAGCGACATGAAGTCATAGTCTTTATTTCTTGGGCAACTCTTGCGATGATATCTCGCAACGTTCGCTATGACCTGTCTCTCTATTGACGTAAAGGGCAGTTTTGTCTCGTTTAGAATGAGTTTCATTGAATTCTTTTGGTGTGCCTTTGGTCCCCACGCCAAACCGATGTCATGAAGAATCGCAGCGCATTCTAGCCAACAGCGTTCCCTTTTGTCGAGCTTATGTAGATCTTGTAGGGAGTCAAAGAGTTCCATGGATAGTTTTCTTACTTGCTCCGCATGCTTAAAATCCGGCCAATATGTCTGCGAAATGGTTTGGCAGCTTATGGTCGTCTCAACGCACCTTTCTTCCATATCGTGTTCTTTAGTTTTGTCTTCTGCAATTATGTTATCTAATGATAGTCCTCGAAGCAACATTTGGGCATAACTTTCAGGAGCACCTCTCCTTCTTAAACCGTCAGCCGCTGCCGCCACGTCATAATTAACTCTAATTAATTCAACAGAAAAGGGGTTGCTTGTGATCTCGGCGTAGGCGGCTTGAGGATTTCCATCCCCAGGTCTTCCCACGCTGCCTGGGTTAATGAATAAGGCTCCGTCAACTTCTTTTGTGAACTGTTCATGCGAATGCCCAAAGATAATTATGTCGGCGCCCGCGGTTTTCGCTATTTCTTGAAATCTTTCCATTGGCGTTTCATGAAGTAAAGGTTCGTTAACTGCGTCGGGTGTTCCATGAATCATAAGAAGTTTCTTGTGAGCGATTTCAAGCTCGAGTTTGAGAGGCAATGCGCGAAGATAGGTTTCGTGAGATTTTTTCAATTCTTTTCTGGCGAATTCTATAGAGAATTTTTTGAGACCTTTGCCCTTTTTGTTCTTGTCCAAGATTTCGATATCCAAATTTCCTATCACGCTTAGAGCATTTCTTGAGTAAAGGGCTTCAACAACTTCGTTAGGAAAACCTCCGAACCCTACCACATCACCAGCGTTTAAGAAAACAGTTATTCCACGTCGTTTCGCGTCTTGAAACACAGCTTCCAGTGCGTTTAGGTTTGCGTGAACATCCGCAATTACCCCAATCTTGACGTAAGGATTTGCCAGTTCTTCTTTCGCTCTGTATCCAGCTGCTGTGAAGCCGGCGCTCGCGTTTTTCCTTAATTCCTCAAACGCGTTTTTGTTTTTGTTTTCGTCCCAGAAACTGACGAATTCTTGATATTGACTCTTTCTTTTTTCTTTAATAAAATCGAGGAAGTTGAGAAGATCTTGGTTGTGATCACCGGCTGCTTGCTCGCTTTCTGGGATTATTGTCATTTTCCTTTGTGTTTCTTCAATGAATTTTGGAATACCCTCAATCCATACGTCGCAATCGTGCATTTCGCCAAGATTGTCTTGAAAATTCTTCATCATTTTTATTTCTTCAGAAAGTTCTTGTTCATAGAGCGGTGCAAAAGCTTCCAAAGTATATCTTAGCCATTTGGCTCGGATCCGCATTTCATGGTGTTTGAGGATTTCGTTTTCCTTATGGACACAATCTTCCATGGCTAAAAATTCATCTAGTTTGGATGATATTTGCCAGAAGGCTTTTTCGCGGACCGAGAACAAGTTGAAGGGTGTGCTGGCTGATTCTTTTATGATTTGTTCACAGTAACTCGCCGTTAGCTGCAGGACTTTTGATTTTTCAAGCTCTCCAAGTCCACTGATGATGCTGGGTTGTAGATCTGTTCTCTGACCAACGTATGCCTCAAGCAAAGCCTCCATTCCCATTTTGGGCTCGGCTGGTTGAAGCTGTTGAATGAAGTCTTTTATGAACAAGATCTGAACATCCAAATCTCTTGCGGCGCCTAAAAACTGAGTTACATTCTTGATTTCGCTTAACCATTTTTTGAAGCGTTTCTTCGGGAAACATTCTTTGAAAAGTGGCATGGCGGCTCTTATTCTACGTGAAGTCACCCTCATTTTGTGAACGTATTCTATGTCTTCATTTTTTTCGACTCCGCTCATTTGACCTTCAATAGTCAAAAGAAGCTTCTCGATGGCTTCGGCCCCGAAACGGCAATAACTTGAGTCTATCCTAGTACAGTTAGGGTCAAAGCACGTGTTCATTTCAAATGCCTCGAGGGTTTATGGCAAACCTTGGACGTCCAATTCTCATTGTTTTCAGGGTATTGCTTTGCAATGAAAACATGATCAAGATTTAAACAACTCCCAGAGCGCGGATTCGTAAATTGCTAGTTTCAAGGCTTAGAAATAGTTAAATCCTTCTAGCAGTTCTTAGTGAAACATGAATTCTAAAACTTTAATGGAAACAGGATTCTCCGAATGGTTACCTTTGAAAACGTTAGCTCTCTCAAATTTACCTTCAGACAAAGCTGCAGTCATAGTGATAGTTGACAAAGAACCCTCTGGAAAAGAAAAATCTGACATTCTATACATTGGGCGCACAAAAAAACCCAGCAAAAGAATTCTAGGTGGGTATTTGGCCGGATACGGAGGCAAAAACACCAAGAAGATCAACGAGTTGCTTTTCAACCAAGGCTATATAGAAAAAGCCACAATAAGCTGGATTCTAACAGACAAACCAAGAATCATGCAAGAGGAATTGCTTGCGAAGTACAAAGTTGAACATGGTGAACTTCCAGTCTGGAACGCCAAAAAGAAAATCAATGTCAAACCTAAAGAAGCTCCTTTAAGACGCAAAGAAGTTCCAGCTCCAAAAGCCAAGATTCCGTCGAAAGCCAAAATCAGCCCAAAGCCCAGTCCAAAGCCAAAAACCGTTTCAACAAAGAAACGCGCGGCGACCTTGGAAACTCCAGCCAAAGCTGAGATGCCGAAAAAAGAGGAAACAGTCGCAGAAACCCCCGAAAAGACAAAAACCACAAACAGCGGAATCACAACTTAAGATAAAGATCTAGGCTAGCTTCTTCTCTCCTTTTTTCTTTTTGTTCTCCTGTTTTTCTTATAGACTTTTTTTTCCAGTAATATCGTTCTCAGTTTTGTGCTTTCAAGAAATCACACACACCACATTCTTAGTGGATTTTTTGATTAGACCCCGATGGCTGTTTTCTCTAGAGTAGCCATTATTAGGCACTGTAACCTATTCTCAATGAGGCTATTTTAGATGTCAATGGATTCAGAAGATTTCAAGGTGCCCTTTGGTAAGAAGACCAGTTTGAAGGATTTTGATCCCGGTTGGGTTCCGAAATGGGCTGAGAAAACTGAAGACGAAGAAGGCAAAAAGGAAGCAAAAGAACAGGGGTTAGCTATCATTGAGGCAAACACTCAGAAACTGATCGAGTTGCAGGAGTTATTTTGGGCAAGTCACACTTATTCCCTCCTGATTATTCTTCAAGGAATGGATGCAGCGGGAAAAGACAGTGTAATCAGCCATGT
>JBEKPM010000136.1:0-4948 GCA_049520735.1 Bathyarchaeia archaeon | reverse complement strand
TTCAAGTACGGCAACGTCATAATCGAAGAGAAAATTGATGGGGAAGAATCCAGCTTCATGGCTTTCTGCGATGGCAAACACTTCATTGCTCTTCCCGACACGCGTGATTACAAACGTGCCTTTGACGACGACCGAGGACCGAACACGGGCGGCATGGGCTCATACAAGGACGCTGACGACAAACTGCCCTTTCTAACTGCGGCTGATCGGGAAGAGGAACTGGCGTTGGCCAACAAGATTTTCAAAGGGTGGAAAGCCAAAATTAAGGATGATTCTGCCCTCAAAGGTGTCCCGCTCTACCTTGCCTTTATGCATACTGGCCACGGAATCAAAGTTCTCGAAAACAACAGTCGCCCCGGCGACCCAGAAATAATCAATCTTCTCGCGCTAATCAAGGATGACTTCGTTGACGTTTGCTTCAAGATGATAGAAGGAAACTTGACCAGCGTCAAAATGGAGAATGCCGCGTCCGTCTTAACCTATAAGGTCCCGCTTGATTACGGAGGCTACGCGGAAGTCTTCCCGAACAAAGCCAACATAGCAGAAGCTAACACATCGGTTGACCTGTCGAAAGCCCAAGCACTCTCTAAGAAATACGGCAATCGCATTCGCATCTACCCGGGCTCCATGGAAACAAGAGACGGCAAAAACTTCGCGCTCAAATCCCGAGCCGTTGGCGTCTTAGGCATAGGCGAAAGCATCGAGGAAGCACGCAGCATAAGCCTTGAAGGAACTCGAGCAATCAGCGGCGGCGGGTTATGGAGCAGAACTGACGTTGCCTCAACACAGCACATCGCCAAAGCCGTCAGGCACATGGAGAGTTTGAGGGGCAAGGCGTGAAACGGGTCTTCATTTCCGACTGCGAGGGACCAATCAGCAAAAACGACAACGCCTTCGAGTTAGCCGCGAACTTCATTCCCAACGGCGACAAACTCTTCTCAAACATAAGCAAATACGACGACGTGCTCGCTGATGTTCTGCACAAACCCAGCTACTCAGCAGGAAGCACGCTCAAGCTTATTTTGCCCTTCTTCAAAGCATACGGCGTATCTGATAAGCAGGTTGAAGAATTCTCCGCCGACAACATTCTCCTAATCGCCAACAGCCAAACCACCCTCCACCACGTTCAAGCCATAGCCGACGCCTTCATAGTCAGCACAAGCTACGAACACTACATCAAAGCACTCTGCAAAGCCACAGATTTCCCATACAAAAACACCTACTGCACCAAACTTAGACTCGACAAATGCGCAATAACCCCGCACGAAAAAGACCGCCTAAAACAGATAGCCCAAGAAATCGCAAAAATGCCCTTAATCGATATTCCTGGGTCTTCAAAAACCATCGAAGATTTTTCAGTCAGCGACCAAGTGGCCATTCAGCGGTTAGACGAAATCTTCTGGAATGAAATCCCGAAGATGTTCGTTGGCAAATTCCTCACAGACGTCGTCACCGTCGGTGGGGAACAGAAGGCTGAGGCAATTCGAGATGCAGTGAAGCGTTTGGGCGGGGAACTGTCAGACGTTATGTACGTGGGTGACAGCATCACCGATGTGGAAGCCTTCAGGCTGGTGCGCGAGAGCAGCGGATTAGCAGTTTCCTTCAACGGCAACGGGTATGCGGTTAGGAACGCCGAAGTTGCGGTGTTATCAGAAAGTAGCCTTGTTACAGCTGTCATTGCAGATTTGTTCTTAAGATTCGGGAAAGAAAAAGCTTTCAATACTCTTCAAGGTTGGAGTTATGAAATCCTCAAAAAGAGCGAAGTTGATCCTTCATTGCTTAAACAGCTTTCGCAGTTGTATCCTGACGCATTGCCCAAAGCGAAAATAGTGACAGACCAAAACATGGAAATAATAATAAAAGAAAGCAGCGCGTTTAGAAAGAAAGTACGAGGCGTAGCAGTTGGGAAACTCGGGTAAAATGTCAAAAACGGAAATCGAGGACACGTACGCTGAAGCTTTTACTGGACTTTTTTGCCGTGTAATGGTTACCGCCGACGACAAGGAAACCCTCCGCAAGGCTGCTGAAGATTCGACGGCAACCCCTTGTGTCGTAATCGGAAGAACAGAGGGTGGAGTTGAAAGATATCTAACGCAAAAAGAAACCCCAGACCAACGCTTAGGAGTACTGCTGCAGTTCTGGGGAGAAATCAACCCTAAAAAAACCTTTGAACAATCCCTCAAAAAATTCGAGACTGAACTTTCCTACCGCATTCGCCAAGACATCTTAGTTAAGCCCTTCACCGCCGTCTATGACGCCATGCCAAACCATGAGGGCAAACTGGACATGATGGAGACTGTTGGACATTGCGGCGACGGTTATGAGTGGGTTGAAAAACGGTTCGGCAGAGAAGTAATCGTGGTTCCCTTAATGGTTCCAGACTTCGTGATTGAACGTTACCTTGGCTACGCTCGCGGGGTTATGGGCGGCAACTTTTGGGTTCTTTGCAAAACCAAACAAGCTCTAAAGTCTGCGGATGAGAAAGCCTTGGCTGCAATCCACAAATTGTCTGGCGTTGTTACACCCTTCGATGTTTGCTCAGCGGGTTCTAAACCAGAAACCCATTTTCCCAAGATTGGACCCACTACAAATCACCTTTACTGCCCGTCCCTTAAGCAGAAGTTGGGCAAAGAATCCCGCGTACCCGACGGTGTAGGCTACATAGCCGAAATAGTCTTTGATGGGGTCTCCTTAGAAGCGGTAAAGCAGGCAACCAAGGTAGGAATCGAAGCTGTCCTGGATGTTGATGGCGTGATGAAGGTTTCCGCGGGCAACTACGGCGGCAAGCTGGGTGATCACAAAATAAACTTGAAGGAATTATTTTCATGACAAAATTTGATGTTGTGGGTTTCGGAGCGCTTAACGTTGATACCCTTCTGAAAGTGGAACAATTGGCTGGCCCGGAAGAAGAAAGCTTCGTTGAAGATTACACAGAATCCTGCGGCGGCTCAGCGGCCAACACTGTCGTCGGGTTAGCAAGGCTCGGCTGCAAAGTCGGCTTCATTGGAAAAGTGGCATGTGACCGGGAAGGCAAACTGCAAATTGACTGTTTCAAAACTGAAGGAGTCGACACGGCAGGAATCATTCAGGCTAAGCATGGAAAAAGCGGCTCAGTCTTGGGATTCGTAGACAAGAAAGGAGCACGAGCCCTATACGTTAACCCAGGCGTCAACGACACAATTGAGCCTCGGGAAATCAATTACGCATACCCATCTGAAACGAAATTTCTGCATTACTCATCCTTTGTTGGCGAGAAATCTTTTCGGGCGCAAAAAAAGCTCTTAGGTGCATTGAGCAGCAATGTCAAAATCAGCTTTGACCCGGGTTCATTGTATGCACAGAAAGGTTTTGCAGCCGTAGAACCGATAATTCGAAGCTCCTATGTTTTGATGCCTAACGCTGGCGAACTTGAACTTCTAACAGGAGAACCTGATATCCGCAGAGCAGCTGATTTAATGCTTGATGCCGGTGTCAAAATTGTGGCCGTCAAGCTTGGCGATAAGGGTTGTTACGTCACTGACGGGCAGGAGCGGCTTAGAATTGAGCCTTTCAAGGTTAAGGCCGTTGACACTACTGGAGCAGGAGACGCTTTCTGCGCTGGATTTCTCTACGGGTTAATCAAAGAGAAAAGCATGTTCGAATGTGGGCGCTTCGGTAATTTTGTGGCTTCAAGATGCATCGCCAAGATGGGTGCTCGGTCGGGGTTGCCTTCTTCTGAAGATTTACGGGCATTTTTTGGTTAGGCTGTCGATTATGCTTTGGAAGATTAGTTTTCCGTCCCCGTAGTGAGGCATCTGTTGTTGCTGCGTCCAGTCGGGTTGCTGCCACCAGTACATAGCTCTTTCTGGATGAGGCATAAGTCCCAAGATGTTTCCTTCCCTATTGCATATGCCTGCGATGTCGTAGAACGAGCCGTTTGGGTTGACCGGGTATTTGCCATCGGCGACGTTGCCATCTTTGTCGCAGTAACGGAAAACAATCATGTCTTTATCGACTAGTTCCGATAGCAAAGCTTTCTCTTTTTCTTTCGGGAAAAGCAGTCGGCCTTCACCATGGGCAATTGGCATACGAAGCACTTTGCCCGAGGCGATTTTGCTTGTGAACGCGCATTTTCCTCGATTTTCATGTTTGAGATAAATCCACTGGCACTTGAAGCCTGCAGGCTCATTGGTGGTCAAGGTGGCTTCTGGGTATGAACTTACACCTTTGAATCCTGGCAGCAAACCATACTCGACCATTATTTGGAAGCCGTTGCATATGCCCAAAATTGGTCTGCCTTCGTCGATGAAGGTTTCCATTTCTTTGCCTAACTTGGCGCTGAGATGCCTCGCGAAAATTACGCCTGAACGTACGTAGTCTCCAAACGAGAAGCCGCCTGGAAAAACCAGCATCTGATAATCAAGAAGGCTATGCAGTTTTATCAGTTCGTTTACATGTAGGACATTAGCTTGGATGCCTAACTCTTGAAAAGCTCGTTGGGTTTCCGCGTCACAGTTGGTTCCGCCCACACGCATGATGCAGGCTTTGATTTCTTCCTGCTTCATTTTGGTTCTCCTCCAAAAGTTTTCTTCCAGCTTCTACGCAGCTCTGCAAGTGAAGCGTCGACAACCATTTTCTTGCTCAACCCGTTAATAACAAGCCGTTCTTCCTTGGTTACAGTGCCGATTCGAGCGCAGGGCTTATTTTTCATTTGTGCCTCAAAGTCTTCCCTGTCCTGCTCTGACACTTCAAGTAGGAATCGGCTGTTCGACTCAGAAAACAGAGTGAAATCGTTGCGCTCCAGACCTTTGCCCGGTACTTTGCTTAAATCCAGTTGCAAACCGTAACCGCCGGCAAACGCCATCTCCGCTGATGCGACCGCCAACCCGCCTTCTGAGAGGTCATGGCACGACCTGACTAAGCCTGAATCTATCGCTTTGGTAACTGCTCTGAATGTGCGTTTGGCTTT
>JBEKPM010000135.1:0-4957 GCA_049520735.1 Bathyarchaeia archaeon | reverse complement strand
TATAACTCCCTGGATTAATGACAAGCTGGTTCTCATCTATAATAGAGGCGTGGTCCTCTTTGTTGGAGCGAATGAAATGATAGTGGGAAGGGGATGTTAAGATTAAAGTTGGCATATTGAGCGGTGGGGGAGATGCACCTGGGATCAACGCCGTCTTGAGAGCTATCGTTAGGAAGGCGATTCAAGATTACGGATATGAAACTGTAGGCATCAAAGACGGTTGGAAAGGATTAGTTGAAGGTGAATTCATCCCGTTAGACTTGAAGTCTCTTGTAGGTTTGCTCCCTAAGGGAGGTTCCATACTAGGCACTTCGAGGACTAATCCATTCAAGAGCAAGGATGGAGCAGAGAGTATTCTGAGAAACGTTTCGGAACACGGAATTGGAGCGGTTATCGCAATAGGCGGAGAGGACACGCTTGGTGTAGCCTCCAAACTATGCGAAATGGGGCTTCCTGTAGTCGGAGTCCCTAAAACGATCGACAATGACCTGGTTGGCACGGACTATACCTTTGGTTTCCAAACAGCGGTTGCAATTGCTTGTGAAGCACTTGACAGGCTTCATACAACGGCAGAATCGCATCATAGGGTATTAATCCTTGAAGTTATGGGCAGATACACTGGCTGGATCGCTTTGGAGGCAGGGATTGCCGGAGGGGCAGATGTAATCCTGATTCCTGAGAAGCCATTTGATGTTGAAGAAGTCTGCGAATTCATCAGCAAGAGGCAAAAACGTGGTCGAAACTTCAGCATAATCGTCGCTGCCGAAGGCGCCAAGCCAAAAGGAGGCGAAGAGATCGTTTATAGTAGCGGTGTAGACGAGTTTGGGCACGCAAGATTTGGTGGTGTAGGTTACTACATAGGAAAAGAAATAGAGAAGAGATTCGAAAACATCGAAACCAGGGCGGTAGTTCTGGGGCATCTTCAACGTGGTGGTTCTCCGAACGCGTATGACAGAGTTCTAGCTACACGATTTGGAATCGCTGCCATTGACTTAGTACATGAGGGCAAATTCGGCCAGATGGTTGCTATCCAAGGAAACACCATGGTGTCTGTGCCCTTGAAAGACGTCATCGGTAAGCGAAAAACGGTTGATTCAAAGCTTTACGAAATTGCAGCAACATTCTTCGGCTAGACCAATGCCTCAAAAAACTCAAGTCTCCAAAAAGAAACATCAAAAAGGGGGACGGCAAGTTACTCAAGCCCCATTGGTTGAAGGAAAAAAATGAAAAAGATAACAATAGATAGCTTTCTTGAATTTCTTCATAGTAGGGATTCGTAGATTTTTAGTGTCTCGTCTGCAACTTTGCGCCATGTGAAATACTCTATTACTCTTTTGCGTCCGTTCTCACCCCAATTTCTGGCTTTTTCGGGGTTTCGCAGAGTCTCTTTTATTCCCCAAGCTATGTCGAGAGGATCTTCGCCGTTAATGTGCACGCCGTTCTGGTCGGGACCGGAGCTTAGTACTTGTTCTCTGAAACCTACTACACCGCGTGCGCCTACGACGACTGGTTTTTCCATTGCCATGGCCTCTAAGGAAACAATTCCAAATGGTTCGTAGACTGATGGGAATATGCATATGTCGGAAGCAGCGTAATGCAAGATTCTCTCGGGTTCAGAAACAAAATCAAAGCGGCAAGCTACGTTGTTTGTAATGTTTAACCTGTACGCTGCTTCAGTTATTATTTGTTCGTCCCCTTTGCCTAGAATTACGAGTTTGGTGTTAGGATATTCCTTCAAGACAGAGGGCATTGCTAGCACAAGGTTTCTAGCGCCTTTTACCCAAGATAACCTTCCCACGAACAGAAGCATGTTCCAATCTTTTGGGACCCCATACTTTTCGCGAATTGCTGCTATGTCCTCGGGTTTGCATTTTGCCATGTTGTAACGGTCAGGGTCCACTCCGTTCCAAACTACGCTTACTTTTGATGACGACCAACCATGCTTAACTAGGTCTTGTTGCATGGCGTAGCTGACGGTGATTATCCTGTCGGAGTTGTGAGCCATTGCATCTTCAAAATGCGACACTACTTCCGATCCCTGACCCTCGCTTCTCCCCCATTCCGTACTGTGTGTATGAAAAACTACGGGGATTTTTGTTTCATTCTTTATCACCAGACCGGAAATACTGCTTAGCCAATCGTGTACGCACACAACGTCAAAATGATACTTCTCCTTTTTTATCAAACCGTTGATGAATTTAGTCGCGCTGAGAATATTGTACATGAAAATGTCATTGAAGAATTTTATGTTAGTTCCCCATTTCTTTAAATCGTCAACCACGAAAAATGGAAAAACGTTACTCGCATCAGCAATTAAGGGTCGATGAACCTCCACGCCTCGCAGGATTTCTCGGGTTTTCAAATTCCCCCCAAAATTTAGTGTGAAGACTGAAACATCATGTCCCATGTCAACATATTCCTGCGTAACATTTTCAGCATACGTTCCCAAACCCCCAACAATCGCTGGAGGATATTCATAAACAAAAAAGCCGATTCTCAAAATGTTCACCAGTTTTAGTTCCAAACTATTTTTGAATTGTATTTTATATGGTCAACTCATACTTAAGTTAACCAGAGACATGAGAAGCTCGAGGCCCATGTTCAACACTCCCTGAAATATTTCCCAAGATTGGTAACTACTTTCTTTTTCTCTGTTTGCGGAATGTTATGGTTATTGGTCTTCTATGGTCGGGCAGAGGACAAAAGCGGAGCGAGCTGGCAGATAGAGGCTGAGCACATTTTGATTTTTTCCTTCAGTATTGTTTACGATAGTGAAGTGGGCCTGCTGAGGTAACAGACGACCATATCCCCCGTACTTTGGAGCATCACAGTCTAGTATCATCCGGTATTTTCCAGGGGGAGCTTCAAAGCGATAATCAGTAAAGGATTGATGGGGATTAAGATTGAAGGCAAAAATCAGATCAGCCCTCTTGAATGCTATTACTTTCTTTGTGGAATCTTCATGCAATAGTTGCGGGATTGATGTTTCAAGTAGGTGGTGTGTCTTGGCCAGTGCGATCATGTCGCGGTCGAATCTGGCCAGTAAATGATATTTCAGGTGGGTATCGTCTGCGAGATACCATTGTCTAGTAGCATGCTTGAAGGACCAGTTGTTTCCTTCGCGGGGAAAATCTATCCAGTCTGGATGACCGAATTCATTGCCCATGAAGTTTAGGTAACCGTTGCTGGCTGTGCTTAGGGTTATCAGGCGGATCATCTTGTGCAATGCCATTCCACGGGCGACCTTTGCGTTGTCATCATCGATAGACATGTGGTGGTACATGTCTTCGCCGATCAGTCGGAAGATAAGTGTTTGGTCTCCTACCAATGCTTGGTCGTGAGATTCGGCGTAACTAATGGTTTTCTCGTCTGTCCTGCTGTTGGTAAGTTCAAACCAAAGATGCCCGATGGGCCAGTCTTCATCCTTGAAATCTTTTACTAGTCTGATCCAGTAGTCTGGCACTCCCATTGCGAAGCGATAGTCAAAACCGAACCCGCCCTTTGATTGTGAAACGGCTAATCCGGGCATGCCGCTGACATCTTCGGCTATGGTGATGGTGTCGGGGCGGATATCATGAATTATTCTGTTGGCCAGAGCCAAATAGGAAAGAGCATCTTCATCCACGCTGCTATCAAAGTAATCGTTGTAAGAAGTAAATACTCTCTTAAGACCGTGTCCCAGGTAAAGCATGCTGGTGACGCCGTCAAACCGAAAGCCGTCAAAGTGGAATTCGTCTAGCCAATATCGGCAATTGGAAAGTAAAAAATGCAGAACCTGAGGTTTGGCGTAATCAAAGACACGTGAATCCCATGCCTTGTGGGTTCCGCGTGGGCCGCTATGAAAATACTGAAATAGCGTCCCGTCGAAGCAGCTCAATCCCTCCACCTCGTTGGACACGGAGTGGGAATGGATCAGATCCATAAAAACGGTGAGTCCTTGGGCGTGAGCGGTGTCAATTAGGAGTTTCAAATCCTCGGGTGTTCCGTATCGCGATGAAGGAGCGAAAAAGCTTGATACCTGATATCCAAATGATCCATAGTAAGGATGTTCTTGAATGGCCATCAACTGTAACGTATTGTAACCCGCGTGTACGATTCGAGGAAGCACTCCGAGAGTAAATTCCCGGAAGGAACTGATTTTTTCTTCTTCCTGTGCCATACCGATATGAGCTTCGTAGATTAATGGGGCCTCTTTAGGTCGTTTGAAATCGATTTTCCACTGATACGACTCTGGTGGTGACCATACTTGGGCGTTGAAAATCAAAGTTTTTGGGTCTTGAACAACCCGTCGAGCGTAGGCTGGAATGCGATCGCCTTCGCCTCCTGCCCAGTGAGTTCGGAGTCGATACAGGTCACCATGGTTCAGTTTGTCGGCGGTCAGGTGAATTTCCCAGACACCGTAATCGTTGATCTTTTCCAGCTTAAATTCTCTTTGCTCTTGCCATTTGCTCATGTCTCCTATAAGGTAAATTGCGGTTGCATTTGGTGCCCATTCATGGAAAAGCCATTCGCCTCGTTGGAAATGTAGGCCGAAATATTCGTGGCCGGAAGCAAACTCTGCCAGGCTGATTTTCCCCTGTGTGAGACACTGCTCTGTCTCTTCGATACGCTCCAAACGATGTTGAATCTGATCAGAGAACGGTGCGAGGTACGAATCGCTTCTTAGCAGGTGGATCAATCGGCTTTCAAGTCCACTCATAAAAACACCTTATTATGCCTTGGTATGCAAGTAATTTAACTCTTTTTTTAGAAGCCGTGAACGAAAGAGCTGCGAAAGTCTATCAATGTGGCCTGACAACAGTTACGTTGTTATAGAAAAGATGCAATAGCAATTATATTTCGAGAGCCCCTTGGAAAATCTGTGAGATATACTTAAGAGTTCCCAAGTCCTTTCCTGAAGGACTAATAGAAGGCGAAAGAATGTTATCAAGAGATTGTGATGGCTGCACTCAGTTGC
>JBEKPM010000134.1:0-12944 GCA_049520735.1 Bathyarchaeia archaeon | reverse complement strand
GGTGAATCAAAGAATAAGTACCCGACGATCCCAGCGATTGAGGTGACGATCCCTCATTTTCAAGCCTCTTTAAATGTTCTTTAAAAATACACTGCTGAATCAATAAAAAGCTTGTGGTTTAAGCTTTGACTAGATTTCATTTTTTGCGGAAAAAACCTTTTGCTTTTGGAGTTCTCTTCTCATTTTTTGGAAAGCCCTTATTACGCAGAACAACTTTTTTCTTAGCTTGACCATTATGTGCGAATTCAATGTTATCCTCGATGGGAAAACCCAGTTTAAAGATGTGATTTACGTTAAGGTTGACGGCGATAACGTGACAGTCAGGAACATTTTAGGCGGGTCAAAAGAGTTCAAAGGCTGCAAAATCATGGAGATCGACGTCAACTACACGAGGCTGGTACTAGCTTCCGTAAAATCATGATCAGCTCAACCTCCCAGCTTTTCAGGTTTTTGTCTATTTGGCTCATCTGGGTAATGCCTATTCGGATCATACAATGAACCGAGATAGTAGGCTGGGAGAGAAAGAGACAGCGACCCTATAGGAGAGGCTACTGTTTGTGAGCAAAACCAATACAAAAAGCGCTAAACATCTTTTGCGCGAGAGGGGGCGAGGGGATATCTAGTATTAGTGGCTAGATTCCACCACAAAAATGACGTGATGTCAATAATCAAAAGTTTCCAAGTTGAGTCAAAGCCTGATCAACTAGCAAGGTTCAGCCAGCTGTTAACTCAACCGCAAAGATTTTTGTCTCTTTTTCTTTTTTTATTTTTGAGACAACTAAGTCGGCAAAGTCAATGTTTACCCTGTTCCAAGCTTAGTGGATTCAGCCTGCTTCTCAACTTGGACACTATAAACATCAGCAGAAAATTCTATTTAAGCTTGCTTGTACAAACCTGCTTGAATTGTGCATTCGAAAAACTGCGCAATTAGACATGATTCAGCCAAAGCCGCGAGTCTTCGCCGCCTTAAGCAGGTTTGGAACCAGTTTTAGTAAAAGAAATCCTCTTGTTTCTTTAGGACCAATTGTTTTTAGCGTCATGCATTCTAAAACCAAATAGTTTAAGTAAACATGTCAGGTCAATTTGGAAAGGAAACGTAAATGAGCAGCAGGCAACAGTTCGAAGAGGATTTAACGTTTTTTCTGACAAGGCTAACGAAGGATTCTGATGAGCAAGTTAAAAACAAACTTAACTTCCTCAAGAACTGCCTCGTAGAATTACGAAAAGAAAACATTGTAAAGATCAACCATTCTGTGATGGAGCTTGGTTGCGCCAAGTACCTAGTTGAAAAAGGCTACGAAGTCCAAATTGAAAACCCTCTCAACGAGATTCTAACCTGCGATTTATTCGCCACAAAGGGCTTGGGGAACCTTATCGTTGAGGTTGAAACGGGTTTTATCCCGCCTGAAAACGCCCTGGCGCCGCTAACTTACACATCAGCGCGTTTGGCAAGCAAAATAATCAGGTATAGCAGCTTCGCAGGAAAATTCGCTTTGGGTGTGCCGCCCCACTATATCCTGCCGTTTCCCCGTGCCTTGGCTAAGCCGCCTCGAAACCGTGAAGACTGGGAAATCCTGCAGATAAAACGGCTCTGCGATGCCTATTACCAGAAACCGCCAGTCACACTTGAAGAAACAAAGAATGCGCGGATCCATGAAATTTACATTATCGACGTGGACCATGCGAAAGTTCAAGAAATAGACCCTGAAGCCTACCTGAAAAGAGCGATTCAAAGAGGCATCGTTTATGATTACATGCCTCGAGAGGTAAGGGGGCAGTAGGCAAACGTCCTTCTGCATCTACATCTTGCTTTGCAGCGATGGCACCTTCTACACAGGCTACACCAAAGACATAGACGCCAGGACCAAGCAACACGTGAACGGCACTGGAGCAAGATACACCAAATCACACAAGCCGCAAAAACTAGCTTACACCGAGCTGTTTGGTTCCAGAAGCGCCGCCATGAAGCGTGAACGGGAAATAAAAAAAATGAGCCACCTTCAAAAACAAGAACTGATCAAAA
Source organism: Bathyarchaeia archaeon (assembly GCA_049520735.1). Lineage (GTDB taxonomy): Archaea > Thermoproteota > Bathyarchaeia > Bathyarchaeales > Bathycorpusculaceae > Bathycorpusculum. The sequence continues at coordinate 10,921 of JBEKPM010000134.1, read as the reverse complement.
TGCAAAGTAAAAAATAACCTTCACTTACTGATTCTCTTTTGAGCCAAGAATTACTCGAAAAACGGGCTTTTAGAAAGTTTCATTAAATTACTCCATCTACATATTTACTGGGTTAGAAGTATGGCTAAGAAGAGGGCGACTTGGCAGGAGAAACTCAACAACGGAAAGGGCTACCCCAAAGTTGAGCCGCTCACGGGCAGGATGGCGGCTAAATGGGGCACAGGTACATTAGTTATCCCTGCGCCGATCGAGGTTGATCAGTTAATGAAGATGGTGCCCAAAGGCAAACTGACCACGATTAACGAGGTTCGCTCAGCCCTTGCAAAGAAACACGCCGCCACAATTGGTTGTCCCTTGACGACTGGCATTTTCGCTTGGATATCTGCTTACGCGGCGGAAGAACAAAGATTGCAAGGTATTGTTGATATTACTCCTTACTGGCGTACCCTCAAAACCGGCGGGTTCTTAAACGAAAAGTATCCAGGCGGCGTTGAAAATCAAAAGCGCCTTCTCGAAGAGGAAGGGCACATGGTAGTCCAGATGCGCAAGAAGTATTTCGTCAAAGACTACCTGAACTCTGTCGTAGCGTTAAACCAGTAGTGACAAAGCTGCCCCCGTGATTACAGGAATCAGAACGTTATCGTTTATCGGCAAAGGGAGAACCTCAACAGTCATCGCGATTGCTGCTCCAGCAAGTGCAACAAGCGGATGGGTAGGTAAAAAGAACATGCCTGCCAAAAATGCAAAGAAAAACCCGGCTAATGAGCCTTCCCAAGTTTTCCCCTTGTTAAACGGCAAAGAATCTGAAACTAAGCCTCCGAAAAGTGACGCTGCGCTGTCGCCTAGGCAGAACATGGCGATTGCCGCATAGCTTGCAGGATGAGGGAAAACGATCAGTGTAAACAGGATGCCGCCTGCAAAATAAAGTGGTGCAGCAGCGAACCCGTACAGTTCAGACTGGGATGCAGCGTGCCGGGTTACTGCCGAAACTATCCTCAGTTCTTTTCCTTCTAGACGCCAAAGCTCAGAAACTGTGTACACGGCGGCTATGAGGAGAATTAGTGTGCCAACTGCGGGGACACCGATTAAACCTGCAATAACAGGCATGAACACTCCAGAGGCGTGAATGTCTTCGCGGACAAAGTCGTTAGTCGAGGGGAAGGAACGGTTCCGCGGTTTTCCATCTAATATCGGGATGACTGCTGATAGCTTGCCGTTAACCACCTTGTCTGCCTTAACCCGTATCACGAAATCAGGATTGAAACCGATCTTGAGCATTCCAGGCAGAAACATACAACGATTATTTCTGTCGTCAGCTACTACAACACAATCTCTCAACCCGAGGTTCTCAGCGGTCAATATCTGTTCTACGATCTTCAGTTTCCCCTCAGGTTGAATAGCATCCCCCCAGATCTTCCCTGTTAACTTGCCATCTATGATTTCAACTTCAACCCCGTAAGCGTACTCGGCACCCAAGGCATCTGATAGTTCCTTAACAAGCATTGTCGGCAATCCAGAACTGATTAGGGCAATCTTGCAACCCCGAGCCTTTATCTGGGAAAAGACGCCTTTGAGGTAAGTGATAGGTGAAATTTTTTCGAAGACTTCCTTTAGAACGTCAACCCTTACTCCTTCCAATTCATTGAACAAACGCTTTAACACCGAATCGAGCCGCATAATCCCCGCTTCATAGAGGAAACCGAAAAAAAGAAGCTTAACAAGCCGAGCCAAGCCTAATTTCTTTCCCACTTCAAATATGAAGCGGTTTTTCGGAACCAGAACTCCTTCAACATCGAATACGACAAGCCTAGTTTTCTCTGACGTAACCATTTCACTCGAAACTCACAAATATTCCTCGCTGTCTAAACAGAAAATGGTAACTTGTTAAAGATAAATAATACTATCCGGCGGAGGTTTCAAGGATGAAGTTTCACTTGAAAACAGTTGTAGGTTATTCTTCTCTGAATTTGGCGGCGCGGTTAGCGATTAATGTTGCCGCTGCGCCAGCCGCAACTCCCGCGTCAATGTTCACAACTGAAAGACCCAGCGAACATGACTGAAGCATCGCCATAAGCGTGCCGATCCCCTTTTCGCCGAAACCGTAACTGTTAGATGTTGGAACAGCAATCACTGGAACATTAACCATCCCCGCGACAACTGAGCATAAGGCGCCTTCCCTGCCTGCAACAACAACGATGACATCAACGTCCTTCATTATCAAGTCCTTTAGGGGCCCAAGCACCCTATGGATTCCAGCGACGCCAATATCGTATGAAGCGTAAACTTCGCAGCCCATCTCTTGGGCAATTACCTTTGCTTCTTCAGCCACAGGGATGTCAGAAGTACCCGCCGTCAAAATTCCAATCCTTCCGCCAGTGCTTTTCACGAAAAAACCCTTGGTTTTTACGATTGCTATTCTTGCTTTTTCATTAACCTCAAAAACAGCTTCGTGGGGTAACATGTTTTTGAGTGCTTGAATCTGTTCTGGACTACAACGGCTGACTATGACTCTTCCGCATTCTCGCATCATCCGCAGGGTTATGTCAACCACATCAGCTGCTGTCTTGTTTTCTGCCAGTATTACCTCGGGAATGCCTTTTCTCTGTTCCCTGTTACAATCGATTTTCGCTACGCCCTCAAGCTCAGCGATAGATTGCAAACGAACTAGTTTCTCTGCTTCCTCAACCGTTAATTTGCCTTCAGCAGTTTTCTCCAAAATATCCTTCAAATTGCTCATGACTTAATCAGGTCGAAACATAATGGCTGAGTTTTCTAAAATAGTTATCGTTGACTGCCAGGTTGCTGGCGTTTCAGGGGACATGATGCTGGGCGCGCTGCTGGATCTTGGTGCAAACCAGGATAAAGTGACCACCGCAATAAAAAGCTTAGAAAGCGTCGAGTATGGTTACACAAACGTGTCCATTGAAATCAAGCAGGTTATGCGAAAGGGGTTCAGAGCGACCAAAGTTGATGTTACCGCTGAAGGAAAATCAAGAAAAGACGGCAAACAATTAATCGCGATAGTCGAAAAAACAGCGGAAAAGATAGGGCTTTCCGCAAAGGCAACGCTGTTCGCTCTAAACGTTATCCACACTCTCGTTGAGGCGGAAGCAAAACTTCATGGGCATCATTTAGCCGACGCGCACATGCACGAGGTCGGATTGGTCGACACCCCCGCAGAGATAATCGGGTCAGCCGTTGCACTGGACGACCTCGGCTTCTTCGAAGCAAAGATCGTTTCGACGCCTGTATCTGTAGGCGGAGGGCTGTTTCTGGCTATTTTTCAAGCGAAAAGTTTTCCGATTAAAGGAGGGCCTGTCGAGTCAGAATTAGCTACGCCTACTGGGGCTTCTTTGATCGTTAATTTGGCAGAGGAAGTGAACAGGTTCTACCCTGAGATGACTCCTCTGAAGGTAGGTTACGGCGCAGGCGGCAAAGATTTTGCTGAAATCCCCAATATTCTCCGAATAGTGCTAGGTAAGCCCCTAGAGAATGGCTTGGTGACGGATCAGATCGCCGTGTTGGAAACCAACATCGATGATGTGTCAGGAGAAATCGTGGGGCACACTGTCGACAAGCTTCTTGCCGAAGGGGCAAAGGATGTAAGCGTCATTCCCATGTTCACCAAAAAGAACAGGCCTGGGCAAATAGTCAAGGTGATCGCCGACCAAGAAGATGCCAAACGACTTTCTCGCGTGTTAATTGAAGAGACAGGGACTCTTGGCGTCAGAGTTTACCCGTGTGAAAGGCACAGAATAAATCGGGAACTAAGCACTGTAGACATACTTGTCGGAGAATCAAGGGAACTTGTAAAAGTTAAAATCTCTAAAGACACAGACGGCAACATCATACGCGTAAAACCCGAGTACGATGATCTTAAAACGCTCGCAGAAAAAACTAGTAAGCCCATAAGGGAACTCTCAGAGATGGCGGTTTCGCGGGCAAGAGAACTTTTTATTCGAAACGGGTAATTGTCATGAGCGACTTAAGCGGCAAACTCGAGCAGCTTCGACGTTTTATCAGCGAAACTGGCAAAGACGGGGTTGTCATTGCTTTCTCAGGAGGTGTAGACAGCTCAACTTTGGCAGCTGTGACCCGCGAGGTTCTGGGTGAAAAAGCTGTAGCTGTCATCGCTAAGTCGCCAACTTATACTTCTGAAGAGCTGGAGGATGCCAAGAAAGTAGCCAAAGAGATCGGTATCAAACTATTCGTTATAGAAACCAACGAGCTGTCAAGCGAGAATTTCAGCCGAAACCCAGAAAACCGATGCTACTACTGCAAAAAAGAATTGCTCAAAAACCTAAGCGACTTCGCACACGAACTCGGCTTCAAGATGGTTTTTGAAGGTACAAACTTCTCCGACCTAAACGATCACAGACCAGGATTCCAAGCGGTTAAGGAAGCAATAAACGTATGCAGCCCTTGGATGCTTAACAAGTTTACGAAAAGCGAAATTCGGCAAATAGCCAAAGAAATGGGGCTTAGCGTTCACGATAAGCTTGCTCTGGCGTGTTTGGCGTCGAGGGTCCCTTTCAACGAGAGAATTACTGCTGAAAAGTTGACTCGAATTGATAAGGCGGAACAAGTAGTGAAGGCGTTGACTGGGGTTAAGCAGGTTCGGGTAAGGGACCACAATGGCTTAGCCAGAATAGAAGTGGGAAAAATGGAGCGGGTCGCTTTCTGCAACGTCAACGTTTTGGATGAGATATCCGAACGTTTAAAAAAGCTTGGTTTCAAGTACGTGACATTTGATTTGGACGGTTATCAGTCGGGCAGCATGCTTAAAACATTGGACGGCCAAAAGTGAAAACAATCGTTGACATTTGTATAATTTATATATTAATGGTACATAATCAAGATACCGAGGACAGCTTGGCATGGCTTGGTATGACGATCCGTTAACGGTCATTGCAGTCGCGGTAGTGATAATTTCCGCATGCGGAGTAGTCATTTATGCCATGAGACAACTCGGCACCAAAAACTCGCCGAAGAAAAAACCGCAAAAGACTCAGGCATTGGCGGGTGACCCAAATCTTGATTATTCAAGTTTACCTTTCAAAATCTCAAAAAGCGTCCAATCATCAACCGCTTCCAACGCGAAAAACGAGTTGCGGATGCTGGATTTGGAGCGGGACATTCTTGGTGATGCAATCCGTCGTCTTTATGAAGCTCAGGCTGAAGGAAAAATCACTGAGCAAGAACGCGAGAAGCTTGCTGGCACCTACACGGCAAGAATGATGTCGATTAAAGAATCCATCTCGAAAGATGAATCCATAGTTGCACTACACGACCTTGAAGACATGCAGGAAGATTTGATGAAACTTTTCAGCACACGCTTCACCGAACTAACGTCCAAGGTTGAGGAACTAAGAACTCGAATCGACATCAAACCCATAAAAGAGATACCTGTTAAAATGCCCACAACCGGGGCTGCTTCCCAAATGGAGAGAATTGAGGAGGCTGAGGAGGAAGAGGAAGACGCAGCAGGTGAGGAAAAGCAGAAGAGGAAACGCAAGCCGCCTGAAGAGAAGCCTGATGCCAAGACTGAGGCGGAGAAAAGGATTGAGTCCATTCGAAGTGAAGTTGAGAAGGTTTTAGATAAGCTGGGGCAGATGGAAATTGAAAGCTGACCATGATCCAATTCAAGAGGCAAAGCGGAGTGCAGCGCTGGCGGCGGTTAAGCATGTTAAGGATGGCTTTATTGTCGGCTTAGGCAGTGGAAGCACGGCCGCTTTCGCCATAGAAGCGTTGGGCGAAAGAGCGAAACGTGAGAACCTGCATATGATGGGCATCCCCACTTCATATCAGGCCTTCTTGCTGGCTGTCGAATGTAGAATCCCGATAACAACTTTGGATGAACATCCCGAAGTCGATGTAACCATCGATGGAGCCGACCAAGTAACCCCGGAATTATGTCTTATCAAAGGAATGGGCGCGGCTTTAGCAAGAGAGAAAATAGTTGCGGCCGCTTCAAAACTGAACGTTATCATCGCAGACGAGCAAAAGAAAGTTAAGTTGCTGGGCGAAAAAGGTCAAGGTGTCCCCGTTGAGGTTTTGCCCTTCGCCATTTCGCTGGCTAAACGAAAAATCATGGCCCTCGGCGGGAAGCCTGTTGTTCGGGAAGGTAAAGGAAAACTTGGCCCAACAATCACGGACAATGGAAACGCGATCTTAGATTCGTACTTCGGCGAAATCGCTAACCCCGCGGAGTTAGAAGTTAAGGTCAAAATGGTTCCAGGCGTTGTTGAAACGGGCTTTTTTGTCGGTTTAACGGACCTTGCCTACATAGGAACAGCAGCTGGGTCTGTAGAGAAGATTGAGAAGTCTAGACGCAAATAGTTGGGTTATCATTTTTTAATGTGGGTTATGTGTGAGTGTACGAACTCTTGTTCTGTGATGGCTTTATTGATCAGGTCTTGAATGGCGGCGTTTAGGTTGCTGTTGTAGTAGGGTCTCACGATTTTTTCTGCAAACTCGCCGACCAGAGAAGCGGGAACATCGTGAAGCGTCAAGTCAACTTGAAGTTCTTCCTGCGTTGCTAGGAAGGCTGTTTTCTTTTTGATGTCAATCACCTGTGAGTTCGGTTTATCGTGTCGTGACGGTTAAAAGGCGAACTGTGAAACTAATGTTCAACGAAGGGGAGAGGTAAGTGAAAGTGAAAACCAAAAGCAGAAGTCAAAACCCCACACCTGACGTTTAACACGCCCAAGATGCCTACTATCGCGATGTCAAATCAAGCTGATCTCATAATCACTATGGTGCGAGGCTTCCAGACATTTGTCCCGGCCCCTTCTTCAAGGAAACAGTTGACCGGGCTCTAGAAGACCCTAAAGACAAGTCGATAGAAAAGGTAAGAGAAATTAGAGAAGAGATTGAGCGCAGAGTCAGACAATTAATTTCAGCGGAAAACAAAAGACAAGCGGAATTTTTCTGAACTGAGGCAAAAAGAGGTCTGTTGAAGCCAAATTAGCCCCCCTGTTACCTAAGGAACAGGGAAACTAGGCTAATGAGTCTTGGATTATGGTTGGTTTTTGGCTCTCAGTGGGATTCTCGTGAAGGCGTGGATTGTTGATTCGTGATACCAGGCATCGGGGTTTTGGTATTTGACGACGGGTGATACGTGCCGGACTCTTTCGGCTTCCTTGGATTCGAGGTTGTAGATAACTTCGATAAGGGTTTGACGGTGTTCTTCTTTTTCTTGCACGAAGCATTCAAAGATCCGCTTGAAATTGTTTGAGCTCTGCGGTATCAGAGTTGAAAATTCGTCCGCGACAAACTTGGTCGCTGAGGATTGCAGGTAATTTGCATATGTTTCGTTGAGAAGGTCTTCCATGTTGATTAGTTCACTAAGTATTTCGCAGCTAAGAAGTGGGCTCAGATTGTTGATGCTTGAAACTATCTTGGTGAATCTCGAGATTTCAGCGGCCAACTCGGTTATTTCTTTTTTGCATTCTGTGTTTTCGATTTCTGAAAGGTCAAGGTGACTAAGTATTTCCTGAAGGATTTTGGAGCATTTGAAACTGTCATAGGCTAAGCCTAAGATAAAGCTGCTTTCAGGTTGATTGATTTTCTTGGACATTGCTTCGTAAACGCGGAAGGCTTCGATTTCCAGGTTGCCAAAGCATTTGAGGTGTTGAGCGCTTTCTTGAAGTTTTTCGTTCATTTCTGCTCTCTCGAAAAAACATGTATCTTGAATCTTAATAAGCGTTATTCATTCTATTCTCAACGCAATGTTTGTTCAACGCAACGACAGTCTGAAGAGAAAAAAGCTTTTTAGCAACTCAAAAATTGGAAAAAGCGTCTCATGAGCTGCGCAGGACGATCATTGTGTTGGTTTTGACTATACCTTCAACCATGCGGATTTTTTCGATGCATTCGTTGACTTCAGTCATGTTCATGCCGCCAATGACTGCGACAATGTCGTATTCGCCGCTGACTTCGTAGGTTGTTTCCACGTTTGGGATTGCTTGAATCTTCTTTGAAACCTCCTGTGTTGGGTAAGCTGTGTTTGCCGTGAGCAAAGCGAACCGCACCCTCTGATAACCCGATTTGCCGGCCCAACTCTCCGTAGCCTGCACGTGCGTTGTCTTTTAGAAGCTTGATTATATCTTTGTCTTTTTCGTCCATCTGTGCCGCCGTAGGGTTATTGTTTTGGGGAAAATTTAACGCTTTCCCTTGATATCGCTCGGCTGGCGGTACGTTTTTCGCCAAGTTTAACACGATTGCTTACTGATTCTTTATCTGATGCTTGCTTGGTTGTGCACCAAATGGAACATTAGCGGTCCAAGTTGTAACAAATTAGTCACAATGTTTAAATTTGGTATTGATTTAATGGAAAAGTCATTTCCGATAGAAAAAATAAAGTGACGAATAAAAAATGATTAAACCTGTAAATTCAAATTCGCAAGGCATGAAGGCAAAATGTCCTGACTGTGACGCAGAACTTGATGTTCCCGTTGACACAGAGAAAGGGGAAATCCTCAGTTGCCCGGGTTGCGGGCTTGAACTTGAAGTCAAACAAGTTAAAGGCGGCTGCGTGGACCTTCAAGAATTAACGATTGAAGGGGAAGACTGGGGAGAATAAGCAGTATTCACTGCTAAGCCCTCATTTAACTTCATTTTTAGTATTTTTTGGTGGAAGCAGCGTTGAGCATTGCCCTTTTGTATGAGCGGTCTGAAAACGACGAAAACGGCATCAAGCTCACAGCGCAGCAATTAGGTGTGGATTTGACTTTTCTGCCCTTTAGAAAAATCGTTTTTTCGATTTCTAAAGAAGGTTTTGCGGCTAAAACAAAGGGCAAGGATTACACGGGAATAATCAAAGACGTCGCGGTCGTGCTTAATCGTGCTCAAAGCAAAAACCGCAGACTCCAAGCCTCGTATATCATGGAGCAACTTGGCAAAAAAACGCTAAACACATCTCAAGTCGAATTTGTTTGCTACAGCAAGCTCCGCACCCTGCTTAGTCTGTGGAAGGAAGGCTTGCCGATTCCCAAAACAGTATATGTGCCATGCGACCCGACCGACGCCCTCAAAAACGGTAAAGAAATCCACAACGAAAAAGACATAGCAGAACTGCTCCAGCAGGAAATCCCCATCTCCGACGGCATCGTGATTAAGGCTGACGCTGGAACCCATGGCAAAATGATTATGCTGGCAAAAAACAGTGAAGAACTTATCGCCAACATCAGGGAAACCAAGCCATCAATCATCAACCCAGTCGGTGTGGTCGCGCAGGAACTGGTTCAAAAATGGTTTTACGACCTGCGAATAATTCTTTCAAAAGAAAAAGGCAAAAAACCTGTCTGCTATCCAGTTTCGATGGCGCGGGCAGGCTTCAAGGACTTCAGAACAAACACTTTCCTCGGCAACTTGGTTTTCGGCGCCAAACTGCCCAAAAGTGTTCAGGAAACCGCCGTGAGATGTGGCAAAACCCTTGGCAAAGGCAGCGATGCATGGATTTTTGCTTTGGACGCGATGGTGAACGTTAAAGAAAACAAAACCGTCGATGATGCTTACGTTAAAGGTCAGTTGGACAAGGCTAGGATAGCGTTTTTGCCTGTCCAAAAGGTTAAGCAGGATGATATGCGCTTGACCGATTTTCCAGTGTGGACCACCAAGTTTGAGAAGGCTTTTCAGGTTTATGCTAACAGTGACTGTTACGAAAACGTTAAGAACATTATTGAAGAGAGTGTAGAAAAAAATAAGAGCGAGCTTATGTTTCATGAATCAAATTCGTGCCCTGAGTTCTGGGAGAACACTCGGCTTGCAACTGGTCTTAACGTTGCAGTTCCCCTGTTGAAGGGCGCTCAAAGCTTAATTGATCATTAATCAAGAAAAAGGAAGACAACAGTATGGTGCGAATTGGAATAATCGGCGGCTCAGGCTATGTTGGCAGCGAACTGCTACGGCTACTGCTTCTTCATCCCCAAGCAGAAGTAACTATGGTTACTTCACGGCAAAGCGCAGGAGAGTACGTTTTCAACGTTCACCCCAACCTGCGTGGGCTAACCCAGCTGAAATTTGTGCCGCTGGACGTGGCCGAGCTGCGGGAAAACTGCGACTTAATATTCACAGCAACTCCACATGGAGGCTCGGTCAATCTTGTGCCGAAACTTCTGGAGGTTGGCTTAAAGGTAATTGACATGAGCGCTGATTTCCGCCTCAAAAACCCGGCTGACTACGAAAGTTACTACGGTTGGAAGCATGCTCACCCCGAAATGCTCAAAGACGCAGTGTACGGGTTGCCGGAACTTCACCGTGAAGAAATCAAAAATGCCAAAATAATCGCTTGCCCCGGCTGTATGGCAACCTCAGCCATTCTGGGTTTGGCGCCAGTCGTGAAGGCTGGGATGGTTGAAGAAGACAAGATTGTTGTTGACCTGAAGGTTGGTTCTTCAGGGGGAGGTAGCAAACCGACTGTTTCGTCCCATCACCCTGAACGCTTCGGTGGAGTTCGCCCCTACCAGGTTGCTGGTCACCGTCACACCGCCGAGGTCGAACAGGAACTTAACGCGATAGGTAGTGAACCCGTAAAGATTTCGTTTACTCCGCATGCGGTTAATATGGTTCGAGGGATTTTGGCAACTATTCACACTTTTCCAAAGCATAAGCTGGAGAACAAGGATCTTTGGCGAGCCCTACGGGGTATGTATGGGAACGAGCCGTTTGTGCGTTTGGTGAAGTATCAGAAGGGGCCTTATCAGCTGCCTGACCCCAAGGTGACTTTGGGTACAAATTTCTGCGACGTTGGCTTCGAAATCGATGAGCATGCGAATCGGCTGCTGCTTTTCTCCGCGATCGACAACATGACTAAAGGCGCCGCAGGCCAAGCCGTTCAATGCATGAACATACAGCTAGGCATTGACGAGACCGCTGGCTTGAAGAGCACTGGGTTCCATCCGGTGTGATAGCTATGCTG
>JBEKPM010000133.1:0-4980 GCA_049520735.1 Bathyarchaeia archaeon | reverse complement strand
GTGGTCAGAGGGATACGCTGTAAGAACTGCAGGCGTCGTGACTAGCGCGAAAATCGAGGAATACATCAACAGGTCGTAATTGGGGATGCTCGCCCCGTAAGGGGCGAGTAGTTCACTTTTTCTTTTGTTGAGAGGCGGGGCTCATCAGGATACTCTGTTGAAGACACAGGCAATGTTGACTCGTACATTGAAGCGTTGAGTACGTTAGAATCGCGTAAACGAGGATTCGAGTCTGCTGAAGAAGGAATTTACGAAACTGAGAAACTACTGAGGAACTTCGAAAACAAACTTAGCAAGCTAAGGTTAGCCGATGCTTTCTTTAGAGCGGAAAGGCGTTACTGGGAAACCCGAAACAGAGCAACCAAAATTCAGAAGAGCAGGCAGGACAAAGTAGGCTTAGGGTGGGGAAACGTTGACCACCACACCTTCAGGTCTTCACGCGGGAACTTCGCCGCTTTAATTTGCCTCTTCGATTATCTTGGGCTTGAGCGGCGCGAAATTTTTCGTGCAGGTGGCCAAGCTGGCTGGGGCGCACAAATCTTGGAGGACAAAAATGGAAGAAATGTTGTTTTCGCCGACGTCGACTTATCTGCTGAGGAAAAAGACATTGACTTCGCTCATAAAACACTTGAAACCCGTAGCCGGCTGGGGACAGTCGGCTTATGGGTTGGATTGCATGGGGAAAGTATCCTTGAAGCTGGGATGCATCACTTAACCGCGCGGTTCAGGTTCGACGCTGCCCGAGAAGACCTCAAAGCTTTAGGCGTCGAGATGATGAAGCCTTTCTCCAATTTTCCGTTCCTCAAACAGCATTCACGGAGTCTGAGAAGTGGCAGGTCCACGGCGAAAAACTGAATTTGCTCCTGGAAAACCATAGCTTAAGCAGTGAGCAGGCATCGGTTTTTCTTCGGAATGGGGCGGTCGGTAGCCACTTGGAGAACATCCAGCGGAGTCAAGGATTCAAAGGCTTCAACCAGAACTCCGTTAACGCAATAATCAAATGGACAAACCCTTTGGCCCAAAAAGAAAAATATGCCTAAGAAGATTAGGTATTCGGATTCTGGCTTAACTGCTGCAGTGCACGAAGCCGCTTGGTTATGTTCGGGTGGGTCGACAAAGCTTCTGCCATTTTGTCTGCGCCCGTTATTTTTCTTGATAGGATTTCTTGAACCATGAGGGATGCGTCGATGTTTTTCGCAGCTTGTTCTGAATTGCCCGGGTCGGAGATGAAGAGGCATCTGAAAGCACTTACGCCTTGCTGTTGTCCTTGGCCTCTTGACTTGCTGGGTTTCTTTGATGCGCTGACGATCTTCGCGAGTGCCGTCGAGAGCTTCCATGCGCCGTTTTCTACCACTTGGACGCTGTTTCTGTCCGCGTAGTACTCACGTATTCTGCTCAACCATAACGTGAAGAATGTAAGTAGATACCCGAATCCCATTAAACCTATGCCGATTATTGCGCCGTTGCCGTTGTTTTTCCTTCCGCCAGAAGCCATTCCTGACCACATCAGTGAGTAACCAGCATACATAAAGATGGACGGCAAGACTGAAACAGCCATCATAACTTGGACGTCTTTGTTTCTGAGGTGTCCGAGTTCATGCCCTAGAACCGCTTCAACCTCGTCAGTGTTCAACGCTGTCAGCAATCCAGGAGTTACCGCGACGCGGCTGCCTGCAAGTGGCGAACCGTACGCGAAAGCGTTTGGAATAGGAACCTGAGCTAGCATTAATTGTGGGGTTTGGATACCGCATTTCTTGCTTAGATTGTTGACGATTTGGTGAAGTTGCGGATTCTCAGTGTCTGTAATTTTTCGAATCCTGTAGACAGCGCCGAGCAGGTACGGTGCGAAGAGCCATTGAGCAACGTTTATGGCTACAACGATTATGCCCACTACAATTATGTTGAAGACGCCGAAATACAACATAACGCCAGTCAAGACTAGCGTAGACAGCCCGATGATGACAGTAAGGGTCGCTAGCATTGAAAGTCTAAGTTCAACTACACCCATATTGGTCATCCATTGGCATGCGTAACAGCCGCTTATATTTTTTGCTTATTAGAAGAGTTATTTGCCAAGGAAACTTGCCGAAATATATAACGTTTTCATTTGACAGTTAGATGATATGCGATTCTTGATTTCCCAAAATTAAGCGAGCAGGCGTAGATAGTGTTTAATATTAAAATAGGATGCACTTAGTAAATAGTGGAATCGTTAGCGGGTGAAGATCAGGATGAGCGAAAGTAATTCAGAAATTTTAGAAATCGAGGTTGACCCTCATGCCCTTGAGTTCCTTAAGAAAAGTGGCGACGTCTTCGTCCTCACAGATGTTCAAAACCCCCAGTACTCCTACTATCGGATTAAGGGTTTTGACTCAAACCTAAACGTCAAGTTTGAAGAATTCGTTGAAGTTTGCAAAGGGTACCCTGAAAGCCAAACTGACCCAAATAATCCGACACCCGAATTAATAGTCACTGTATTCAACGTAAATTCCCCATCAAACACAATGCCCTCTAATCTGGGATTCTACGTTGCAAAATCCGGTTTCAATACAGTTCAAGACTGGTTGAAAAGCCTAAAGGTGGATGAAATTCCCGATTGCGAAATGGGCAGGAAAACCTTCTACCTCTACCGGATACAAACTTCCTAAACCCGTTAGGGCTTCTAATTGCCGCCTTGCAGGATTTAGTGGCAACTTGCTTGCTTTAAAGGAAAATCTTAAAAGCTATCGTTCATTGTGGTTTATTTAACTGTAAAATTATCGAGCTGACATTAATGAAGAGAACTCTCGGTGCGTTGGTTTTAGGTCTTCTATGTTTGTCGATTTTTGTAGCTTTTGCGCCGTCCCTTTCGGCACAGCAATCAGTGGACTGGTGGTCAACGTTTCGCCACGACCCTGCGCACATGGGTTACTCGGCTTCCACAGGTCCAATGACTAACACACTTTTATGGAGTTACGCAACAGAGAATTCTGTAAGCTACAGTTCTCCTGCTGTCTCGAACGGAGTTGTTTTTGTCGGCTCATACGACCACTACCTATATGCCTTGAACGCTGCAAACAGTGCGTACATTTGGAGTTTCAAAACCGGCGGCAAAATTGATTCTTCCCCTGCAGTTGCCAACGGCGTCGTCTACATCGGTTCACAAGACGACAAGGTCTATGCGATAAACGCCACGAGCGGTTCTAAGTTATGGAGCTACACCACGGGCGACCAGGTGGAATCTTCCCCTGTCGTTGTAAATGGCGTCGTTTACGTTGGTTCAAACGATCACAAAGTTTACGCTCTGAATGCTCAAACGGGCACTAAGACATGGAGCTACAGTACGGGTAACGCGGTGATTTCTTCCCCTGCAATTGCCGACGGCGTCGTTTACGTCGGTTCAGAAGACAATAACGTTTACGCTTTGAATGCTGCTTCGGGCACTAAAATTTGGAGTTACCCGACCGGCGACTACGTGGATTCTTCACCCACGGTTTTCAACGGGACAGTCTACATTGGCTCGGACGACGACAGTCTTTACGCTTTAAGCACTCAGACAGGCGCCAGAGTTTGGAGCTTCGGCACCGGTGACTTCATAGATTCTTGCCCCGCTGTCTCTAACGGGGTCGTTTATTTCGGTTCAGAAGACGATAAAGTTTATGCTTTGAACGCTGAAACGGGCAGCAAACTCTGGAGCTACGGCACAAATAACCAAGTCGAGTCTTCTCCCGCGGTCGCTAACGGCATAGTGTATGTTGGTTCAGACGATGACAACGTGTACGCTTTGAACGCTTCAACGGGAAGCACCGTTTGGACTTACGGAACCACTGATCTCGTGGACTCTTCCCCTGCGGTTGCAAACGGAGTAGTCTACGTTGGGTCAGTAGATAAAAGCGTCTATGCTTTCGGTACGATTACGGTTCCCCAGCCATCCCCTTATACGCCACCTATCCCAGAGTTCACAAGCCAAGCAGTTGCCTTATTGTTGGTTTCTCTTGTAACTTGCTCTGTACTTGCAGTTTTCGCCTCAAAAATGAAGAACAATCATGGCAAAAGACTTTAAGGAAAGGAAATGTTCTGGGAAGACCCGGTTTAGCCGGTTGTTCTCAAACTACAGGGCTTTTTATTCTATGTAGGTTTTCTGAAGTCTCCCTGAATAGTCAATGTAAACTGTTTTCAACTCAGTGAATTCCTTGATGCCTTCGGGTCCATCTTCCCTTGTGTTTCCTGAATGTTTGGTGCCGCCAAACGGAAGGTGACATTCTGCGCCAATGGTTGGGCTGTTAACGTAGGTTAATCCTGCCTGCAGTTTGTTGATTGCGACGAAAGCGTTGCTTACGTTGTTGGTGTAAATCGAGGAGCTTAAGCCGTACTCTACGGAATTTGCAATTTCAATTGCCTCATCCAAGCTGTGTGCTAAGAAAATCGAGATTACTGGCCCGAAGATTTCATCCTGAGCAATCCGCATGTTTACCGTGCAGTCAGTGAAGACTGTTGGTTCAAAAAAGTACCCCTTCAACTCTTCAGGAACTCTGCCGCCCACAAGAAGCTTAGCGCCTTCGTTTTTCCCGATTTCTACATACTTCCCCACTTTATCCTGAGCTGTCTTGTTGACTAAAGGTCCAAGGTCGCTTTTTGCGTCTAAGCCATTTCCAAGCCTGAGCCTGCGAACCTGTTCAACCAACAGTTTTTCAAAGGGTTCTTTGATTTTCTCGTGAACTATAACTCTTGAGCTGGCTGTACATCTTTGACCCGAAGTTTCAAATCCGCCCCAAAGAACCCCGTTGACCGCCAGCTTAAGGTCAGCGTCATCCATGACGATGATCGGGTTCTTTC
This sequence comes from Bathyarchaeia archaeon, assembly GCA_049520735.1. Lineage (GTDB taxonomy): Archaea > Thermoproteota > Bathyarchaeia > Bathyarchaeales > Bathycorpusculaceae > Bathycorpusculum. Next base: position 165 of record JBEKPM010000133.1, on the reverse strand, counting down.
CACCCATCTCAAGATTCAACCGTTTAAGCCCAGCCTCTTTCAGGATAACAGCGCCTGTGTCTTTGTGCCCTGTAAAGCTGATTACTTTCACCCGTTTATCTTTGATCAAAGACATCCCAACGGTTTCACCAGGGCCCGTAACCAGATTAAGAACTCCTTTCGGCA
>JBEKPM010000132.1:0-5028 GCA_049520735.1 Bathyarchaeia archaeon | reverse complement strand
TTATAGCTGCGACAAATAGGCCCGATATTGTCGACTCAGCCGTATTAAGGCCAGGCAGATTCGATCGGCTAATTTATGTTCCAGAACCCGACGAAGCGGCCAGGCTTGAAATCTTTAAGATTTATATGAAGAACATGCCACTATCAAATGATGTGGACATCAAGGAGCATCGCATGACGAAGGGTTACTCTGGCGCTGATATATCATCTGTATGCAGGGAGGCCGCCATGAACGCTTTGAGAAGAGACATCAACGCAAAAGAGGTTACCTTCAGCGATTTTGAGAAAGCTATGGAGGAGGTTCCGCCGAGCATTTCGCCAGAAATTGAGAATTGGTATAGGAGTTTTATGAATCAGGTTCGAAGGCTGCAGAAGTCTGCGCCTTTTGTAGTGTAATTCCGGGTTCTGTCAAGTCTTCGTTTGTTTTGGGTCACATGAAATTTCGTCTGCTGACTTACCGAATACATAAGCTTACTTCTTAAAGCTTATAACTAAATGAGTTCTGTGAAGTTGTCGGTTGATGGTTTTTGTTGTGAAAAATCGGTTGATAACATTTAGTTTCCTTCTTTGGACTATCATGGCTCCATATATTTCCCTAACGTAACTTGCCCTACAACTGTTTGCATGGTGCACTTTTTTTTGGATCATACGTTTTGAATACGATACCGCAGGGGCAGGTTCTAATGAGAACTACATTACTTAATCTTCCAAAGTTTTCCATACCACTCCACCCAACAATCTTTATGTTGAAGTAACTTATGAACCCTTATCCACGTCATGATACTCAACGATTAAAGATAATAATTCCTTCTTTTCCTCGTCAGGATTCCATGGATGCTCTTTTTCGTTAGTTCTTCTCTGGAATAGTAAGTTTTATTCGTAGAATATGAGGTTTTGTTCCTCTAATATTTCATGAAGCTTATGCACTGCGTCATAAACGTCCTGTTCTTTCTTCGCCCCGGTACAAACAAGGCTCCCGCTTGCGAATATCAGCATGACCACCTTAGGCTCGTCCATCCTGTAGACCAAGCCTGGAAACTGCTCCGGCTCATACAACGTTTTTCTAAGCGTGGAAACTGTCTTCTCCAAATCTACCTGTCCGCCTAGACTTGCAGAAGCAACGATGTTCACAACCTTCAAATCCGGCTTGCTAACAATGATTACTCCGCCCATTTTCAGTTCTTTAACAACTTTCATGATTGCTCTGCGGGATTCCTGTCCCGATTTTGCTCCTGTACAAATCATTTTACCAGAGCCAAAAATCAACGTAGCCGTCTTCGGTCTCTTAAGCCTAAACACTAATCCGGGAAACCGGTCCGGACGATATTCTGCGTCTGGAAAACTCTTCACAACCGCGTTTAAGTTAACTTTCTGATTTAAAGTGGCCGAAGCAACAACGTTCTGAATGTTAATTATGGCTTTAGTCTTCGGCATTAAACATCTCTTCCTATAGTGTAGCGGATACCTAAATACCCTTCACAAAGTCTTACGTTACCAGTGTAGGCGCCCGCCTTACTTCAACTTTAATTGCAAATAGTATTCAGCGACTTCCTTGCATATAATAGCAACGGTTTACATATTATCGTTAAGAACTGAAATGCTAGCAACGAGAGAGGGGAAGATAGGTTGAAAGTTGGTATCCTAACAGGAGGGGGAGACGCGCCTGGCATAAACGCAGTATTGAGGGCTATCGTTAGAAAGGCAATTCAAAACTATGCATATGAGACTGTAGGCATTAAAGACGGCTGGCAAGGATTGGTCGAAGGTGAGTTCATCCCATTAGACTTGAAGACACTTGTAGGTATGCTTCCTAAGGGAGGATCAATACTAGGCACGTCAAGGACCAATCCGTTCAAGAAAAGAGACGGAGCAAAGTGTATTCTGAAAAACGTCTCCGAAAACGGCATTGAAGCAGTCATCGCAATAGGCGGAGAGGACACGCTTGGCGTAGCCTACAAATTACACGAGATGGGGCTGCCAGTCGTCGGAGTTCCGAAAACGATCGACAACGACTTGGTTGGCACGGACTACACCTTTGGTTATCAAACGGCAGTGGCAATTGCTTGTGAAGCACTTGACAGGCTTCATACAACGGCAGAATCGCATCACAGGGTGATAATCCTTGAAGTTATGGGTAGATACACCGGTTGGATCGCCTTGGAGGCAGGAATTGCCGGAGGCGCAGACTTTATCCTGATTCCTGAGAAGCCCTTCGAGATTGAAGAAATCTGTGAATGCATCAGGAAGAGGCAAAAACGCGGTAGAAACTTTAGCATAATCGTCGCCGCCGAAGGCGCCAAACCAAAAGGGGCCGAAGAAATCGTTTACAGCACCGGAGTAGACGAGTTTGGACACGCAAGATTGGGCGGCGTAGGCTACTACATAGGAAAAGAAATAGAAAAGAGATTCAAAAACATTGAAACTAGGGCGGTGGTTCTGGGCCATCTTCAACGCGGTGGATCTCCGAACGCGTATGACAGAGTTTTAGCTACCCGATTTGGAATCGCTGCGATTGACCTAGTACACGAGGGCAGATTCGGCGAGATGGTTGCCCTCCAAGGAAACGCCATGGTGTCAGTGCACTTGAAGGACGTTATCGGTAAGCGGAAAACGGTTGATTCTAAGCTCTACGAAATAGCAGCAACATTCTTCGGCTAGGCGAGATCAATGTCTTATGGGCTTTAGGGATCTCAGAATAGTCGTATGGCGAAACAACTGTTCAGATCCGTCAGTAAGCCGCAGATATTTTAGAGAGCCTAAATATTGAAGAAAAAGAGCCCTTTTTGAGTCGCAATATGCCCATAAAACTCCCTTGCACAAACATTTTTTCGTCTTTCTACGGTTTAAGGAACCTATAAATACAGTTCGAAACTATTTTGGAGCTTAACTCAGGTGAACATCTTGAAGATCGGCTTCTTTGTTTATGAATATCCACCGGCGATTGTTGGTGGTTTGGGCACGTACGCCGAAAATGTAACGCAGGAATATATTGACATAGGACATGACGTTTCAGTCTTCACGCTAAATGGGGGCAATTTGAAAACCAGAGAAATCCTGAGAGGCGTGGAGGTTCATCGACCCCTAATCGCGGATGCAAGCAACGTTTTTCCATTTTTCGTCGTTGACGATTTAAAGAAATGGGGCACCAACATAAAATTCTTCAACGACATTTTCATATATAATATTCTCAGCGCAACAAAATTCATCAACGGCCTAATAAAAAAGGAGAAATACAAATTTGACGTTGTTTGCGTGCACGATTGGCTGAGCAGTATTTCCGGTCTCATAATAAAGAATGAAACGAAAATCCCAGTGGTCTTTCATACACACAGTACAGAATGGGGAAGAAGCGAGGGCCAAGGATCAGAAGTAGTGTCGCACTTTGAAGACGCCATGGCTCAAAACTCAGACAAAATAATAACCGTCAGTTACGCCATGCAGCGAGATCTAGTACGGCACGGCTGGCCGCAATCAAAAGTAAGCGTCGTTTGGAACGGCGTAGACCCTGAACGTTACAGTATGCAAAAATGTAACTCGGAGGACATAGCGGTGACTCGCGAAAAATATGGCGTTCCCAAAGACTGGAATATGCTTCTGTTCGTGGGAAGACTCGCTTGGGTCAAGGGAGCAAGAAACCTCTTGCAAGCAATGCCCTCGGTGTTGAAAGAATATCCCAACACTAAGCTCGTAATTCTTGGCAAAGGGGAAGAACAAAGAGACATAATTGAGATAGCGGATAGGTTAAACATCAGGAACAACATTGCGTATCGCTTTGATTTTGTTCCCGAAAACGAAAGGATTATGCATTATGCCGCTTCTGACGTGTGCATATTCCCGTCGATTTACGAACCCTTTGGCATAGTAAGCCTAGAAGCCATGGCAATGGAAAAACCAGTCGTCGTAGGCGCACGCGGTGTAGTGGGTTTCAGAGAACAAGTGCTAAGCTCTGGACCCGACCAGAACGGGATTCATGTTAACGGCGAAGATCCCGTAGACATAGCCTGGGGAATAAAAGAAACTTTGCGGAATCCCGAAAAAGCAAGAAACTGGGGCGAGAACGGGCGCAAAAGAGTGTTAGAATACTTCACATGGAGAAAAGTTGCTAACGAGACACTAAAAATCTACGAATCACTACTCTGAAGAGATTCGCGGAAGCGGCAGCAGCTCCAAACATCAAGTTTGATCCTAAGGTTTGTTACGCCTCCAAAAGTTATGTGCAATCGTGAACGCTGAAAGATCTTTGAATCAGCCAAAAGCAGCCGACCGGTTTTCAATCAAATTGTTTCTCTGAGAGATGTGATTACGGGCAGGGTCATTGACCAGATTTTTCCAAATCCTTCCGACCCAATCATCTACGAGCCATATGTCAGAAACGCAAGATTCCTATAAGTGTTGAATGATACCTACATTTGGTTAGAAACTCAACTGGTTACTTTCGTTGTTAATTCTGAATGCAACCACACATTTTTATTTCACTTAGGAAAGTAGCGTATCGTTGAAGATGTTGATTTATGGCTACGCAAAATAGTCCTCATTATGCGGTGGAACCAAAGCCCATCAAAATACCTCCAGTCTATGTATATCTCTTCTCTGAAGGGGATGGAAAAAACAAGAAACTTTTAGGAGGTAAAGGCGCCGGTCTTTGCGAGATGACCCAGATTGGTTTACCGGTTCCCCCAGGGTTCGTCATAACAACCCAGACTTGCCTCGAGTATTTTGATGGCGGCTTCAAGCTGCCTAAGGGACTTGCGGACCAGGTCCGGCAGGCAGTGTCTCAGCTGGAGAAATCCATGAACCTGGGATTTGGTGATTCTGAGAAGCCGCTTCTGGTTTCCGTCAGAAGTGGCGCGGCAATTTCAATGCCCGGCATGATGGATACGGTCCTCAATTTGGGACTTAACGACGAGACCGTCCGTGGACTAATCAAGAGAAGCGGAGATGAACGCTTCGGCTGGGATTCGTACCGCCGATTTATCTCGCTTTTTGGCGAGATCGTGCTGAAAATTAGCAGTGACCTTTTCCACAATGC
>JBEKPM010000131.1:0-6117 GCA_049520735.1 Bathyarchaeia archaeon | reverse complement strand
GCCCATCTCCGGGCTCCCGCTCCCACGGCCCGCACCGGTAAAAGGCTTGGTGAGCCATTACCTCACCAACAACCTGATCGGTCGCGGCCCCATCCTTGGGCGACGCCAAAGAGCATAACTCTAGCGCCTTTTCAGTGAAGACTCATTCCAGAGTTCTTCGCCTATTGAGAATTAGCCCCAGTTTCCCGGGGGTATTCCGATCCTAAGGGCAGGTTAGCCACGTGTTACTGAGCTGTGCGCCGTGCTTCGTTTTGGCTGAAGCACACGACTAGCATGTCTTAGTCCTATCCCGATAGCAGTGGGGTCCGGCAGGATCAACCGGAGTTGTGACACTCCGTCTTGATTTCTGCGGATCTTGTTGTTTTTTGTGTGGTACGAATATTTCGCATTCTTGTGCCTAACTGGATTTGGAGGGAAAAACATTCCACTCAATACGTCAAAGCCCAATTCAGACCTAACTGAGCAATTAGTCAGGTCCACATTCTTGTCCCCGCAACTGGAGGCCAACACCATCATCCCTGCAAGGCAATCGCCGTTTCGGTACGGGTCGAGCCGCCGCCATGTGAAAATTGCGGGGCTAGCAATTATAGCTGAATTCTAACAGAAGCGCATGTAATCCATATAAACATTTCTTTAACACTGGGATAAACATTATCCCATAGAGCCTTCGCCGTTTTGCTGTGTTGCATTCATAGGTTTCTGTAAATTTTTTCGACCGGCGCAACGAAAAAAAGGAAAGAAACGTCTGAAACCTATCAGGTTTGGTTACCAGCCTTTGCTAACGCTGCTTCGTAGGTGAGCTTCGCATGGAGCTTTGTCGTATTCTTTGCTCGTTTTTGAAGGTTTTGCTATGTCGGTCGTAGATGAACTTTCCTTAATTTGCCATTTGGGGCTCCACATTAAATTGTCAGCCAACGATTTTTTTAGTCAATGTGAGCGTTCTTTTCCAAGAATAGTTGCTGGTTCTTAGGAGCGCATTTACTACCTTATTACTTCTGCTTCTGCCGTTGTACCACCGACGCGGTTTATCTTGACTTTCACATGGTCGTGAATCTTTACATTGGCAATATGTATTACTAAACCTTGAACGCGGGCAATGCCTTCCCCTTTTGGGCTGCATTCCACAATATCTACCTCCAATTCTTCCCCTACCGCAACAGGGTAACGTTTGACACCCTTTCCATGACCTCGTCTTCCTTCATAACTACCGCCTTATCTTTTTGAAAAACCCATAAATCTCCACTTCCTATTGAATTGAAAAGAATCCTAAGATAAACAATGATTCTCTGACGCTTAAGCGTTTTTGCCAAGCCCACTTAGCTTGATCAATTAAAAAATTAGATGATCTTCTCTTTTTTGTTTTGGAGAAGAGAGAAATTTGGTTTTCCTTATCTAATTTCCTAAATTCTTCTTTATTCATTCCCAAAGTCATCTACGACTTTGGGACCTAAGCATCGGATTCATGATAGGACTAATCAAAGGTTGCCCATTCTCGTAAATTAAGAAACGCGTCGCATCAACGCCCTTAGAGCAAACGATGACAAATTGGCAAAATTACTACTGCACAGCCTAAAATTCGCCCATCAAATAGTTCAAATATTCTTGCCGACGCTTTTCAACAGACAACTTTGATTAGGAACTTTAAAAATCAGAAAATTAACTTTTCGACTGATAGTTTTTGTGCCGGTCCATTGTTTCCTTGGTCGCCCTAGTTCGTCCTAGACTACCGTTGTGTGCGCTCAAAACAAATTTCAAAGTGTTTTCCATGAAAAATTCTCTAAATTGATTTCCACATTTGGTGCACTTATACATCTTAACATGGAATTGCCCGAAGTTCCATTCTTTGTCAGGTTCTTTCATATGGGCTGTACAATTAGGACATTTCGGCATAGCTTTCAACCTGCCAAGTTAAAGCAAAAGTGACTATATATACTCATTCAAGCGCTAATTCTCTTAGTGCCACAAGTTTGCTATTTCCACTCGGAGGTAATTCTAAACTAAGTGGCGACTTTAGCTTAGGTGCACAAGTCTTCATCTTATCCTCGGTTGGGGGCAAGCTTGAATTGGCGCCTTTGTTTTTTTCCGCGAGGGGTTCGTGACCCTGTCGGCAATTCATTTTGCTTCTCACTTACTTTTTTGTTCTTCTTACTGCTGTATCGTTTCACTTCTTTTCCGTGAGAGGGCGGTTGCTTTGTTTCTTTATCAAGATTTTCTTTTTCACTCATACTCTTTCACCTCAACTATTCTGGTTTTAATTCTCTATCTTCACTGTAGTCTCTGTCCTCATGGACTTCCTCTTCAGCTTCGTCTTCGCTTTCCTCTTCAGCCTCGCTTGCTTCCTCGCCTTCAGCCGCTACTTTGTCTTCCGCTTCACCTTTCGGCGGATAAGCCTTGTCCAGCCAAACTTCAAACTGCCTTTTGCTGTCAGAGACAGAAAAAGCCCATTCGCACAATCCACTAATGACCTTGCTAACATCAATATCGCGGTCTTCAGCTAAACTTTTCAAATATTCTTCCCAATTTGAGGGTAAAGAAACAGAAAAACTACCCATAAAACGATCTCCACTATCTTGTTAGTGCCAAGTAATATTTAAGCTTCAAAAACACCTGAAATTGCTCTTGGCAATTTTTTGAAAAGTCCATTTTTGAAAAGGGGCTTTCCAAGCCTCAAGGAAAAGAGAGGAATCATAAAACCGATCCGTTAAGTGAAAAGTGCTACTGCCTTCCGCTGCTAAACGAGGCTCTTCAGTTTTTGCTTGTTCCATGGCTCCATTTGCCGTTGCAAAAAGTGCAGTAATCGCAGGTGACGCATGAGCCCTTTACGCCAAGATCACAGCAATTCTCAAATTCAACTTCAACCATTTTTTCCTTCTCACCAATCATTTAAGTCATAAGTAATAATATAAGCGGAGCTTCAAAACAGGAAATATATCGAAAACCGAAATACCTTTACCCATTTTGTTTGCCAAGAGCCAGGAAAAACTCACGATAAACAAACTAAGCAGAGACATGCTGTCCTATTAGTACGCGGAAACCGCTTCCTCGGGAAAGAACTTTAACGTTTCCAAAAGTCTCCTCGAAAACAGCAGGCAAAACTTTTAACCCGATTTTGGAGCGAATAACCATCTGGAAACTTCCACCGTCGGCCAACACAGCATTCGCCCCTTTCACGATGGCTTTCACTGTGTCCATTCCAGCGCTGACTGGCGGATTTGACAAAATGCAATTGAAAACTTGGCCTTTCACGGGCTCATAGAATTCCCCGTAACGAACCTCAGCGTTCCAAGTTCTGTTCGACTCAATATTCTTTTTCGCTAACCGCACAGCCCTCACATTCACATCTGTCATGACCACATGCAGTTTGGGGCTAAGCGCTGCGGCAACTATTCCGACTGCGCCATAGCCACAGCCAATATCAAGAACGCAGCCCTCTTTAGGCAACACCATCGATTCAATAAGAAGCCTTGTTCCCAAATCAATGCGGCGCTTCGAAAAAACGCTCGAAGCAGTCAGAAACTCGAAGTTTCTTCTGCAGAGGCAGGTTCGAACTAGTCCGAAACGTTCCTCAGATTTGGGAGCGCTACTAAAATAATGATCCGCGGTATCGGTGCTACGGTTCTTTGGGTTCATGCTTCGACCCTGTCTTCCAAACCTTTGGGTAAGTACCTCGCTCCATCAACACACGCTCCAACCCGACGACAGCACCATGCTTCAAATCTAACATCTCCTCCGCTGACACCAAAGCCTTGCCTAACGCCACTGCTTCGCCCTTTAATGTAAAAACCGCCATAATCGAACCCTTCTTGACTCCCGCCCCTACGTGCAACAACCCGGGAGCGGTTAAGTTGGCTCCGTGGCATAAGGCGTCAACGGCTGAGTCTCGCACAACAGCCTTCGGCAGCAGAGAAAGCGCCTCTTCCATTGGAACGATGAACTTATGCAAAATTGCTTCGTCCTTCTTGCTCTCCCATTCGCCAAACCAGTAGGCAACGTCGTGCAAAGTCACTTTGGAAGTGCTGTTCTCTGTGAAGGGCCCAGAGCGGGTTCTACGCAGCTCTTGCATGTGGGCGCCAACGCCGAGAATTTCGCCAATGTCGAAGCATAGCTTGCGGATGTAGGTTCCTGCTTCGCAACCAACGAGGAAAAGCACATTGCGTCCGTCGGTTTCCAAGTAGTCGATATAGTAGATGCGTCTAGTTCGAAGCTGCCGCTTAACCGAAGACCTCAATGGCGGACGCTGATAAATCTCATCTTCAAACTCGCCAAGAACCTGCTTGATATTCGCTTCCTGCGTGTCGCCGTGGAGCTTCATTACGCAGACGTATTCTTTGCCACTGTAGAGAAAGGCCTGGACAACCTTTGTGGCGTCCTCCAACGTGATTGGTAAGACACCTGTTACTTTGGGATCAAGGGTGCCTCCATGCCCGATGTTGTTTAGCTTCATGATTTTCTTTACCCAAGCTGCAACTTCGTGGCTTGTGGGTCCAGCGGGTTTGTCAAGATTAATCGTGCCGTATTTGATGTATTCTTGGGCTGGTCGTTGAGAGGGTTGATGCCCGTATTTTGGGTTGGTGCTGTCTTGTGCCTTCGTTAGCAGTTCCCGTTTGATTTCCCAAGGTGGCGTGGTTCTAGGCATAAAGTTTTCAGTCCTAAGTGTTGATAAGAAAAAAGAAACATGAGATATTAAAGCTTAAACTATGCGACTTTTATGGTCTGCGTCATTTCCTGCAGTTTTCCTGCAGCCTCTAAAACCTGCGCTACTTCGTCGTCTGACGCGCCACGTTTCACCTCGATCTTTTCTTGCAGGGGCATAACGTGGTTGATGTTTACGCGTCGCCGCTTAACGCCAGTAACCTTTTTGGGTCCAGTGACTAGAACGAAACTTTTGTTGCCGTTCTCTCGTCCAGCTTGCTTGACGCATATTCTTCCAACTTCTATAGCGGGCATCTTTGTGTAATCTCCTTAAGAGACAAACATACAACAGTCGGCACATATAAGCGTAACATAAATTCATGCGTAAAATGCGAAAAATGCCAATAAAAGCCACAACTAAACTTTTTGCAGGAGCGAATTGATGTTTAGTGAAGCGTGTTCCTCAACTGGCACTAAACTTTCTCAACCATAGAATATAACGTCATGTTGGCACCTAAAGCTACAAAAAGGAAACTGCGACCGCTCAAACGGCATGCAAAAAACTTAAACAAGACAATGTTGACTGTATCGATACTGGTGCCGGGGTATCCGAGCCAGGTCTAAATAGGCGGCCAGATAAAATTGATTGCCTAAGATATGGAGGAGGACTTAAGATCCTCTGGCTAAGGCCTTCGTGGGTTCAAGTCCCACCCCCGGCACCACTATACGTGCCTAATGTTTGTCAGTCAGTCTCTGTCTGTCACGCGAGTTATTTTTCTACTAATACGCCCGTTTGTTGTAGCGGAGCAGACCACATATTTTGCAAAGTTTTAATGGAATTTCTAAATTAAACTTAACAAGCTTTGCTAAGCTGGCTTTGCAAAGCTTCGCGCAAGTTGACAATTAACGTGATTTCGTGTTTCAAAAAACTATAAAAAGATTAGGTTATAAGATGATTCTAAAATTCAGAAAGAGAAAGAGAAAAATGAGAACAGACGATATTGGAAAAAAGCTTCATCTATTGAGGGTTTGACGATTCTTTTTCAAGAGATGAAAATTGGGTATTCTGCGCAGTTGATAATTGCGGCGCTAAATGAAGAGCTAGGAATTGGGCTTACTATTGCAGAAATGAAAGATGCTGTTGTCGATCTTGAAGTTCTGGTGGTTGATGGCAAAAGTAATGATCGCACAGTTGAGATAGCCAAGAGTTTGGGTGCAAAGGTTATTTTCCAAGACGGCTCAGGCAAAAGCGATGCCCTGGCTAAGGGTCTAAAGCATGCAGACCTGAATGTTGATTATATTGTTCTTACTGACGCTGACTATACGTACCCTGCTGAGTATGTTCCAGAGATGTTTGAGATGCTTGAAAAGAATCCTGATGTTGGAATGGTTTGCGGTAACCGGTTTAGCGGCTACTTAGATTTGAAGGGGTTGAATGGTATTTTTTACTTTGGTAACAGGTTTATTTCGTTTGTTCATAACTTT
>JBEKPM010000130.1:0-5094 GCA_049520735.1 Bathyarchaeia archaeon | reverse complement strand
GTCAACAAGTTTCAGCGAAGACTACAGCGGATTAGTCGTCATGTTCGACCCCGATACCTCAGCTATTGCAAAAGCCATGAACATTAAAGAGAAAGGCAGATACGCCTTAAAAGTGCGCTAACCAATTTTACACCTCAGATAACTATCGGCCCTAAATTTTTTGGGTCACAAGTGTTGAAACGATGACCGTAGAGTTTACCGTGACGCCCGAGCTCCGAATTAAACTTAAAGATCCATTTGGCACCCTTATTCGAGGCACTTTTGACGAGACAATGGATAAGATGAAATGGCTAATGGAAGAAGAAAACCCGTCCAGGCTGATTTCTGTGGGAGACGTAGTTTCCCTCAACCTTCACAAACACGGGATTCATCCGCAACTCTCGATTATCGACAACAAATCTCTGAGAAGTCAGGCAATGCCGGAGGCGGTGAGGGAGGAAAAAACTGTCTGTGTCGCTAATCCTCAGGGAACGATAACCAAAGAGGCGGTCGCAGCAATCAGGGACGCCATCGATACGAACGAGCACACGCACATAGTCGTCGACGGTGAAGAAGATCTGCTAACGCTGATCGCCGTTTTGTACGCACCCGAAAACTCCTTCGTGGTCTACGGTCAACCACACACGGGTATTGTAGTTATCAAGGTCACTTCGCAGAAAAAAGCTGAGGTTAAAAAATTCCTAAAAGCTATGGAAATCTTCGAAAAGCTAAATAGGAAGAAAACTGTTTGAACTAAACGCTTTAAGTGAATATTTATGCAGATAAGAGTAGAGTCAACCAAGGATAATTCGCTTCTAAAACGAAAAGAAGTGGGCTTCACCATAATTCAAGGTCCCAAAGAGAAGACGCCTCAGAGGCTGGAGGTTAGGAAAGCTTTAGCTATTGAAATGAAAATCGGGGACGAGGTCGTTTTCATCAAGAGGATGCATACAAAAACTGGAACTAACATTACTCAGGGGGAGGCTAACGTCTACCAACAAGTTAAACAAGCTAAGCTAGTTGAGCCTGAATACATTAGGAAACGTAACAGTCCACCTGAGAAACCCAAAGAAGAGGCGACTGCATAATGTCAAAGAAACCGCCAGTAGCGAAGAAAGAAGAACCAGCAGCAGCGCCCGCCGCAGCGCCAGAAGGAGCTGCACCTGCACCGGCAAAAAAAGCCGAAAAAGGAAAGAGAGAAAAGAAGCACAAAGAGGAAAAGGGAGTCCATGCAATGTATAAGGTTGAAGGCGACAAAGTCTCCAGAGCTCGCCCAACTTGCGAGCGGTGCGGACCGGGATACTTCATGGCAGATCATCATGACAGGTACACTTGCGGTCACTGCGGATTCACAAGGTACAAGCAGAAATAAGCAGTTTTAAATCCCTGCTCGTGCGTTTAGGTTCTGATGACTCATAATGCTTAGAGTAAACGTCGTAATAACAAGCATTTCCGCTGAACGTTTTTGGGATATGAGGAAACCCATTCCTCCGATTCAAATCAACACCAACATCAATGTAGTTGGGATGGAAAAGAAGCAAGATGAGTCCTTGGAAGTGCCGTTTGTTCTTTCAATCGCCTTTAATCCTTCGATTGCTCAGATGAGCCTCAAAGGAAACGCTTACGTTACAGGCGAAAAAGCCGAAGTTGACAAGGTCCTGAAAGATTACGACCAGAAGAAGCCGCCAGCACAAATAATAATTCAATCAATATCAAACGTTGTCTTTATCGAGTCGGTGCTGATATCAAGAATATTGAATATTCCCCCGCCGATTCCTCTGCCTCAAATCGCTGAAACTGGAAAGCCGCCAAGCTCCAAGCCGGAAGGAAGAGACTACAGCGCTTAAACAAAGCTTACAGAAACCCTTTGGCTTTCCGGGCAACCGCATCTACGATTTTTAGTTCCACGGGGAACCCAAAGTACCTGTGTTTCCAACGGTACTTTTCAATTCTGTTCATTATCGTGTAGGCGCATTTGTAAGCCAAAGTACGTTCTTTTATTCTTGCTTGAGGAAAAAAAGCTAGGCGCGTTACAGCTGAAATCGTATGCAGTTTTGCCACTTGAGCGTTGCTGTGCCATGGCGGGTCAAAATGGAAAACATGGATGCTTCCCCAATCTTCAAGCGATTGCGGCGGCGAAAACTGAGCGGGCAAGGCGCGCGTCAGTGGACTTGGGAAAGGGGTGTAGACAAATATGCCGTAATGTTGGGTTTTGGGGTTCACCTTGGACATTTTATCCATTAAGTCAAACGTTTGGTTCAGGTCTTCATTCGTTTCTCCCGGTAGACCGCTCATCCATGAAACATAAGGCTCAATTGACGGCGCCCAGCGCTTAAGATTCTCAACCGACTGCAACATTTGCTTCGCTGTAACGTCTTTGCAGATGAGCTCTTGCAGATGCTCTGAACCCGATTCGCCTCCAAAATCAAGCTCAACACATCCTGACTTCTCTAAAAGTTCAAGGAACCCCTTGTCATAAGTTGACAAGTAGTCAAATCGGCAATTGGCTCGCCATTGAACGTCAAGTTTCCTCTCTAAAATGCCATTGCAAATTTGCTTGACCCGCTCTTCATCTACGAAAAAGTTGTCGTCAATCGGATCAATTATTTTGACCTGAGGAAACTTTTCCAGTACGTATTCTATTTCGTCGAGAACGCGCTCAGCTCGTTTCGCTCGCCACTTATTTTTGTTGAACAAGCCATTGTAGCAAAAGCCGCATCTGTGCGGACATCCCCTGCTCGTCTGTATATGGAATCTACCTGATTTCACTGATGGGTACCTCTCCATCTGTAAAAGGTCATAGGGTAAATCGACAGGTATTGTGTCTAAATCAATTAATTTGCCATCAGGATTGCTCTTGATCACCCCATCAGAACAGTAAGTTATACCTAAAACGTTATCGAGGGGCTGGTTGGATGCAAGCGCGTTTGCCAAATCTTTGATGACGAGTTCCCCCTCCCCACGGACCACTACGTCCACGTAACTGTTGCTCGCCGTCTGCTCTGGCAACAAAGTTGGGTGCACCCCGCCCCAAACAATCGGGCAATTATGGTTTTGCATCCTTAGACGCCGCGCGAACTCTAAGGCATATTTGATCTGTAACCCGCTCATGCAGCTTATCCCGACGAAAATGGGGGTCCCGATTTCGAAATTGCGGTAATCTTCAAGACGCATGTCAAGAATTCGTACCTTGAATCCTTCTTGCCGCAGGGAAGCAGCAATGTGCAATAGAGCGAGCGGAACCTGAGGATCAGGCGCACCATTTTTTCCCGGAAAAACAAGCACAACGTCTTGTCCGTTAACGCCCTGACTCAAGTTGAAAAGACTCGACAACCATGTCTGCTGACAAAACAAACCCAAAAATCCTCAATAAAGACTAGTCAAAATCGCCTTTTAACCCTTCCTAATTTTTGGGAAAGGAAGAAACGGAAAGCAGATAGAACACATTTTCGTTGCGGCTTAAGTTAAGCGCAAAGCCTCTCGTCTATGGGAAAATAAAAGAATAAATTAGAAGTTGAGAAATGAAGTGGCTTATTTGAGCGGCACGTACATTGATGACCGTGACGCGCCGATACCTGGCGTCCCATGCCTAACAGGCTTGTTAGTAATTGCAAACTCGCCCGTGTAGTGCCCAATCATTTCAGGCTTTACGTCGACCGCAACGAATTCTTTGCCGTTGTGTATCTGGATTTTAACGCCGACCATTTCGGGCAGAATTATGAGGTCGCGAACATGAGTTTTAAGGTTGACTTCTTTGCCTTGCTTCTGCGATTCTTTAGCTTCACGCAGCTTTTCGAGCAGTATGCGTTGTTCAGGTGTTAATCCGCGCTGTAGGCTTCTTCTTTGTCTTGAGGGAAGCAGGTTTATGAATTCATCCATAGACATCCCTGTCAAACTGGTCAAGTTGTGTCCGCGGTAACTAAATTCTTTCGGCATTTTTCATCTTCACCTTAAACTCTTTCTAAACGCTATAAACCTTCTGTCCATTTTTAGCGGATTGCACGCTTCTTCTTTTGTCCTGGACCTCTTGCAGCTATCAAACCGACTTTCTGTCCTGGAGGAGCGCCATGCGAGGTTGTGGTGCATCTGCGAGCGCTTCGTTTGCTGCTTCCGTAGGGGTGAACGGCGGGGACCATTTTGCGTCCGCTCGTTCTCGGGTACTTGTGGCCTTTTGCTTTCATGAGATGGAATTTTTCGCCTGCTTTCAGAAACGGCTTCTCGATTCGTCCAGAAGCGGAAACTACTCCTACGGTTGCTAAGCAGTAATCATCAACGTATCTTGTTCTTCCCGAAGGCAGCCTCACCATTGTTCCTTGCGGAGTGTGACCGACAACGGTGGCGTAGGCGCCTGAGGACTTGACCATTTTACCTCCATCACCGGGTCGTAGCTCTAAACCGCAGACTATGGTTCCTTCAGGTATCTTTCCCAATGAGACGATGTTGCCTATTTCGGCTGGAGCTTTTCCACCATAGCTAATTTGTTGTCCTGTGAAGACACCTTCAGGCGTGATTGTGTAAAAGGACAAACCGTTCTCAAATTTCACCAATGAGAGGGGTGATCCCCTGCCTGGGTCATGCATAAGAGCTTGGATTGTTCCAGATAGTGAACCGTCAAAGGATTCTTTAGGCGTTATAGCAGGGTACTTTGCTGGAGCAACTCGTTTATGAGTTGAAGCTCGCCAGTTTCGTCCGCCGCGACCGCGTCTCTGAACACGAATACGTTTTCCCATGAGTCATGCATCCAATTAACTTACAATATTCCTAGTTTAATTGCAACATCTGAAGCCTTGAATTCGGGGGTCAGCTTTACGAAGGCTTTCTTGACGCCTTGCGGAGTAATGAGCAGGTTAATCTTGTCTACTTTAACTTCGTAAAGTTCTTCAACAGCTTTTTTTATGTCGCTTTTTCCTGCTTTAAGATTCACGACAAATATTAATTTGTTATCTTTCTCAACCATTACGCTCGCGGATTCCGTCATTAACGGGTAAGAAATAACTTCGTTGATATCCATTATTCGGTTTCTCCTTTACTGTAGAGTTTGTCTAAACTTTCGATTGCACCATTAGTCCAAACGGTTAATCGACCTGGATGAGTGCCTGGCGCTAACATTTCAGT
>JBEKPM010000129.1:0-5167 GCA_049520735.1 Bathyarchaeia archaeon | reverse complement strand
TAGAAGCAACATTCGCTCAGTATGATGTGCCGCTTCACCGTCATGCGTAACCATAATTATGGTGGTTCCTTGGGTTACATTGAGGTTTGCGAGAAGCTTTATGATTCCCTGCTTGTTTTGAGTGTCCAAGTTTCCGGTGGGTTCATCGGCCAAAATTATTGCGGGGTTATTCGCTAGGGCACGGGCTATGGCTACTCGTTGTTGTTCTCCTGCGCTGAGCTTTTGCGGTCGATGCTCCTCTCGCCCTGACAAACCAACCATCGCCAAAAGTTCACTTGCCCTTTTCCTTCGTTCACTTTTTGATTGGATTCTTCCTTCCATAGGCAACTCAACGTTTTCTCTAGCATTCAGGTATGGCAACAAATTGAAAGTTTGGAATACAAACCCCATTTTGTCTCGTCTGATTTTGTAGAGCTCATTTTCAGGCATGTCCGTAACGTCAACGCCGTCAATTAGAATCCGACCGTTTGTGGGTTTATCGATACAGCCAATCACGTTAAGCAGCGTAGTTTTGCCTGAGCCCGATGGACCCATAATTGCAACGAACTCGCCGGAAGTCACTGTTAAGTTCAGATTTGACAGAGCAGGCACAGTTCTTTTGCCGAGAGTGTACGTTTTGCTGAGTTTTTCTAGTTGAAGCACGGGTTTACTCATATTTCATTGCCTCCGCAGGTTTTATTTTCGCAGCTCGCCAAGCCGGATACAGACTACCAAGCGCGCCGAGCAAGATTGCCACTCCTAAACCTATCAATATAAGCTCAGGACTGACAGCCACAGAAATTGCTGCTGCCCCAGCTCTGAACCCTGCTGCTCTGCTGATGGCTGTGGTTATTTGCAGAAGAGAAGTAAGTGTGGGTGCAGCCAAGACGCCGATTGCTATTCCAACTACTCCGGCAATTGCGCTTAGTAGTACACCTTCAAGCATGAATTGGCTCATGACCGACGTATTGCTGAAACCTATGGCTTTGAGTGTTCCAATTTCTTTGGTTCTTTCCCTGACCGTGTAGAGCATAACAAACAATACGATTAGGCTAGTTGCGACAACCACAACTATGATTTCTTCGATGGCAGTTGAGTTCGTGGCTGCAAGCGAATTTTGGGCATCCGTTAAAGCCACAGCGCTGCTGGGTTGATTGGCTTCTAGTTGACTCAGCTCGTTTTGGTTTGTTGACACGGTGAGTTCTGGATGCAACGCGCTTATTGCACTTGACACTGAGCTTACATCGCCGGTAGTCACTGCAAAGACTTTGAGACTAGTTATGTAACCTGCATTGTTAGTTAATGCCTGGGCGTCGGAGAGATTCATGTACAACATTTCTGTGTCTTCAACGCCCGTGGGGCTGTAAATACCCACGACATTGAAGTTTGTTCCCAGAATGCTTACCGTACTGCCTACACTTACTCCGAAGTATGCTGAGTTGTTTTCGCTTAGCAGAACATCGCCGCTCTCGCCTGCTTGTAGATTATTCCCGGCCACAATGTCTGTAGGCAATATTGGATAGTTGTTGACGAGGTCTGAAGTTAAAGGTACACCTTCAATGATGTACTGTGGCACCATGCGAGTGAAAGAACGCCCATAAAACGACACGGTCTGGTTTGTTCCTTCAGAAACTTGCAATGTCGGTTCAACAGCGGCCACACCCGAGATTGAAGTGTTAATATCCCTATACAAGGTTTCATTCATGGGGTTCGATTGACCGCCGCCAAATGCACCCGCTCCGAACTGACCTGCCACTGAACCGCCGCCGAAACCGCCATAACCTCCGAATCCACCATATCCACCGGACCCACTGCTTCCTGAACCGCCGAATCCTCCAGTGCGGGTGGTACCTGAGCCACTTCCTCCATTGAAGCCGAAGCCACCGAAACCCGAGGCAATACTGCAGGTTATTTGGTTCAGGGTTTGGTTGAGCGCTTGCTCTGTTTGTGTGATAGTATTGCCTAAATTATTTGTTATTCTACTTGCCGCCTGTTGGTTAGCTAAAACGCCGGCTGGAATCGAAACCAGAATCGCTAAAGAAAATCCTAATGCAATAATAACCAGTAACGCGCGGGTTTTCCGTCGAGAAATATTTCTCACGGCTCTACTTAATATTCCCAATCTATGCACCTTTCAATTAATATTTTAAGGCAGTCAGAGGAGAACGAAGGGGTATTTTTTGGGCAGTTAATTTGGGCTTTGGGCCTTTAGGTTGATTCCATTCTCACATCTGACTGCCTTCTCGTGAATATCCCGCAAGAGTTATTAACGATATTTCAAAATATCACCCGAATCTTACCCAATTCTCGTTTTTGAGTGGAAAACAACCTAAACATTGGGCATACCAAAACGCCTTAAAAATCATTCTGCTTCAGACGATTTAATTTAGTTTCAAAAATGTCACTTTTAAGAATCCGGCGATATGCGTTCCAAAAAATGTTATCCAAAAATTATTAAAAAAAGGGTGGGAAATCAGTCTTGGTTTAGTTGCCGTTTTAGGTTGGGTTGTCGTTAACTGTTGTTGTGATTATTTTTGTCACTTTGTCAGTTGTAAGATTAACCACTACTAGTGCTCTGCCGTTTGTGCCTTCCAAAATGACGTTTGCACTCGTCGCCTGCGAAACAACGTTGCCGTTTCCATCGAGGGTTGTCGTGATTACGGGTCTAATGGAAGTAACGTTCCAACCTTGACTGAACAGGGCTTTGACGTCGGTGCTGCCGTTCAATATGTTGGTTACGTTCTGGGTGAATGCTGAGCTTATTTGAATGGGACCAAATCCCACTGCTGTTCCGTTGACAAAGTTCTCTCCAAATCCGCCACAACCACCGAATTGTTCGCCCTTTCCTCCTGGGCCTCCGAATCCCATGTATCCATTCATGAATCCGAATCCGTTATCGTTGGTGGCGTTTATTGACGAAAGCTCAGGTTGCACTGATTGTCCGAGTGAGCCAGTAGCATCAGCTTTTGCTAATGACTGCGTTGCAATCACTATCGCGGTGCCAAAGGCTGCTGCAACAACGATGGAAATTAATGCTAAAACCTTAATTTTTCTGTCCATTGTTTTCGTTTTCACCTCCTGTTACCAAAAGGACAGGACAGCCGTAAATTATTAAGGGATTTTTCTAAATTACACCCCGATTTAGACCGAATTTAACCCAAGCAGGAAAACGCTAGAATGCTAAAGAAACATGTTTATTACCTGATTCGGATTTAGATTTGAAAGAATCTCTTCAACGCGGAGTCTCTCGATGTCTGCAAATGCTCGGTCGCTAAAATACTTGTTAGGATGGCTTATCGCAGGGACACGAGGCGGTCCTACCCGAGCGAAAATAATTGAGTCACTTAGGCAAACTCCGCAGAACGCAAATCAGCTGGCTATTGCATTGAAAATGGATTATAAGACAATTCGACACCACCTCGACGTTTTGGAGAAAAATAAGATAATCACTTCTGTTGGAGACAGATACGGAGCAACCTACTTTCTGTCACAGGTATTGGAAGACAACTACGTAATGTTCGAGGAGATTATGAAGAGAATCGGGAAAAAGTAGAAAAAGGGGAAAAGGAACATGGAAAAGCAAATGAACAGAAGATTGAAACTTGGCTTGATAGTCGCCATATTGGCAATTGTTGTAGTTATTGCGACTTTTTCAGCGATGGTCTTGATTCAGCATTACACCTTCGAGAGACGAGCCCCTGCGACAAGCTTTATTCGAGGCGACTTTGAGCTTTTTTATGTGGCAAACACGATAATTTCAACGTGCAACATCGCCCTTTTGGCTATCTTAATATTTATTTACGTTAACATTTACGTCAGAACTCGTTCGCCATTTACTATTGGATTGGTGATTTTTGCTTTCGTCTTCCTATTTAGGGATTTAATGTCTAGCCCATTTGTTACTTCATTTGCAGGGTTCAGAGCTTACGGACTCGGCCCATTCGTGTTATTGCCGAGCCTATTTGAACTGATTGCGTTGTCTGTACTGCTATATCTGAGCGTGAAGTATTAGGATCATTGCAACCTAAGGATAGCTCTCTACCACTATATGCGTGCTAGCCATCGCTTTGGATTGAATGTGGAAAAAACTATTAACCACACAATACAGATGATAGAAAAACGGGAAGATGAGATGAACAATGAGTCAAGATCATAACTCTGATTATTTACCCTTGCCTCCGCCGCCTTCTGCCGGTAAACGAAACATGAAGGTTATCACTTTAGCGGTTGTTTGTATTGTTTTGGCTGCCAGCCTGGTTGGTTTGCTTGTGGTTAATCCACCGAATAATTTGAAAGCCCAGTTAAATGACAAAGAAAACGTAATCACAGGGTTGCAAACCCAGGTAGAGAACCTTACAAGCCAGTTGTCATCAGCAAACGCCGATAAAACGACCTATGAAAACCAGATTACGTCCCTGAACACTGAGTTGACGAATTTGACTAGCCAACTAAATTCTGCTGCAAACATAATGACACTGCAGGCAACGCAGACATTAGTCAGCTCAAAGTCGGTTACTGTAACGAACTCCTCTGACGTATTCAACAATGCCTTGCCGTATCCTGGGTACGTAGTCGTGCAGGCAACCTCGAACTCAACCACAGCTTACGTACAGACAAGTTACAGCGTATCCGGAGTCAACTATAACCAGAACGTAACTGTAGGAAAATCGGGCACTGCTTCGTTTCCAGTATTGATGACTACCTTGCCGAACACCGTGGAAATAAGAATAGGGAATACTGACAAGCTCACATTTAACGCGACCGTAACGATAATTTACCATTACTAACCTTTTTCTTTCTTGGCTGTTTTCCGATCACTGGTTTACCAGTTAGCGAATTAACGGCCATGCAGGTTAATGCTCGGGCACGAAGGTAGTCCTGATTAAGAGGCATTAGGGCAAGAATTAAATCATCAATTGAAACAAGTTTTCATGACTCTCGCTATCAAAGATGGGGACACTTCGATACAGATGCAGCTTGAAAAAAGAAAACTCTTTACAGTTATCCTCATAGCAGTGGCGCTCAACATATTCACCTTCGCGCTTGCTTTTCCGATAGCTGTTCACCTGCCGAAAGATTCAGTTTACGCGAGAGATTTTTCAGCGTATTACATAGGCGAATGGCGACTGCTTCATAACCCAACCCAGATTTATTATGGAGGCATCATACAGCATGATTTTCCGATTCT
>JBEKPM010000128.1:0-6186 GCA_049520735.1 Bathyarchaeia archaeon | reverse complement strand
GAAGCAATGCACAAAAGTGCTATGAGCGTGTCGAATTGTCCCCAAGCAGCGGTTGTTAGCAGTAAGAAAGGGTTGAATAGCAGAAAAATCCAGGCAAACTTGATTCTCTTTTCGGATGCACCCTGCTGCCGCAGCAAACTTTTAGTGAGATATGCTAATCCTATGTTGGCGGCAATAATTGGAATCTTCGTGGCAAAGTTGTACAGAAAAATGCTCGGCACAATGCCGTAGGATAATCTGTAGATGGCGCCCAAAAGCAGAGGCCACAGTGGTGGATCCCCAATAATCGGGTTAACTCCAACTAGGTAGGGAGAAAAAACCGTGACTAAGTGAGATTGATACGGGTTCAAACCAACGCTGACTAAGTACCCTGTATCCATGAACGATGTTTGGTCATAGGCGTGCCCTAGAAAAACCGCTAATGGCACCTGCACTGCAACACTCAACAGCATGGTTAAAATGTCACGGCTAACGTGAAGATTCACCATAAGATCTTCCTGTACCTGCTTTCAACGAAAAGGCTTAGTTGTTCAATAGAAAAGTAATCAAGTAAGCATATTTAAAACTGAATGCTGCCCAAAAAAACACGCGAAGAAAACGACTGGGCCAAGAGCTTCCGCATAGAAGCATAATGCACGCGTTCGAATCGAATTTTGATAGAAAATTCATTATAGCTTTGCATCTCAACTCAGAAAAACACGTTTCAGCAGTTTAAGGTGGCTAAATATGATTTTTGTGGCTGCATATCAATTACAACTTAACCCAGAGTACAGGTCGAAACCTCTTTCAGGCAATTTTGTACGGTTCAATTAGAAATAGTCTTAAAGTCGTCTTGCCGATAGTATCATCGAAGTTTGTATGCCGACTAATCTGCCGCCTGAAGCAATGGACAAATGGGAGCTAGTTGAAGCTGCTCATACGCCTAAAGAAAAAATGGATGCCATGATTGAGTTCCTAAAGTTTGTTCCACATCATAAAGGCACCATGAAACTGCGCGGTGAAATGAATAGGAAAATTTCTCTTATCCGCGCTGATTTGGATAAGAAGAAACGCATGGGCACGGGCAAAAGTAGCGGCGGACCGAAGCTTTTTATTGAAAAGGAAGGTTCAGCGCAGATAGCGTTAATCGGCATGACAAACGTGGGTAAGAGCTGTCTAATGAGCGCCACAACAAATTCAAAAGTGGTTGTTACCCCCACGCCTTTTAGCACCCATGAACCAGTGCCGGGCATCATGAATTTTTTGGACGTACAATTCCAGATTGTTGAAGCACCAGCAGTGATGGAGGGCAGTGCAGGTGGGCGTGCAGCCGGTCATGTTACGCTTGGTTTAGCGCGGAATGCTGATGGCGTGATTTTGATGGTTGATTTGTCCCGAGACCCAATTGAGCAGTTGGATCTGGTTTTGGCTGAGTTGGAAAAAAGCCGTGTTCTTGTAAGTAAACCTAGTGGAAAAGTGGATATTGACCGTCGCCATGCTGGTGCCGCTTTAAGGGTGATTCTTGTCGGTAAGCTTCTGGATTGCAGCATGCAAGATGTTGAGGATTTGCTTCGAAGCTACAAATTAAACGATGCCATAGTGAGAATAAGCGGCGAGGTGCGGCTTGACGACGTAGAAGACGCCATTTTTGAAACTACAATCTATAAGCCAGCGGTTATTGTGGCGAACAAAATGGATTTGAAGGGCTCTGCGGCGAATCTCCGGCGTCTGAAACAGTACGTGAACGAACGGTTGCCTATTGTCCCCATGTCCTGCGAGCAGAAAACAGGGATTGACGAGCTGGGGAAGACGCTTCTGCAAAGTCTGAAGGTTATTCGCATTTACACAAAAGAACCCGGTTCCAAACAAGATACAGGTCACCCGTTTGTCATGAGGCATGGAGCAACAATCAACGATTTAGCGAAGAATATTCACAAGGAGTTTGTTCAAAACTTTTTGTTCGCCATGGTGTGGGCTAAACGTTTGCCTTTCAGCCCGAAAAAGGTCGGTTTAGGCTTCGTTTTAGAAGACGGAGACATCGTAGAGATTCACGCGAGAATTTAGAGTTAAAGACAAGAAAATGGGTTAATCGGCAACATTCTGGTTTGCCGCTTTTTGTTTGGGTTCTTTGATTTGAGGGTTTATGGTGGAGGCGGTGGTGGAGGTGGCGGAGGCGGAGGCAACGGAGAACCAGATGCATCGTTCTTTCGTCTGCCCCTGAGCAGCATCAAAACAACGAGGACAGCTACCACGATTACGACTGCGGCGACTACGCCGTATGTATATAACGAGTTTATCGAAGATGAGCTGGTGTTAGGCGAGGAACCAGTCGGAGTTGGCGTTGGCGTAGGCGTCGATGTTTGTTGCCCAGAGGGTGTGGGAGTGCTGGAGGAACCCGCAAATGCTGCAGATTCAACTAGTACGGTGAAGTTTGCGATTTTGCTTGAAACGGCCGCGCTGTCCATCGGTATCGCGGTGAATGCTACTCCGTTGCCTGGCGCTAGCTCGTATTGCCCTGTCGAGCCCGAGAGGTCAAGGTATTGTGTGCAGTTTGCGCCGACGACTGTTCCAGAAGAGTCGTAATAGGTTACCCAAGCCCATACGCCCCCGATTGTTTTGTCGCCGCTATTTACAATGTTCCCAGTAACCGTGTACGTGCCGCTGTTCAGGTAGCCGCGGACGTTGTTTGTTGTTAAGCCGGAGTAAGCTGTCATGTTGGTCGAGATAACGGCGCCTTTCTGAAGAGTGACGTTGGTGACTGAGCTGACCCAATCATTACTTACTGACGGGGCGTCAAGGGGGCTGAAGTCCATGTAGAAAGGTGCCTTCTGCTGTGGAAGCAATTCGGGTATTGCGGCCATTACTGCGCTTCCTGTATCCAAAGCGATGTTGCTGGAGTTGGAGGCAATGCCTGCAATTGAGACGGTTTGGAGGTTTGTTGTTCCCGTGTTTTGGATTTCACCGACGACGATTAGGTCGCCAGCGTAGTTGGCGGTCTTTGTAGATGCTGGCGCAGTGTACCAGCTATAGCTGAGAATCGCAACAGATGTTGTCTGCGCTTTCACATGCGGAGCTGACAAAGCAGCAAACGCGCCAATAACTAAGATAACAAGGACTAATGCAGTAACAATTTTCTTCAATATCCCTCACCCTATATGATGATTCCTTTCGAACCAACATCTCCATAAAACAGTTATTAAACTTTTTCAAAATTAACCCCAAATTCTATCCCTTTCTTGTGAAGCAATAAACCTCTTTTCAGAGGTTCGGATCCATAGTATCTATTTAGCTCTCCTTCCAATTTATTTGGACTCTTCTTTTTTCTGCCTTCTGGAAACCTCTTCTAATTACTACCTTCGCCTTAACGATATGTTGAAAACTTTACTTATTTTGTCAAAAATTGTCTCAACCTGCAATTGATTCAAGCTTTTCCACAAAAAAACAACTTAAAACACAAATAAAAAAATTTTCTCTCCAAAAAACGCGAAACCGCCATCGCTCAAACATCTGAGGACTTATTTTACGATCTTTTGAGATCTTCCTGCGACTACTCGAGATGTTTTGGTATGTATTAGTATGTTTTGGTATGTTTTGGGAGACCAGTTGCAACCAATCCAAGCTCCATTCCAAGAAAGCAGCCCAAAACACAAAGAACAAATCGCGAACTTCTCGACTGATATTTTATTCGTTACTTTCAAATGCTTGATTGATCAGTTCTGGAGAGGGATTGGTTGTTTTGGGAAGGTTTTTTTAAATGTCTCCGGTATATTAAGGCTATGTATTTCGAAGCCTTCAAAAACATGCTTAGAAGCCGAAGGTTTTGGGTTTGGGGACTCTGCGGCGCAGCTATCTATGCTGTTCCCGCCGCCATTCGCATCGCAACAGGCAACGTCATCTTGCCTGTGTTGAGCTGGGCTGCAACTCCGTGGATAGGCATGTACGTCCCCGCTAACCTTGTTGAAAAGATTTTGGTTAACGCGTTTTTCCCCGGAGGCGCTGGTGCGGTAGCGGGCGAAATCTTTTATTCAAACGCCAAATCCGAAGCCCTTATCGGACGCGAAAAGTATCTTGCCAGGCTAAGCGGCGCTCTGCTGGCTGTGACTGTTTGGTCGCTGATTCAGCTTTTAGGCGGCTTACTCGATGTTGCGGGGTCTTGGGGCGGCAACCTTTTTGAGTATCCATCGGTTTTTCCGCTTAACTATCTTTTGGCTTCACTTTCAATTTTTACCCCCACCATCCTTGGTTTTCTCAAAAACAAGATAGCGTCTGCTTTCGGCGGCGGAAGCGGGGGAAGTGCGGGTAGCGTTAGGTTAATATCGAAAAAAGCAGTCAACAGTAGATTACTTGATGTGAAACTATGGCGGCGTTAAGTGTTAACCAAATGGCTTGGAAGATAGCCCAAAAATTCATCGATAACCCAGAATTTTACGGCGTAATCGTTTCGAAATCAACGGCTGGAGCCACCGTTATTGATGCAGGGGTAAACGCGGCTGGCGGCTTTCAAGCAGGCAAAATACTTACGGAGCTCTGCATGGGCGGCGCGGGAAAGGCTCAACTTGGCTTCAAAACCTACGGAAACATAACGTTCCCATCGATAACTGTCAGCATGGATCACCCCGCCATCGCAGCTTTAGGCTCACAGTTTGCAGGTTGGCGCATCAAAGACGGCGAATCCATAGCCATCGGTTCCGGCCCAGTCCGCGCCTTAGCGCTCAAGCCCAAAGATGTTTTTGAGGAAATAGGCTACAGGGACCAAAGCGACAAAGCCGTGCTTATTTTGGAGAGCAACAGTTTGCCTTCTGAGGCACTTATTGAAAAGGTAACTACGGCCAGCAACGTTTCAGCCGCGAATCTGATTGTTGTCGTTGCGCCGACGGCAAGCATCGCTGGTTTAACTCAGGTTGCAGGCAGAATTGTGGAAGTGGGTATTCACAAGCTTCGAACCCTTGGTTTAAGCCCCAAAGTCATCCGTTACGCTTTGGGTTATGCGCCGTGGATTCGGAGGATGAAGCGGCACTGCAGAAGATTATAGAGCAGGCGCCGTCGATGGCTTCAAAAGACTATGGGAAACCGTTCCTACAGATTTTCCAGGAAGCAGGACGCGACTTCTACAAGATCGACCACGGCTTATTCGCCCCCGCAGTCATAACCATAAACAACGCAAAAACAGGGAACACCTTCAAGGCAGGACAAATCAACCCCAAGGTTCTGGCAGAATCCTTAGGATTCTAACTTTCTTCATTTCAGTTTGAATCTTGAAAGAACAGGTACTGCTATTGCAAATGCGATTGGGATTGTGTACAGTGCTACTGTACCATTGAAGAGTGCGCCGAGTGGAAGAAAAGCCAGGGCCGCCGCGGGCTTATATGAGAATCCGACAGGGGACGGTTGTTGAAGCGTAAAGTAGTTTACAAATGACGTTATGGCAATGCGGACGACGATACCTAAGGCTGTTGCAGATATGCTTATCATTTTAGCGTGCTTCTTTAGGGTATCAGACAAGGTTTCTGTTTTGCAGCCTCGAGTGGCAATCAGATATGGGATGTAGACGCCTAACATCATTGATAGAATTGCAACCAAGTTGTAGACTGGTCCTAACGGCGAAAATCCGCCTGTGAAATAAATTGTTAGGATGACGGTGTTTATTGCGGATATTATTAGGCCTGCTGCTGCCCCTAGGGCTATGAAAGCTACGACGATGGGTATTTCCCAGATCTGGTAGTATAGGAAGGGTGCGTAGGGAGCTGGAATTTTGGGTCCAGCCACATTTAGAGCCATTGTCAGTGCAACGAATATTATGATCAGAGCAAGTGTTTTGGTGTTCATTTTGCTGGTCTCATTCAAATCCCGAAAGCCTCTGTTAGCTATTTAAGAGTAGCTACTCAAAAAAACGTAGTGGAATAGGGTGGAATCAGGGCTAAAATTGATAAATAAGCCAACATAACATATCTACAGTGAAACGCTATTGAGTGAAACCATCCAGTTCGCCTCACCAGCCGAAGTTAAACCTTGGCTTGAAGACAAAACAAGGGCAATCCTCTCGCCGGTGCATGCCCAAGCTAAAAAGCTAAGAGACGACATGCAATTGGCTGTCCAAGGCATCGACGAAATGAGCAAGATGCTTTTGGATAACAGCGCAAGAGAAATTGAAAAAAGAAACATGAAAGTTTACAATCGAGCCCGAGCCCTAAACAAACTCGCCCATTT
>JBEKPM010000127.1:0-5247 GCA_049520735.1 Bathyarchaeia archaeon | reverse complement strand
ATCGCTGGCGACCTTTTCCATCAGGCAAGACCCTCAAACGTCACTTTAGAGAACACGATTCGAAGCTTCAAACGTCTCAAAGACGCGGGAATCCCCGTTCTAACAGTCGATGGCTCCCACGATTCAGCTCCCAACACGGTAACGGGCACAATCCTCTACCCGCTTGACAGCGCCGGCTTAATCCATCATCTTCCCAGGCACAGAGGCGCATGCTGGCGCAAAGCGGACTGCTGCTACGTGTATGGCATCCCAAACTTCCATAACAAACACAAGACAGAGGAGGCGCTTCCAAAATTTATGGCGGAAAACCCAGCCTCGCCTGACAGTTGCCTCTTCAACATCTTTGTTTTCCATGGGGCGCTGGACCTTCCAGCCGTCAAGCCACCCTACATCGAAGCGGAACTTTCCCCCGACCAGTTGCCCATCGACTTTAATTACTACGCAGCAGGACACGTCCACGAACAGTTCCTTCAAAAGTTCAAAGGGGGACTGCTGGCTTACAGCGGCTGCACCGAGACAGCTGATTACCGGGAAGCCAAAAACCCCAAAGGCTTCATCTACGTCCGTGTAAACGAGAAATGCGAAGTTGACCCGCAGCCCATAGAGCTCCAGTCAAGCCGCAAATTTGTCGTATTGGAACAAGAATTCAATGGTTTAGCCTCCTCAAAAATCACCGAGTTAGTCGTACAGCAGGTACGGGAAAACGACGCGGAAGGAGCCATCATCATTCCCGTTTTGAAAGGAACACTCCCCGTTGAGGCAAGCCGATCAGAGATTGACACAGGCAAAATCCGAAGCGCAGGCGAAAAAGCCATGCTCGTCCACCCTATTGTGCTCCTCAAGGAAACCGCGATTTCAGACGAGGTAGCACGGTCAATTTTTGAAAGCGAATTCAAAGATCTAAGAACCAAAGCCTACGATTATTTCTTGGAGATTTTCTCGCAAAGATACAGCCGCGAAGAAGCTGAGAAAATCGCTCATGGCGCCCTCAACCTCATCGAACCCCTTAATCGAAAACAGGAAGACAAAGTCAAACAGACAATTGAGGAGCTGACAAAATGAAGATTGAAGTTGTTCAGCTCGAAAACATCCGCAGCCACATCAAATCAACCGTACCCTTCACAAGCGGGTTCAACTGCCTCGTAGGCGGTCTAGGCTGCGGGAAATCCAGCGTTCTCTACGCGGTTGATTTTGCCTTGTTCGGCGACGCACTTGGAAGAAGCTTTGATTATTTGCTTCGGGAAGGCGCAGATTGGGGTCGAGTCACAGTTCAATTTACCCAGAACGGCAGCACTTACAAGCTAATCCGTGGAATCAAGCGGAAAGGTAAAAGCATAACTCAAAACTTCGAGGAGTTGAAGCTTTTTGAGGATGACAAGCTTGTCGCCAGCATGAAAACCGACGCGATCGCAGAACAATTCAAAGCCATAACGGGTTTGGATAAGGAGCTTTACCGGGAGATTGCTTGGTTTAGGCAGGAGCACCTTAAGGAACTGCTTGATTCAACGCCGCGGGACAGGCAAAGGCGCTTAGATGAGCTGTTCGGTTTATCGGATTATGAGGTTGCGTGGAGCAGCATCGCCCAGTACCAACGCGACTACGAAACCGAGCGGCGGGTTTACGAGAAAGACCCAGACGTCAACGGGCTGGAAAAACTCGGCGTCGAATACAACAAAACCAGCGAAGAATACACGATGCTGGAGATGGAGCTTGAAACCTCAACGCAGAAGTTGGCGATTTCCAAAGAAGATTTAGTTGAAGCCGATTCTGAGCTTAAGCGGCTGGAAGAGAAACGGCAAGTCATAGAAGAGTTAAAGCGAAAAGAGGCAAGGCTGCATTCTGACGTGATTAACACGGGAAGATCCTTGGTTTCTTTAACCGAGCGGATCCAGGGCAAAAAAGCAATTCTGGACAATTTGCGGCAGCGGCAAGTTTCCATTGATACCCAAGCTAAACTGTGCCTGGGCAAGCTTGAGCAAGCTGGGTTGCCGACAAACCAGCCGGCTCAGTTATTGCACACGTGCTTGGCAACTTTTGACGACAAAATCACTAGTTTACGGGCAGACCAAGAAGCAACATCCAGAGACCTGCAAACTGACAAAAGGCGAGCGGTCTCGCTGGCGCAGGAAAACAAATGCCCGTTATGCATACAGCCTCTTAACGGAGAATACAAAACCAACCTGCTAACGCGAATCGAAAAAGACAACATTGACCGAGAAAAAACCCTCATTCAGTTAAGAATTCAAATCGATTCACTGCAGAAAACAAAAGCCGGCGCCTCAGAGGCCTACACTGCCCTTCAAACTTGCCTGACAAGAGCTGAAGACTTGAAGAACCGATTAAACGAAGAGGAAAATAACCTCAAAAGCCTGATCTGCGAGTTCGAGGAAAAGCAGGGACTTGAAGCCGACTTTAAGATGCAGCTTGAGCAGGTTCAGTTTGAAGTAAATCGGTTCGACTCATCTGAAGTAGATAATGCGCGGAAGGCGCGTGAAGCGGCTTTTAGGCAATATTATCTCTTTGACTCCGATTTGCGCACCAAAGAAAGCCGCAAAAAAGACCTTTTCAGACGCTTAGACGAAATCAAAGATCGAATCAACGTTGCCCAAGAAAAGCTGGAGCGCATGGAGAAAACCCGAAAGTCAGTTGAGATTTTAGGCGCGATCCGCGATGCATATCGCAGCATTCAGCCTAAGCTTCGCAGCGAGTTCGTGAAGGTTTTGCGCAACTACATCCAGCAAGTGCTCGACAGCTTAGTCGGCGCAGAAGCATCCATGCTCAACGTAATTATCGATGACACCTACACGCCCTACGTGAAAAGCGAAGCGGGGGTCGACCGCGAAGTTTCCAACCTTTCAGGCGGGGAACGCACCCTTCTGGCTTTCGCTTACCGTTTAGGTTTAGGTCAGCTTATCATGCAGTCGCGTACAGGACATGGCTTAAGCATGCTTGTGCTTGATGAACCCACAGAAAACTTGGGCAGCGAAGACGGCAGTATCGAGCGACTGGCGGAAGCCATAAGTCGATTCAAAGCCATCGAGCAAATCATAGCCGTCACCCACAGCGAAGCGTTCGCTGGGAAGGCTGACCACGTGATTACTCTTGAGAAAGAGGCTGGGATAAGCAAAATATCCATTGAAAGATAAGAGATTTTTGCGTCCAAAAAGCCCCTTTAAGAGACCGCCTTGTACCGTGACTTTTAGGGGGTAAATCCACTGGGAAAATAGATATTTGAGATTCCGAACAAGCGCTCGAAAGTTGGTAAAGGCTTATATCGAACCCATTCCATATCTTGAAACGCGAAAAAAAGCGTGTTTGATTGGTTAGAAGCCTTTTCAAACAAAATTTATCAATAAAGGAGTAGAAAAAATTTGAATACAAAAAAACTTAAAGTTATTGCGATGATTCTACTAACATCAACACTCTTAATTCTAGCAGCAAGCGCAGCCAGCATTCCAAATGCTAAAGCAGCAACAACGACGACCTTGGTTGTCTACACTACATTAGGCGGGGCATCATCTGGAGCGGTCGACGCAAACGGCACAGCAATGGTCATGGGGTCAGCAGGCAATCCTCTAACTAGCGGCGACACATACACATTCACCGCCACGGCTGCTTCCGGTTTTCAGTTCATAGGCTGGGCGTACGCCGACGCAAGCGGCCCGACCGGGACGACCAGTGCATCATACTCGAAAGTCATTTCACAGGCCTGCTCTTTGGAGGCAATTTTCATCCCGACCACTAACACAACGGCAACACCATCGGGAAGTGGAGCAGCTACAATAAGCCTCTTCGCGACCGCCGGCGGAGAAACAACTCCTGCTGGATCCCTCACTGGAGCATCAGTCAGCGCCACAATCGGGACGCCCACAACAATAACACAGACACCAGGAACTGGCTACACATTCCTATGCTGGGTTGTACAGTGTTCATCAAATAACTACTACACTTCGCCTACCCTTAATTACACGCCCACCGAAAGCGGAGCAGCCGCAGAAGCACTCTGGATTCCAACCAGCAGCGGAATAACCTTGCCATCTACATCGCCGACACCAACACCGACGGTACCAGAATTTCCAGCCGTAACGATCGCTCTCATTGCAGTAGCATTAGTTGCAGTCGCATTCGGAACAGTTGCATACACCAAAAAAGCACGAAAGTAAAACCCACTTTCTTTTTTATTTTTTTTGCAAAACCCGTTTTCTAAATTTCAAATTAGTTATCGATCACTTTGATCCACGTTTACCGTATTTTTCTGAATCGAATTCCAAATATTTTAACGCAAATTCCCAAGCCTTAAATAACGCACTTCAAACCCTTAAAACATCAAAAGGGTTGGCGGCAAAAAATGAAGCTTAACGTGGGAATCGAATCAATCCAAGCTGAAGTAAAAGACAACATTCTTGTAATTTCATCCAGTGAACCTCTAAGTGTGCTCAGCTCCGCTGTTTTGAACGGGGGATTGATAGAAGCCCAAGCCATTATTAACGTTCAGGTTCCCGAAGACAGCGGCGAAGACAAAACCGATGTCCACTGGAACGCCGAAGAATTCCTAAAAACGCAAGTTCAAAGTCTCCAATTCCCAGCCGATAAGGCAGTTGGGCTTATGACGGCCGCCAAAATGAAGAATGTGGTTACAGCCACTAAGAAAAATGGCAAAGCAACCCTGACCCTTTTTGTAACTGCTGGAAAGACAGTCGCCGTCACTGCGGGGGAACCGGCTGCCTCAAAAAACACGCCGAAACCCGGTACAATTAACATCATCCTGCTTGTAGATGGGAACATGACAGACGGCTGCATGGTTGAGGCACACAAAACAATTACCGAAGCCAAAACAGTAGCGCTGCGGGAGCTAGATCTTAGAAGCCAGTTTTCAGGCGACCTTGCCACCGGAACATTAACTGACACCATTGCCGTGGCATGCACCAAAAAAGGGGAGTATATACGATTTGCAGGAACCTTCACTTTGATAGGTGAACTCATCGGGCAATGCGTTCGAGAATGCGTAAAGACTGCAATGTACAAGCAAGAAGGGCTTGTGTCAAGTAGGCCTTTGAATGAAAGATTAACTGAGAGAGGAATAGAAATCGAGAAATTGATGTCTCTCTTCATCCAAACCCTTCCCGTTGAAAACGCAAAAATTCTGCAGTTAAAAACAGAAGTAAAGCAAACCTTAGCAGACAAGAAAATTGCAGGATTGGTCTTAGCAAGCCTCAGGTTTGACGATGATTTAAGAAAAGGCCTAAT
>JBEKPM010000126.1:0-5262 GCA_049520735.1 Bathyarchaeia archaeon | reverse complement strand
GCTTGAGTTTCATTTGAGGCAACCTTGAATTTGGTTACTGGGATACCGTATTCCATGCAGATTAGTTTGGCTTCGGGTTCAAGAAGCGCTTTTCTGCCTTCTTTTTTAGCTTGATTTATGATTTTTGTGGTTTGCTTCAAACTGCATTCTCCCATCGAGGCTAATCTTTCGTGTAGTGACATTACTTATTGGTTTAAATTTGTTTTGTTGTAGCGTGCTGGTTTGAGAAATGCGTAGCTTAGTGTTTTATTATTCTTATGTGGTTGCGTTGGACACTTCAACATTAGTGTATATTGAGACATAATATTTAATAGGCTACAAACATGCTTCCTAAAATAGATCCACATGCCAGACCAAAGCCTCAAACAAAAACTTAACCAAACCTTTGCCAAACTAAAGCCAAAAAAGAAACCAACCAAAACACAAAAACCGGCACCACAAGAAAACAAAAAACAAAATGCCAAAAAGAAATTCAAACTGCCAAAAATAGGCTCCATTTTCAAAAAGAAAAAGGTCGAACAAGAACTCCCAACAGTAAACAAAGCTTTGCCCAAATCTTTGAAGGTAATTGACAAATATTCCCTCTATGAGCCATTTGCACAGGTTTTTATCGTTCAGGACCCCAAAACGGGCGAATACAAATACATTCTTGATGAACTTCAACTCGATAACTTTGAGCGGGGAATTTATAATCGGGTTCTTGAAATATTGCTTGCTGAAATCGAGTCGCCTAAAGAAGAAATCGCTGACCCAAGAAAATTCTTCGCGCAAGAAGCTAAAAAAATCGTAAATAAATATCGCATTAGTCTCGGCTGGTTGCCCGATGTTTCATGGTATAAAATCCTATATCATGCAGAAAGAGATCTTGTGGGCTTTGGTAAAATTGATCCGCTGATGCGTGACCCCAACATAGAAGACATTTCCTGCGACGGCGTTAGTAAGTCAGTTTACATTTGGCATCGAACCTTTGAAAGCATCGAAACCAACGTTCAATTCGAAAACGACGAAATCCTCGACAACATGGTCGGCAAACTTGTCCACATGGCTGGAAAACACGTAAGCTCCGCCTTCCCAATAGTTGACGCATCCCTCCCTGGCAAACACCGCTTAGCTGTCTGTTACCGCCGAGAAATCACACCTTTCGGTACAGCGTTTACCATCCGAAAATTCCGCGATGACCCATACTCAATCATCGACTTAATCAACATCGGAACTTTCACTGAAGAACTCGCCGCCTACCTGTGGATA
The DNA here is from genome assembly GCA_049520735.1 of Bathyarchaeia archaeon. Classification (GTDB taxonomy): domain Archaea; phylum Thermoproteota; class Bathyarchaeia; order Bathyarchaeales; family Bathycorpusculaceae; genus Bathycorpusculum. The sequence goes on along the minus strand of JBEKPM010000126.1, from coordinate 4,014 downwards.
TGCCTCGAAAACCGCGCTTCAATCATGATTCTCGGAGGAACAGCCGCAGGCAAAACCACTGCATTGAACGCCATGGCATGCCTCATTAAGCCAGGAAGCAAAATCATCACAATTGAAGAAACCGCAGAGTTAAACTTATCCCATGAAAACTGGGTCTCGCTTATCAGCCGTCAAAGCTACGGTTTAGGCGGAAACGCTGTCGGTGAAGTTCCTCTTTTTGACTTGGTTAAAGCTTCAATGAGACACCGCCCTGACATGCTGATTGTAGGCGAAGTCCGAGGTCAAGAAGCATACGTCCTATTCCAAGCCTTGGCGACAGGGCACGGTGGCATGTGCACCATGCACGCGGAAAACTTGGATTCAGCCGTGAAAAGATTAACTCAAAAACCAATGGAAATTTCTCCTGCTTACATCCCGCTAATGAACGTCGTCATCTCCGTTCAGCGTGTTCACCTTGTAAAATCCGGTGTGAAGAAGGCTTACAGACGCATACTTTCAACCAATGAAATCGCAGGCTACGAAAACTACGTCAACATTTTCACTTGGGATCCAGTTGCAGACCAGCAAGTGTCTTTCGTTGACAAAAGCCCAATGTTTGAGTCAATTGCAAAACGCGTTGGCCAAACGACGGCGGAATTGGTTGAAGAAACAAAGAGACGAAGCGAGGTTCTGCATTGGATGCGGCAACAAAAAATCCGAAGCTACAAAGAAGTAGCTCACATAATCGCAGAGTACTACGCAAGACCAAAGGAGTTTTACCAAAAAATAAAGATGAGCGAGGAGGAAAAGTTAGTTGCCGCTGAGCCAAAAATTTGAGGCCCTCTCGTATCGCCTGTTCGGGCATCTTGCGCAATATTTTCAAGAGCATGTTTTCCCGATTAAGAATTCCTTGGAGAAGGGACGGGTCAGAATCTTTCATGACACTTACATTTCAATGATGTTCTTCGCTGTTCTGCTTACTCTTCCGGTCTCAGCACTGGGCATAGCGCTTGCCGTTTTCACACACTTTATGCCGCTGTTAATTCTGGTTCCAATTCCTATTTTCGTCGTAGTTGGATTCTTGTTTATGCCGACGTCCAAAGCGAGCGATAGGGCTTCAGGCTTGGAACGTGAGATGCCTTTTGCAGCTGCGTATATCAGCGTTATGGCTTCAGGAGGCATCGCGCCATACACCAGTTTTAAGCGGCTCTCTGAAGTTGACTTGATGCCTGCGATGAGTAAAGAAGCAAGGGACATAATGAAAGACGTAGAAGTTTTCGGGGTTGATCCTTTGTCGGCCCTTGAGCAGGCTGCAAAGAAGAATCCGCTAGACATATTCAAAGACTTCCTAAGCGGCTACGCTTCAACAGTCATCATCGGCGGCGACATCGGGCACTTTTTGGAACGCAAAGCAGAAGACATATTCAAAACCCGCGCGTTACGCGTCAAAGCGGCTGCCGAACGCCTCGGAATGCTATTGGAAACTTTCATCATAGTCATGGTCATGATGTCACTTTGCTTCTATATTCTGTTCGCAGTGCAACAGATTCAAGGAGGATCCAATGCTGTCCCGAACCTTTCCACTTTCTCGGGAATCCTCATGTACACCTACCTTTTCACGCCTCTTCTCTCCGTAATGTTCGTCTATATGGCGCACAGCATGCAGCCTAAGACACCCTTGATTGAAATGAAACCTTACAAAATCTTCGCCGTTTCCTCGGCAGTTGGCATACTCGTGTTGATGCTGCTAACCAACTTTATGGGAGCGGTAAAGCTACCCGTCTTCACCACTTTGATAGGCTGGGGTCTTGACTTACCCATAGCTATAGCAACTGCACTTTGCATCTCTTCGGCGCCTGCGGGGATAGTGCATATGAAAATGGCCAAGAAGCAAGCCAGTTTAGAGGCAGGCGTCACAAGCTTTTTGCGTGACCTAACCGAAGTTCGAAAAACGGGTTTGTCACCCGAAAAATGCATCGAAAGCTTATCCAAACGCGATTACGGAGCTTTCAGCAAAGAACTGCGAAAAATCAGCGCCGAAATTTCCTGGGGAATTCCTTTGAAGCGGGTCATGATGGATTTTCTGCACCGCACAAAAAGCTGGATGGTTCAGATAGTTATGTTCCTGCTGGTAGAGACTGTTGACGTTGGCGGCGGAACAATCGCCATGGTTGAGTCGTTAGCTAACTTTAACAATTTAACCAGTGAGGTTGAGAAAGAAAAGAAAATGTCGGTTCGCCCATACATTATGATGCCGTATTTAGCTGCGATTCTTCTTGTCGCCACGACGACGATGATGTTAGGCTTCACAACTGGGTTCGGCATTACATCAACCGGTGTCTCAACTACTAGTGCAGCAGCGAAGGGTATGGCGCAAATGATATTTCTGACATCGGTGGTTTTCAATTGCTTCCTCATTGGCATAGTCGCTGGAAAAATCAGTGAAGAATCCATCGCTGCTGGATTTAAGCATGCGGCAGTTCTGGTCGTTATAGCGGTGGTTGCTGCGAAGCTGATTCCGATGTTCGTGAAACTTTGATTGGAGCGGACAAAAATGGGATTAAAAATGCCTAAGACTAAGGGGAAGCTGCTGAGTAAAGGCCGCAGAGGACTCAGCCCAGTCATCTCCACGGTCATCATGACAGCCGCCATCATAGTGCTGGTTTTGGTTGCGATGTCGTATGGGCAAAGCTACCTTGCATCAAGCATCGCTCAAAACGAATTCAGTACAAACCAGCAGTTTATGCTTACAACTGGGCTGCAAATCGATAATGTTGCTTGGATGATGGGAAGAGCGCAGACGATTCAATATTCAAGTACTTATGGAAGCCTTCAGGTTTTGCCTGACGCCTTGACCTATACGGTTAATATGTACAGTGGCGGGACCTTGGTGAATACTACTACTTTGCAGACAGGCATAATCTTGTATAACGTACCCACCACCGAGTATTCGCTTGGCAAGAACTATGTTGAACCTATCGGATCGTCGGATAACATGTTCTTGCAGAATGGTACAGCTGCTCCCGATAGTTACGCATATTCTATCGAGAAACTGCCTATGAGTGATGGAAACTTCCTGCGCATAGTTGTTGTCCCCACTATTAGGATGATGACCACAACGGTGGGCAACGCGAACTATGTTGAATTTTACTTGCCACTGCTTATCAGCGGTACAAGTCCGGGTCATTCGCAATCTGTCACCTTAACCTGCCAAAACGTCAATCAATACATGAAAAGTAGCATAACACAGGTGAAGGTAACTGCCAGCTTCCCATTGGCTTCCAAAGGTTTTGACTCAACATTTTTCCCTTTTCACAGCACTACTGAAACTCAAAATGTCCCGATACCTTCAACGGCTCAGGTCTATTTGGGTACGGTGTCGGTTTCGGTAGGATTGTACGCTTGATGGAGTGACTTGGATGCATCCTACTATTGAATACATGATTTTGATTCCGGTTTTGATTCTTCAAATTTTCCTATTCCCAATGTTTGTCAGCGCAGCGATGGGTCAGTGGGCAGGTGATCGTCAAACACTTGAACTCCAACAAACTGCCAGCAACCTGGGCAGCGTGATCGAGCAAACTTACCTTTCTCTCAATCATACCTCCATCATGAGCTGCAAATTCAGCAGCACTCTTCAATTTCCACCAACTATAGAGGGCTACAATTTTACAGCTACTGCGTCGTTACACGCGATTTCTGATGTTGATTATGGTTCAAGCAAAATGCTGAATGTAACGATAAGTTTGGTAGGCAAGAATCTTTCAACGAGCACCTTGGTTACGCTCGGGGAAAATGCGAAGTGGGTAGATTCGGTGCTTGTCGGTAACCCGCCGTCTGCTTGCCTAGTCGCCCAGAAATTTGTTAATCAAACAATCCAGCTGTCTTTCGGCAGCTAGCGGAGGATAATGCACTGTCAAGCGTATCGATAGACCACATGGTTTCAATCATCATTTTCATAGCGGCGATAATGCTTTTTGTCAGTCTTTTCAGTCAAACCGTTCAAACCGCAGTGGTTTACCAAGAGCATCAGGG
>JBEKPM010000125.1:0-5383 GCA_049520735.1 Bathyarchaeia archaeon | reverse complement strand
GTCTGGTTCTTCTGGGGCTACAGCCTCGTCTACGGACCAAGCGTCGGCGGAGTCATAGGTGGCTTGTCAAATCTTGCGCTGAACCGAGTAACCTTAAGCAGCGTCTACCCAACGGCTTCAGCCATTCCAGAAATATTGTTCTTCGCCTTTCAACTTAAATTCGCGGCGATTACGCCAGCCCTTATACTTGGTGCATGCGCGGAAAGAATTCGTTTCAAGTCGCTTCTCGTTTTCGTGGTTTTGTGGTCGACCTTCATTTATTCGCCTATCGCTATGTGGATGTGGAATATCGGCGGTTGGCTTCATGTCCTCGGCGCGGTGGATTTTGCAGGCGGAATAGTCGTGCACATCGCTGCGGGGTTATCTGCGCTTGCGGCGGCTCTTGTCTTGGGCAGGAGGCAGGGCTGCGTTTACTGGAAGGATCAGCTTAAAGCTTTGGACCAGAAAAGCACAGATAAAACTGTCCCGATGGGTTCAGAATTCAAGCCGACCAACATCCCATATGTGATTTTAGGCGCAGGCTTATTGTGGTTCGGCTGGTTCGGATTCAACGGAGGCAGCGCATTAGCCGCAAACGGTATCGCCGTCGCCGCGGTTGTGAACACCAACTTGGCAGCGGCGGCAGCAGCGGTAAGCTGGATGATGATGGATTGGGCGATCAAGGGGAAGCCTTCAGCAATAGGAATTGCAGTCGGCGCAGTATGCGGTCTGGCAGCGGTTACGGCGGCTTCAGGCTACGTCAGCTTCTGGGCTGCAGTTGTCATCGGTTTGGCAGCGGGTGTGGTCTCGAATTTGGTGGCTAACTGGCGGGCTGGCAGGTCAAGAATCGATGATTCATTGGATGTTTTCGCGTGCCACGGCATCGGCGGAATAATCGGTGCAATATCGATCGGACTGTTCGCGACTACCGCCATTACGCCTGGCGTTTCAGGTTTGATTTACGGCAACGTACACCAGCTGTTAGTGCAGTTGCTTGCTGTCGGAGTAGTATCCGCCTTCGCTTTTGCAGGCACCTACGTTCTGCTGAAAGTGGTTGATCGCTTCTCGCCTCTGCGCGTTAGCCAGAAAGAGGAAGAGGATGGCTTAGACATGAGCCAGCATGGCGAAGAAGCGTACCACCTAGACTAGAGTTATCTCAAACAGCGCTCGCCAGATAGCCTAAACGGTTTAGCAGCCTAAAGTTGTCGTGGCAAACCGGCTTGGATTTCTTAGCGCTACTTTTTTATCTTAAATTTCAATGATAAATTTTGAGGTTTGAAAAAAATGAAAGTTGTTGCTTTTAGTGGAAGCGCCCGGAAAGATGGAAACACCGCAGTGCTTCTAAAACGAGTTCTTAGCGTTCTTCAAGCGGAAGGCATCGAAACTGAGCTGATTCAGCTTGCAGGAGAGCAAATACACGGGTGCACCGCGTGTCGGGCGTGTTTTGAAACCAAGAATCAACGTTGCTCAATCTCAGACGACAACGTTAATGTTTACATTCAGAAGATGCTTGCGGCGGACGGCGTAATTTTGGGGTCGCCGACTTATTTTGGCATGATGTCGCCTGAGATGAAGGCGCTTATCGACCGCGCGGGATTCGTATGCAGAGCAACCCCTGACGCTTTGAAATACAAGGTTGGAGCCGCAGTCGCCGTTGCCAGACGTGCAGGAGCGATGACGACTTTTGACGCGATAAACCATTTTTTCCTCATTAACCAGATGATTGTACCCGGCTCCTCATACTGGAACATCGGCATGGCAAACAGGAAAGGCGAAATCGATAAGGATGAGGAAGCCTTGAAAACGATGGATGACCTCGGTAAGAATATGGCTTGGCTGATCAAGAAAATAAGAGCTTAAGCTAAAGACCGTAAACCAGCTTGCCTCACATTTTCTTCAGCGTTAACCATTGAAAAATTATCGGGAAACAAGTGAAATTGCTATTACGATGAAAAAAGCGCCTATTGTTGAGAAGACTGTGATGGGTTCTTTCAGCACGAGAATAGACAAAACCACCGCAATCACGATTTCTGATAGAAGCAGGACAGTGGATGTTGAAGCTGACAGATGTTTGAGCCCCTCAAGCCAAAGGTAATACGGTATGACCCAGCATACGATGGCCGTATAGAAAACCGCCAACCAAGCGGACCCGCTTAAAGCGAAAAACCTTCCGCCAGCCAAAAACGAAAATGGAAGTATCGAAAGCATCGTGAACATGAGCACCCAAGTCATAGATTGGAACGTCGCCGATGTGGAGCTGTTAAGCAACCGCTTGTTGTAAACCATAAAAATCGCCCAAGCAACCCCTGAAACAACAAGCATCACATCGCCAATTATCTGCCCGCCCATTAAACTTTGAAAATCCAGATTCGTGCTTACAAAAACTATTCCAACTAACCCGAAAAGGACGCCCAAGATCTTTGTTCTTGAGAAACGTTCACCAAGCAGTTTGGGGCTTAAAAGCGCAACCCACATGGCGCTCAGGTTTATGAAAAGAGCAGCCTTCGCCGCCGTAGTATAATTCATTCCCACGTATTGCAGGAGGTAGCCGGCGGCGTTTGCGATGCCTAAAAAAACCAGAAGTCTGGTGTCCGCCATTTTGAACGAAAGCCTTCGCAAAAGCAGCATGACAACAACCAATGAGACGGATGAAACTAGGAAACGCCAGAAGAGAAAAGCGAAAGGATCGGTGTATGCTAAGCCAATCTTGATTATCGGGAAAGAGGTGCCCCACAAAGCGCCGGCCAAAATGGTGTAAAACACCGCTTTGCTTTTTTGGCTTAACAGCTGCTTTGGCAAATTCCTTCCCTTTTTGCTTTCTTTTACGTTTGTTATCTTTATAAAGAATTATTTGTCAGCTCGAGTTTCAAGCGTTGAACCGCTGTTTTGAAGCAATGGCGAAGCGCAGATTTTTTTTCTTTGCGTTTTGGGTTGCTTTTTTGGTTTGGGCCTTGGATTGGTTGCAACTGGTCTCCCAAAACATCTCAAAACATATTAAAACATACCAAAACATCTCGAATAGTCTAAAAAAGTCATAAAATAAATCCGCAGATCTGTGAAGGGTTTCGCGTTTTTTGGCAGCAAAATTTTTTTGTTTGTGTTTTGAGTTGCTTTTTTGAAACAGGACTCAAATTAGCTCCAGCATCCGTCCTTAAAAGTCCATTACCGTCCTTTGCAGTCCTTTACCGTCCATTACCGTTCTTTACCGTCCTTTAAAGTCTACAGAAGTCCATTACCGTCCTTTAGAGGCCCTTGCCGCCAAAAATTGGTTGATTCAAAAAATCGATTCCTACGATTGTGACAATAAAAAAGGATATGCCTATTTCATAAAACCCATGACTCTGTGTTTTCTGTACAAGATCAAGGGCTTCCTTGCATTAATTCCTCGGTCTTTTCGACTCTTGTTGAACGCTTGGGAGTTTTTATCAAACCGAACGCGCGTCCTTCGTCCTTGAAGTTCACGGCGATTAAAACTGATAGAGTGACTAGCGGGATTAGTGAGTAGTAGAAGAGCGGTGTTGCAACAGCATTGGAGAAAACCATGGTTACAAAGCTTGAACGTATGCCTGAAATCAGTAGCATCCCGTTTGACACTAACAAAGATATCGCTGCACTTACGCCCGCAAGTTTAAGGTTCTTGCGGTTGTAAGAGACGAAGAGAGGTATCGCCAGCAACCCGAACCTTGGGTCAAAAAACCCAAACGCGAAAACAATTCCTGAGAGGATAGGGTTGTTGCGCCAACCAAGATAGAAGCAGAGCAAAAGCAGGAAGGTTATGAAAACTTTGGCTTGCCCTTCTCCCCACTGCCAATAGTAACTCGGCGAAAGCCCCCACTGCGTTCCCGGTAGGGGTAGAAGAAGGGCAATAACTATTACTATAATGGTTATCGCTAGCGGTTTGCCGCTTAGAATTTTGTAGATGAAAAAAGCCATGAAAGGAAGCATCAGGAACTGAACGATATCAAAGGCTGTGAGCGCCTGCTGATAGCCTAACGCGAGAAAAGGCGAGACAAGAAGCAGGAAGGAAGGCAGGTACTTGTAGGTTTCAGGGTGTGGAAGGATTAAGGGTTCTCCATCGTTTAGTGTGCCTGAGGTGTAAATATGGGAGGGGTTGTTCCAGAGGCGCCAAGCACCCATGTAGTATGCTGAGAAGTCTTTTGCCAAGATTGGCGCTGTCGGAGTGATTCCATTTGAGGCTGTGTAGGTCTGTGGGTAAGCCAATATCAGCGTGTATAGGTTGAGGGCGATAACGACGGTGACCGCTATTATCAGAATGGTTTTGGATGATAGATGTTTGAAAGTCATCGCTTACCCGGGGTTTGACGATTTTTGTTAAATACTACTTTAGGAACTTTTATACTTTAGCCGAAGTTGCTTTTAACTTAACATTCTCGTCTGCATGTCAAATCTGGCCTCAAAGGCAAATGTATTACGTTGTAATACGCATGAAAATGCTTTTATTCGATTTCTCCATTTCCAACCCTTAAAGCCCACTGCGGGATGAATTGATGCTGCCCCAAAACCAAAGCAAAGCAAAGCAAGCCTCAATAATGGCAATTGTAGCTGCCCTCTACGCCATCTTGTTCTATGGATCAGCAATAGGTATGTTACCAGGGTTTACGCTTCTTTACCTTCCAGTTATTCTTCTAGGCGTTCTCCCAGTGTGGTTCGGTTGGCCAGGACTAGTCGGCAGCATGATCGGCGCTTTTATCGGAGGATTATACGTTGAAGGAGTGCCTCCTTATGCCGCATGGGTGGAATCAGTTACCGCATTAATTATCTTCGGCTTAAACTGGGTTCTCATACCACGCAGTGCCATAGAAGCCAGGACAAAAAGGAACCTACTTCTTCTAATGGTTGTATACGCAGTCACCCTTTTCATAGGCACCACTTACATCCTGTGGCAATACGTATACCTTTTCAACATCGGAATTCTCCCCTTCAATTTCATAGGCCAATTTTCCTTTTCAATCGTCCTGGTCTCTACATACAGCCTAAACTTGGTCATCCAACTTGCTGTATGCCCGGCTTTGCTAAAAACCGTTACACCCAAGTTAAAAAGCTGGGGGATATATTCTGGGAACTTTGCCCAGTGGAGAAGCACAAGAGCCAGAGCACGAACTAATCGAGCCTAAACTGCCCTTTGCCCGAAAGCGAAAAAGCTTTGCCGCGTCCCTGTGGATAACGCTTTTAAGTTATCGATGACCTAAAAGCACATTAAGTGCTCAAAGATGAAAATCAAAGTTATCAAACTTACCCCAGAACAACTCATGAAGCTTCTGCAGGGAGAAGAATCAGCTTTTGCATCAAACTTGCCTGCTGACGCGGAACTTTTAGATTTGAAGTTTGACTTGTTCTTCAGGCAGGTGCTCGCTGTGGTTAGAAGCGACACTTTTGAGGATGT
>JBEKPM010000124.1:0-5392 GCA_049520735.1 Bathyarchaeia archaeon | reverse complement strand
TGATGCCTATTGAAGCAGTAATATTTGATTTAGACGGAACCCTTGCCAACTTCAACTTGGACTTCAAAGCTCTACGATCGGAAGTCAGAAGCCACCTCATAAGAGCAGGGGTCCCAACATCAGTCCTGAGCGTTAGTGAAAGCATATTTGAAATGCTGAAAAAATCCGAGATATTCTTCAAAAACGGCGATAAAACGAATTCTGCCAAAGTGTTTGAAGAAGTCCGCTCCCAAGCTTTGGCTATAGCTGAAAAATACGAAATGGAGGCCGCTACAACAACAAGTTTGCAGACAGGCGCCGTTGAGATGTTGAAGGAGTTAAAGATGATGAAGCTGAAGATGGGATTGTGCACCACTAACAGTGAAAAAGCGGCAAAGTACATTCTTCAACGCTTCAAAATCGAGGATTACTTCAAAACGATTGTGTCCCGAGACAAAGTCAAATATGTCAAGCCGCACACGGAGCAGTTTGAATTGGCACTTAAAGCGTTAGGTGCAAGGGCGCAGGGAACCGTCATCGTCGGCGATAGCGTCGTTGACATGCAAAGCGCCAAAGAACTAAAAGCAATTGCTGTGGGAATCCCAACGGGCACAGCCACTTTGGAGCAGCTTAAGAATCATTCAGCCAACTTCATCATAACTTCGTTAAGCGATTTGCCAGCGCTGATCAAAGAAATAAACAAGCCTTAAGCAACGGTAACGACGCCATCTTTTATGACAAGTTTTCTGTCCCTTATCAGCCGCCTAAGGATTTCTGTGAACACATCTGGAACACTTTCAGCTGAATGGTTGAGCCCAAAAACCTTTGCTGTCTCCCAAATCAGCGACTCTTGGCTGATCCCCAATGCGTAATGTGTGACGAGCAACATTGCAGCTTCTATTTCTTCAGGTGGAATGTGCTCGGCTTTGCGTTTTGATTCAGGGATGCCTTGCACTGGAACCCGAATCGGCGTTTCTTTCAGCGTGGGCGGCCAAAGGAAGCTGCCTCTAAGCACCACTTTTTGTTCTCTCAGAAGGTTGTTTAGTGCTCCTTTTACGGCGTGCGTTATCTGCGGGGTCACCTGTTTTATTCCCCATGCTGCCGCTAAACGTTCCACGGCATAATCAAAGTTGACTGGGCCTTCATTCTGAACAAGTGCGTCAAGGAGTTTGGTTTGGTTCTCGCGGTTTTCTGGGAAGTGGAATTCGTTTTTCTGTTTCGAATTCGTTGAGCCAGTAGCTGTGGCGACTTTAATGTACGAGTTAAATGAGGCTTTAAGAGGGTAGATCTTGTATGGAACACCGATTTCTTCTACGCCTGCAAACTCGATTTTCTGTACGTCAGTCTTCGGGGCCATCCCTTCTTTGGCTTCAATGACAGGTTTTTGCGTGTCCTTTTCAAGCTGCTGCTTGCTGGCTTGCTCCAAGTCTTCTTTTAGCCGTCGAATTTCTGAGTCGCGTCTTGCAACCCAAGCGGGCGACCAAACATGGTGAATGCGCCAGCCAAGCTGCCGAAGAACTTGTCCGCGGAGGCGGTCTCTGTCCCGTGCGCTGCTGCTTGATTTGTATGAGACCCCGTCGCATTCCACGCCAAGCAAAAAGTTTCCTGGGTTAACTGGGTCAACAACGCCGATGTCGATTCTGTAGCCGCTACATCCCACTTGCGGGACAACTTCGTAGCCCATCTTCTTAATTTCCGCAGCTACATCCTCGTCGAGTGCGGATTCAAACTCGCCTTCCCTTGCCTTAACCGATTCCAACGTTTCAGTTCCATGCTCGGCGTAGTCAAGGTAGTACCGGAGGGTTTGCAAGCCTACTGCTTTTGTGTCTGGGTCAATGTCGGTAGCTTTGATGGAGGTTACTAGAACGACTTTTTCTCGTGCTCTCGTGACTGCAACGTTTAAGCGTCGCTCGCCGCCGGGTTTATTGAGTGGACCGAAGTTCATCGCCATTTGTCTTTGCTCGTCGTAGCCGTATCCGACGCTGAAGAAGATTACGTCCCTCTCGTCTCCTTGAACGTTCTCCAAGTTTTTGACGAAGAAGCCTTCTAAACGGTCTTCTTTAAAGAAGGATTCGAAGTCGGGTTGCTCTTTGAGTCGACGATCTATGGCGTCTTCAACGGTTTCCATCTGGGCTATGCTGAAGGTGACGACGCCAAGGGTTTTCTTTGGGTAAAGTCGGAAATGTTCGAAGACAAGGTCCGCTACTTTTTCTGCTTCTTTCAGGTTATTTCTTTTGCCGCCTCGATCGTAGATGCCATCTGGAACATAAGCCAGCTTAACGCCTAAAGTGTCAACTTGCGCTTGTGCAGATGGGAAAGTTACGAGAGTATCGTCATAGAAACGATGGTTCGAAAACGCTATTAGGTCTTCATGTTTGCTGCGGTAGTGCCAGCGCAACGTTTTAACGGGTAGGCCTATACCGAGGCACTCGTCAAGTATGCTGTCGAAGATTTCTACGTCTTCGTCGCTGAGTTCATCCCAATCTAAATCTTCAATCAGGCTTTTCTGGAAGAAAGACGTGGGTGGCAATTGCTTGTTATCGCCTGCGACAACAAGTGTTTTTCCGCGGTAAATTGAGCCGATGGCGTCTTCGGGAACAATTTGGGAAGCCTCGTCAAAGAGGACGAGGTCGAACTTGCTATCAGGCGGGAGGAATTGGCTGACGCTTATGGGACTCATCAGAAGGCAAGGTTTCAGTTTGACAAGCAAATTGGGGATTTTTTGGAAGAGAACTCTAATCGGCATCAGTTTCCTTTTTTTGGCGGCTTCTTTCTGAAGAATTGCTGCCTCCGTGTCTGCTGCTTGAATCAGGATGTCTTGGGGTTTGCGGCTGTTTGCCTGTTCAATAACCATGCTCGAGCTTAGCCTGATGAGGTCTTGGTCGAGTTTCTTGAAGTCCGCGATTAATTGCTCATGGTTTTCCCATCTGAACCTGCCCAGCGTGGGATCTTCATTGTATAGGTTGTTGATCCATTCTTGGTAAACGCCTCTGCGGAAAACATCAATTAAATCCGCTGCCGGAAGTTTCTGTTCAGCAAGACGATTGAAAAACTGGTCTAAGCCGCGGAGGGCAAAGCGGTTTTTGATGTCTTTGAAATCAACCCAAACTTGAGTGTCGTCAACGCGGTCGCGGAGCGCGTGGATGCGTTCGCTGACAATTTTTATGTCTAAATCTTTCAGAAGCTGGTTTTGGTACTTCATCGGCGACTCGAAACGAGCCTCGAAACCACTCAGGACTTTCAAGGCAGCATCGCGTTTTTCGGTTAACTCAGCGCTGGAAGGAGCCGCTGCTGGTCCCTGAGCTGCGCTTTGCGCGAAAGCTTCGGAAACTGGAATATCTTGGAATACAGCCTGAACCTTTTGTACCCATTCTAGAATGCTGACGATGTCTTGCCAGTTTGTTTCAAGTTCATTGAAGCGTGAACCGAATTTTTCTCGAAGCTGCGCTTTTTCCCCAGCGATAGCGGCTTCTTTCTTGCGAATGTCTTCGGCGTTTTTGAGGTCTTCCAACAGCTGTTTGTAGCTTTGGGGTTCCTCTTTAGATGTCGCAAGGGTTTGGTTTGTTAACTCGCATAGTGAGCTCAGTTGTTTTTCTGTTTCATTGGCCCATTCTTCAAGCAGCGGCAGGGGCGTTTGAGATATGATGGTTGTCGATTTGGGAAGGCTTGATGGTATGAAGGGTGAGTAGTCTTTGAGTTGCTGCTCCCATTTGTTAGCGGATTCCTGAAGCTCCAATCCCAAATTCTTAATCATGGGTGATGGATTGGATGTGTTTGTGATTAGTTTCAGAAGGTTTTCTGGTATGGATGTTGCCCAATTGAGTTTGCGGATTTCGGCTGTTAGCTCTAGTGCTTTTTCGGCGCCTTGGAAGTCTGTTTTGGACTTGTGGTAGTAGTGGCCCAGCAAGGTTCGGACTGTTTCCGCTGACTCCTCAATCTGCGCCTGCAACTTCTTGACTTTGCGGGCGTCGACAAGATCGCTCAAGATGGTTTTGGGAACTTTCCCTTCGTTGGTTACCCTTGCAATCTGTTTTTGATCGTTGCGGTAACTTGAGTTAAACAGTTTGAAAGAGCTCTGGCTGCACGCATTGTACCTTGCAATCAATCCGTCTAAATCAAGCTGGTAGATTCCCTCTGTGTATGTTTCATCCAGTCGGCTTTTCAGGAGGCCATGGTCTTGATAGAGTCGTTTAGCCGTCGCAACGATATCAGCGACTTGCTCGAAGTATTTTATGTCAAACCACTGGGGCTCAGGCTTATCTTCAGAGAAACACAGCAAAGCCATTCGCGACAATTCTTTAATCTGATTAAGGGTTAACCCGTCGCCGTCCAAACCCAATATTGGAGCAAGAGCTTGGGAAGTTTCACGCCATTTCCTTGCCGCGAACTGTGTGTTTCTGACGAAAGCCAAGAACTTTTCGCGTTGGGGAAGAAATTCGCTGTCTTCTAATCCGACTTCGGGAAGCATCTTGCTTAAGGCTTCAAGCTGTTTTTTGATTTCAGCTGATTCGTTGAGAATCAAATCGAACAATGATGGGTGGTAACGTTCCATGAGTTTGGCGCGGGTTTCCCTTATCCAGATGCTGGTTTCCCAGTAGTTTTTGGCTTCATCGTAGAGTTTTTCGATGTGTGTGTTTGTTAGCCAGTAGGCTTCGGGTTTGGGGCTTTCAGCCAGGAAACTACTCACTTCTAACAGCCATTTAATGCTTGCAAAGGTTTCAGGCGGAAAAACCCCTAGCTTCGCGGAGAAATCTTCTGCTTCAATCTGCAGGTCCATTAGGGTTCCGTTGATGCCTTCAAGGGAAGTCAGAACTTCAGAGCGAATCTCCAGGTTGTAGATGTCAGCACGGTAACCTACCCACGGAAAGTCGGGTTCTACTATCACCTGCCAAACCTTGCTCAGTTGAGAAACAAGCGCTTCTAACTCATGCATCTTCTGAGGAGTAAGCGTTCCCAATTCAGTTAAGCCGACGGCCACGAAGGGAACCCGCTCAAGACTGGAAATCAAGCTTAAAACTTCATATGCGGACCTCTGCAGGTAGGGCCGTTTCTCATGTAATGAGGCGACATAACCGTTCAATGCTTCTCGGTATTCAGTCATTCTTTCGAATTCGTGAGCAGAGGGCAACTTGCGGGGAACAAGGTTTTCGTCAAGGCTGCGTTTAAGCTCGGCGACAACTTGCTGTTTGTTGGCTTTGCTGCTGTGAAGTTCAAGACAGAAATGAGCCAACCCAACTTCACTAAGGCGCTTGTAAACAACTTCGAGCGCTGCCATTTTGTCGCTGACGAAGAGCACTGATTTTCCGTTGGCGATGCATTCCGCAATTATGTTTGCGATGGTTTGGCTTTTTCCTGTTCCCGGCGGACCCTTCATGACGAAGCTTTGTCCGCGCAAGGCGTATTCAATGGAAAC
>JBEKPM010000123.1:0-5404 GCA_049520735.1 Bathyarchaeia archaeon | reverse complement strand
AGCCAACCAATTTCTTTTCATCTGCAAGACAGGAGCAATATGGATGAAGATTGGTCACGTTACCTTGTTAGTGAAGGATTTTGACGAAGCAGCCAAATTTTACGTGGAGAAGCTGGGTTTTGTGAAGCGGCAGGATACCAAGTTTTGGGGGGACATGCGGTGGGTCACTGTTTCGCCAAAAGACCAGCCCGATCTCGAGTTAACGTTTGTTTTGGCGGACACGGAAGAAAAACGGAGTGCGCTCGGCAAGCAGGCGGGCGACCATGTTTTCATGACTTTGGAAACGGACGATTGGCAGCGGGACTACCAAGCCATGAAAACAAGGGGCGTGAAATTTTACGGGGAGCCTGCGGAGCAGGCTTGGGGAATCGAAGTTGTTTTCGAGGACCTTTATGGAAACCTTTACGACCTGGTCCAACGGATCAAGCAGTAAGAACAGAAAATCTTTAACTTAGTCTTGACCAAGTAAGAATTAATCCATTACATTCGAGGCACAAAGAAAATGCGGATGATACAATGGCGAGACGGAACAGTTATTACCCCTGACCAAACCAAACTTCCACTTCAAGAAGTCACCTTAGAAATCAAAACTGTTGAGCAGATAGCTGAAGCCATAAAAACACTCCGCTTGAGAGGCGCCCCACTTTTAGGTGCAGCGGCAGGCTTCGGCGTTGCATTGGCAGCTTATCATTCAAAAGCTAAAGACAGAGAAAAACTGCTCATTGAACTTGAAGATGCAGGGGCGATCATTAAGCGTCAGCGTCCCACTGCCGTGAATCTGTTCTGGGGCGTAGACCGTGTTTTGGGAAAAGCGCGAATCGCAGAGGGCGGCGTCGAAGCGATCAAGCAGGTGGTTATTTCGGAAGCGCAAAAAATAGCCGACGAAGATGCCGATCAGAACCGTGCCATAGGAAAAAACGGGTCCGTGCTCATAGAAGACGGGGACACAGTTTTGACTCATTGCAACGCGGGTGAGTTAGCGACTGTAGAGTACGGCACAGCGCTTGGCGTTATCCGCGCGGCTTGGGAAGAGGGCAAAAAAATCAGTGTCATCGCCGACGAAACCCGACCGCTGCTTCAAGGCGCAAGGCTCACGGCATACGAGCTTATGCGGGACGGAATTCCTGTGACTTTGATAACGGATAATATGGCAGGCTACGTCATGAGCAAAGGTCTCGTTGACAAGGTTATCGTAGGGTCAGACCGAATCGTCCAGGACGGCGTTGTCAACAAGATTGGCACTTACTCAGTAGCGGTGCTGGCGCATGAACATGGAATACCGTTTTATGTTGCGGCGCCCAAATCAACGTTCGACCTCGCCCACAAAGCATCGGACGTGGTTATTGAGGAGCGGAAACCCGAAGAAGTCACCCACATAGGTTCAGTTCAAATCGCCCCTGATGGCGTCAAAGTCATGAACCCAGCCTTCGACATCACACCGTTGAAGTATGTGTCGGCGATAATCTGCGAAACCCAAGTTTACTACAGCAAAGACTTTGGCTTGTTCAAAAAAATGGCGTCAATAAAGTGAAGGAGAACTGCTCCAAGTTAGTTGCACCCGGATAAGACTAAAGGAAATTCTCGCAGTTCTCCTTCTGTTTTATCTCGGTCTGTACCTCAGAAGAGCGGCAAAGCCTCCTAAAGCTGCAAGCTTTGCTTTTTCTTCTGACTCGGTGGATATCACTTCAACAGTTGCGTTTGTCTGCGAAGCCAAATCTTCCAAGACATCCACTATATCTTTCTCCTCCACCTCGTATTCAACCGCGTTGCATTTTTCACAAGGTCTCGATAACATTTCTTGAATAGTTTGAGCTTTTTCCGCTTTGTGCACAACCTTTGCCTTTGGCTGTCCGCATTTTTTGCACATTGCGACAATTTCAATCATGTCCGTGCAGTCTGTTACTAATGCAACTTCGATTTCACCTTTCTCAAGCTCTTTCAACACTAAATCTAGTCCGTAAGATGCCAAACCGTTTTCCTTGATCATCTCTGTCAAAAGACGCTGCATAACCATTTTCTCTTCGGGCGCACACATGTTCTTGATTATCTCTGATGATTTGTCAAGAACCTCTCTCACGCCTTCCTTGCCGGCAGACTGCGTATCAACTAAGCCAATAAGAGAATTTTTTAGCTCGTAATGAAGGTAATCACCCGCCGAGAAATCATGTTTTGTTGGGCCTGGTCCTCCGAGTACTAACGCGGTAACCTTGTGGTTCTCAAGAAAATCTGTTGCTGCATGCTCTGCGATCCGATGGAAAAAATATGTAACTGACATGTCACGTTCTCGCTCGTACCTTCTCTGGCTTGACCCGCCCTTCCCAGATTTTCCTGGAATCCCCGAAGTGATGTTTTCGATAAACTCGAAACGGTCGCCGTGGAGTACCCCGAAGCTGGCTTCCTTGGAATCCATGGTGATAAGTCCTACAACTTTTGGGCTTCTAAGCATCTCCCTTAGCGGCTCTAAATCAAAATGGTTTTCAACCACGTAAAGATACGTGGTAATCGGCTCAGGCGGGATGAGTTCTTCGACATTCACGGATTCGTTTACCAAATCGCTAGCAGCGAAGGTTCCAGCAAAAAGAGCGAGTCCATTTTCTGGGATTTGCTTTTGCAGCTTCAGATGCTGAATTACATTTTTGAGAGCCTCTCGACGGCGTTCCCTAATGTTTCTGGGGCTTTCAGGTTTTGCTTCATCAGAATCAGACTCTGCTTTGAGGGTTGCGACTATTTGATCGATCGGTGTCTTTGGAGGAATATAGAGTGAGATGAATTCCGTTCCCTTTCCCTCCTTGCTTGACAGCGACGCAACAATCTTCCTAAGCTTGTGCTGCTTCACGGATTTAGAAGTAGCCAACTGGCAACCATGAAAATGCGTTATTCTTTCAGAAACCAAACCAACACCTAGGCATTCAGTTACCGCGGTAACTAATTTATCAGTTTCTCAGAATTAGCGCAAAAACGGGTTTCGGCAAAGCAGATACTGCTAAGTTAAGTTACCTACCCAAAAAGTATTTTTCTTTTATGGGAAAACCTGATTAGATTCGTTACTCTATTCTGTTCTTACAACCTTAAATGACGGCTTAGGAATCTACAATAACGCGATCGCAGCTTTGGTGGAAAAAGATGCAGGATAGGCTAAAGATATTGATAAAGCGACTCAAAATCTATCAGACTTAACAACGGCATTACTTGACAAACAGAAAATATTCTGACAAAAGAGTGCATGGATAGCCTAGTACTGATTAAGCACCCGCCTACTAAGCGGAAGACGTGGGTTCAAATCCCACCCCCTGCACTTTTTGCTTATTTTCTGCTTGTTTCTTGCTATTTTCTTGCTTTTTCCCAAACAAAGGATAAGGTGTCTTCTCTTTGGTGGGGTTCAAATCTCCAGCTCCATACTGCGATTCGAACTCCGCAGGGTTCAAATCCCAGCGGTCCCACTTTTTGTCTAATTTCAGTCTAATTCTTGCTCGTTTCTTGTACTCTCAATATTTTTAGCTCCTGCCGCACGCGCGCTTACTTTGAAATATTGAAGAGCCTTTTTTTAGGGAAGTCTTTGCATTCGTAGATTCGCAATTGCCTTTGCGGTTCGATTCGGCATCTTTTGCGTGCGTTCTTACGTCTTATCAGAGGGGCAAACCCGAAGAAGGGGCATTTGTTGCAAAGTGTACTCGTGCATGTGCCTCCGCTTACCTTGTCATCATTCTTCTGAATAACGGAACCGCGATTGCAATCATAATTGCACCGAACGCTATCAGGATTATCAGATCCGTAGTGATATCGCCTACTCCGGCGCCTAGCACCATGACTTTTCGCATAGCATCGGCAGCATAGGTTAACGGAAGGAATTTCGCTATGTCTTGCATGTACCAAGGCATCTGCTGTAGTGGGAACATAACACCGCTGAGGAACATCATTGGAAACATTAGTGTCATCATCATCATTTGCGCCGTCTCCTGATCCTTAGCAAGAGACGTCAAAACGATGCCTAAGCCGACGAATGAAAACACGCCTAGAAGTAGCAAAGCAGCCACGAGGATAATGCTTCCATGGATCACCACTCCGAATATCCCTAAAGCCAAAGCCATCACTATGACACCTTGGATTAATCCCCGACCCGTCTGGCCTAAAGCTTTTCCCAGGATGATAGATAAACGGTTGATTGGAGCAACCATCATGCCGTCCATTGTGCCGACTTCCCTCTCTTGAGATATCGCAACCGGCAGCCCTGTCATTACGCTCATCATGACTGTCAACATTACCATTCCAGGCGCGATGAAGCTAAAGTAGCTTGAGTTCGCAGGGGGCGGAACAGTATAAGGCTGTACGATGGCAAGAGAATCATTCGCAGTTACATTTGAAGATAGACTTCGGACTTTATACTCTGCAAGCTGCGTGCCCAAATTGCTAATTTCAGCGGAGACAGCTGCCTGCAATTCTGATGATACGGTTGGGTTAGACTGGTCAGTAATTACGATCAGCGTTCCCTGTTCACCGTTCATGACGCTTGCCGAGAAATTGCTAGGTATGACTACAGCGCCATCTATTGTGCCCTTTTGAATCTCGCTTTTGACGTCTGCTATGCTTGAACTTGTGGACAATGTTAGCATGTGCGTTTGATTGTTGTTCATCATTTGAAAGCCGGTTATGAAAGTTTGGCTTGGAATAGTGCTGTTGTTAAAGCCTGAATCTTGATTCACCAAACCGAAAGGCATGTTATTTATAGTGGCATTGCCAGATGGATAAATAAAGCCAATCATAACCATCATAAACAGCGGCATCACTATGAGCAGAACCAGGCCTAGTCTGTTTCTAAATAGTTCAGTTAGGTCTTTCCACGCGATTCGGGCAGAATGCGAAAGTAAAGATTTTGCAGTCATGTTTATCACCTAATCCTGTTTGATGCTTGCTGCCCAAAACGCTTATGTTCCATTGGTATTTTCTGGTCTGCGCTGTCTCTTACCTGGTGACCAGTTATGTGCAAGAATACATCTTCAAGCGTGGGCTGCAGGTTTTCCATGGAATTTATCTTTCCCCCCGAAGCTCTCACCGAGTCGATTACAGAGTCGAACGCTTCTTGGCCGTGGCTAATAACTCTTAAGTGCGTCGAGTTTTCTTGAGTAACAGCGTCCACACATCCGCAAGCGTTGATTGCCTCAATAATTTGGGGTGAGAGATTTCCAATCTCCAGTTTCAGTATCGTTGTATCCGCGCCTGAAATCGATTTTTTCAAGTTCGTTGAAGTATCCAGCGCCACAATCTTGCCATGATCCACAATGGCTATGCGGTCACACATCAAGTCGGCATCAACCATCATGTGTGTTGTTACGATAACTGTTATGCCGTTTTCCCTGTTGAGTTTTTTGATGAATTCGCGAATCTCAACGGAAGACTGAGGGTCCAA
>JBEKPM010000122.1:0-7437 GCA_049520735.1 Bathyarchaeia archaeon | reverse complement strand
GCATCACAATCACGTAAGAAGACTGGTAGTTCTCAAAGGGGATAACGCGGTTGGTCTATTGACTGAGAGACGACTATTACGCGCAAAAATACCGTACGAAACTAAATGAAATCTTGGCGTTTGGTTATCTCAACTTATCGGACGATTCTCAATTTTAAGCAATTAACATGAAGTCATTGTAATGGAGCGTTACGTACTATTTTGATAACCCTTCATTTATGAAAAAATTAGAGCATTGAGCGGGTTTAAATAAAAATGAAGGGTTTTGCGGGTGACATCTCCACTTGGTTGGGGGTTCAAATCCCCCCCCGACGCCATTTTTGAAGGCATATTTTGGATTCATTTTGGCTAAATGAACTTGATAGTGGCTGTTCAAGAGTTTCCTCGGAAAGTTACTGAAATGAGCGGCAGATTTTTACCAGTTAACAAGACATTAACTTTTCAAAAACAGAGTTCGAAGTCTATTCCGCCTTGGGCCACACGTTTTGTGAACAGGCGGAGAATTGCCTAGTTTACATGTTGCCTAATGCGAGCGAAAAACATTGTGAATTGTGCTACTGGCGCACTCTGAATTTATTCAGTGTTACTTGTTTTCGCCTTTCGACGCTGAATTCCAAATCAGCTCAAAATGACTCTGAATTACGCCAACGAAATAGGCATTGTCCGACCACAAATATTTAGCTCTTTGAAAATCGATGGTTGTTCCAAAGAATATTTCTTTCTTGTCTATTATAACCGCCGCGGCTGGAATAGGAGGCGTAGCATACCGTATCTCAAAACACGCGTTCCCGATAAGAGCCTGAGGGACCTCCAGCTGGAATTCTTTGTCTTTAGGGTTTTCCATAAGATATCGAAACTTAACACTCCTTCCCGCTGCTTTCTTTAGAACTTCTTCACTTGAAACAATCACTTGCTTGAAAATCTCAGGCGTTATGAACGAATCGACACCATTTGTCGCATTATTGATAGCCTCTTCTATTCTAAGAACACGTGCTTGCCTTTCGGATAACAAAAGAAATTGAGCCTCCCCTTCATGGTATGCATTTTTACTGTAGCTATGGTCTAAATCTTGAAGCAGACTTGTTGTCCTTATTTGTAAATCATCGTATTCTGCAGTCTTACGTTTCATCAATATGTTTAGACTATTTTTTATAGGAGTGGCTCTGAACATAACTGGTTTGGTTATCGCTTTCTCACATAAACCCATTTTTTCCAGGATGGCCACAACTGTATAGACATCTTGGCGCGCAACCTTTGACACTTGCGAAATCGTTTTGGCAGTTGACATTCCGGAAATTAAAAGAGCAAGGTAAACTTTTGCCTGCCTATGCGATAGCCCCAACTGATTTAGAGTCTGTATGTGGTCATGCAGAAGCTTGATGTTCTCCAGTTCTTTCAGAGAAATTTAATCCTCCTTCTTTTGTTTGCATTTACTGATTTGGGCTTTGGCATTTGTCCCTCGGACTTCGTGCTACAAATAATTAAATGTAAGTAACGAATTATGCCTTTCCCCTCCATAGGTTTTCTGGAGAGTTTTAGACATGATAAAACCTCTCAATCTGGACAAATTGGCTAATACAAAATCAACCGCTGAAAAAATTTTAGAGTCGGTTCCATACACTAATGGTTTTCATTTCTTCACATATATAGGCCAATACACGGGAGAAACCGCTGTTAGTTTGGAAACCTTCGCCAAAGAAGTTGAAGTCACACCAATCGAGTCAATTGATTTTCATTTCAAAAGGGCTGACTTTCAAAAGTGGATAGCAGAAACTATTGGAGATGCCGAATTGGCAACGGCAATCGGACACATTGAAAAAGAACTTAAGGGAGAGCCGTTGAGAAGAAGAATTCTCAAGATCGTAAATGAACGCGTAAGTGAACTTGAGATTCAAATCCAACATGCAAGCACTCCGGGTAGCAAGAAATAAGTAATCAAACAGGTTGGCGATTTTTATGGTGGTGGCTTTTGATTTTCTGGATGTTATGGCGTGGGATGTTTCTCTAAGCGCGTTCCTATTATGCATGGGAGCGATTATGCTTCGTTACAAGGTTCAATCAGGTTTAGTTGATGAAAACACTGGAAATTTAGGAAAGGGATTCGCAATCGCTGCAGGAGCAGCGGGATCTTACCTGTTTCTGTCAGGCATGGTAATCAGTTTCAAGTGGGTCTTCGCTCTCTCAGGCGGAGTGTACAATGTACTCTTCGGCGGAATTGCTACACTTGGAGGGCTAGTGCTTTTGACGGGCGCAATCGCGTTATTCTTGAATGTCAACCTGAAACCTGTTTCTTACTTCGCCGCAGTGGTTGGCTTGTACGCTTTTGTAGACGCATATTCAATGTTAAAATACAGCCTAACCTCCAATCCGTTGCTTTCCGCTTTAGGATACCTGTCTTTCGCTGCCCCTGCACTTCTATCTGTCCCTGCAACTCATCTGAAAAACAAGTGGTGGAAATGGCTCTTCGTGATATTCTCTCTCTTGTTTGCAATCGCATGGCTCTACCAAGCAGCCAACTTCACATACGCGCATCTAAACCCCTCATAAGCCTGTTGGGAAAAATGGAAATGAAACAAGAAAGAAAAGTTAAACGCTGGCGAGAATATTTTTCTGGCGCAAAAGATCCTTTTTGGAAAGATTTATGGATTTTTGGGAATGGGAACTGTGAGTTCTGAAGTGCGTCTTTATGGCTGGTGACCGTGGTTATCTTGAGTGGAATGAACTGGCATATCAAACGTATTTGGATGAAACAAGAAAGGAGATGGATTCTGAGATTTCGAATCTTATCCGAAAAGTCGCGAATCTAAGGCTTAACGACAAAATCGTTTACGTGTTGAAGACTCGGGGAAAACTGTTAAGACCAACATTGGTCCTGCTCTGTGGTCAGAGCGTAGGAGCAGACAAAGGGCCTTTGAAAAAGCTGGCTTTGGCTATCGAGTTGTTACATGAAGCTACGCTGGTTCATGATGATATTTTGGATGATGACAGTTTTAGGAGGAATGCGGTTGCTGTTCATGCGAAATGGGGCGTTAGAGACGCAATTTTGGTCGGGGACGCATTAGCGGCTCTTTCGCTTAACTTGGCTGCTGAATACGGTAAGGAAATCTCCAAAATAGTTTCGCAGACGTGCCTATTGCTTTGCGACGGGGAATATATGGATGCTTCGATGGCTAATGCTGAGTTGTCTGAACGCGATTATTTTGAGAAAATTACTAAGAAGTCTGCCTCCCTCTTTAAGGTAGCAACTCTATGCGGCGCCATCGCTGGAGAAGGGTCCTCGCTTGAAAAAGATTCTTTAGCAGAATTTGGTGAAAAACTCGGAATGGCATACCAAATCCGGGATGATCTCTCTGATGTAACCACATTAAAAGAAGATTTAGCTCTCAACCTTAATGACTTCCAGACGCTTCCACTAATTCACATGAAAAACAAAGAAAGAGGGTCAAAAATAGAAGATAATTTAGAGCAAAAAATCATTCCAAAAGAACTCTGCGAACGTTTGAAGGATACAGGTTCTCTGAATTATTGTACCAATAAAATTAACGAATACCTCGATGGAGCTGTTGTTAGCCTAGAATCACTTAAGAGAAGCGTTTACAAAAAGCATTTGGTCGAACTCGCGGAGTCGCTCAGGCACTCTTAAAGGCGAATGTCCGTAATGTCGCGCAGGTTTATTTTTAGTAGCACAGCTGAAAAGTACGCGACCTGCAAAAAAAACTGCTTCCAATCGTGCAAAC
This sequence comes from Bathyarchaeia archaeon, assembly GCA_049520735.1. Classification (GTDB taxonomy): domain Archaea; phylum Thermoproteota; class Bathyarchaeia; order Bathyarchaeales; family Bathycorpusculaceae; genus Bathycorpusculum. Next base: position 3,700 of record JBEKPM010000122.1, on the reverse strand, counting down.
ATGTAGACCCGAACTCGAACGAGAACTCCCACATCAATTGAGCCACACGCATTCATAGCCGTATAGTTTACTTCTTTTCAGCGCGCACTGAAAGAGAAGACCTTAATGCTAAAATAGGATTCGCTTAAATAATTAAGCGCATCCCACCGGACCCGCTATTACAAAAAGACGAGATAGTTTCTGAAAAAGCGTTGAAATCTATATTGTGGACTTGAACCTGTTCAGGTCTGCGTCTCGGCGACCGCACCAAAATCCAGTTCAATATCCCCTCGGCGCCTATTTTTGGAAGGCCTTGGCAGCGGTTTAGCGCATGTGAAGGTTCTTAAATGCGTGTTTGTGGGATTTGAGCACGACGGAGATTATGGTGCTTTGGACGCCTTTGATCTTCAGGATTTGCTTATGCAAGACGTTGCGGAACTCTTCTATGCTCGAAGCCGAAACTATCGAAACAATGTCACATTCACCTTTCACATCGTAAATCTCCTCGATGTTTTCGACCTTTTCGAGGGCATCTATAACCTGGGCCTTCTGAGTCGGATCGACAAAAATGTTAACTGAGGCCTCAAACCGACCGTGAATATCACTGGACTCCATATTGGTCATTAAGAACAGTTAAGCAGGTCAGGTGACTCTTGAGCATTTTTGAGAACCAAAATGGGCTATTTTGCAAAGCGGAGCGGGCTAAAAGGTCTCTCGCGAATTGGACGCCGTAGAGACAACTCGGACGAAATTTATTTTACATGTTCTGATGATAAGCTTAACCCCGACAAGCCTTACCCCGACTATATTCCCCAAGTTTCGGAAGGCGCCGGTGGGGAACCCTGATGCATAGGCTGAAAGGTCATAAAATAAGAGGCTCGCTTAAGGCAAATTAGCCATTTTTCTGGTCCACTTTCGAGCGTCGGCTAAATCTTGTGTGTCAGGGTGCCCACGCCTTGCGAAACCGAGGCTCTTGCCGAAACATTTGTAGTAGTCATTAAGTAACCTTTGATTTTTAGCTTCCAGAAGCTGTTTTACTCGGTTAAACGTCAAGACATCGCTTTTGCCGCCGCCTGCCCAGGTCATAAAAAGAGCAAACTGCCTATTGCTATCTTCCAAATTCAGCTGCTTTAAGAAACTGAGCATATCCGGACTTGGTTCACCACCCCGAACCCAGGTCCCAATAAACACAAGGTCGAAATCCTTAAGTGATATTGTTGAAAAATCTGGGTCTCCCAATATTTTGATGGCTTTACAGCTTAATTCTTGGGCGATTTCGAGCGCAACTTTTTCAGTGTTACCACCTTTTGTTGAATAGATGACAACTGGATTCATCGGATTAGCCTTCCACACGAAGTGAAGAAACAACCTTAAATTCTTTCTAACAAAGCTGGAACCTCCAGCCAAAGGATGATCTTGCCAAGCGCGAAACTGCCGGTTGAGCTTGCCGACGAGGTCCTGAAAAAGCTCTTGGGGTACAGGAGCCGGGCGGAGTTCGTCGCCGAGGCGGTAAGGGATAAGCTCCTACAAATGAAAAAATAACCAATTCCAAAAAAAGCTTAATTTTTCGACTCTTCAACTGAATTTAGCACAAATTTTAGCTTATGGTTTCGCTGAAGCATTTGCCTTTGCCCGCGATTTGGTCGATGGGGCATTCGCTTTCCATCGGTTGGATTGATTAGCGAAGCGCAATCGTCAGAGTGTTGCTGTAGAGTAACAGTCACATAAGTTTAAGTCTGAAAATGAGAGCCGTTCTGGTAGCGAGGTTGCTTTGTGTAAACTCGAAGAATTTTTGAGACTGGAGATGGTACAAGCGGCAGGATTAGTTGAAACATTAAAAGGTAAAGGACCGTTCACGATTTTTGTGCCAGACGATGCTGCTTTTGCATTGCTTCCCGCAGGCACAGTCGATGAACTATTGAAAAATGTTCCAAAGCTTAAGGCGATTCTGATGTATCATGTTCTTCCGGGAAAGTTTACGGTTGACGAAATAGGTCAAATGAAGACCGCTAAAACTCTTCAAGGTCAGGAAGTTAAGATTGACGCCGCTCATTGGTGGACTCTTCACTTTAACCCGATAATCAATGATGAAGCGCACGTGATAAGCACAGACATTGTAACAGATAACGGCATAATACACGTTTTAAACAGAGTGCTTATGCCAAATATGGAGCTTACGTGTCCTGTTTGCGGAATGGGCTTCATGACCATGGAAGCCATGAGTGCTCATACAAAAATGGGTCACATAGCTGAGAAGGTTGCTACTTTGGAAATCGACCGACTGGAAGAACCATTACCACCAACTGAAGTGATAACGGAAAAGATGCCTATAGCTGAGAAAGCGGCCGAACCCATACAAACTGCTGAGGTAATGCCGGTAGTTGAGAAAGCACCAGAACCAATGCTACCCGCCGAAGTTATGCCAGTAGTTGAGAAAATGCCGGAACCAACGGCGACCACTGAGGTGATGCCAGAGCCAGTTTCTGCAACGGCGAAAGCGGCGACGGGAGTTTTTGAGATCATACGCGACTCTGATAGAAAGTTCCGTTTCCACCTCAAAGCTGCTAACGGACTGATAATTGCTGTAAGCCAATCCTATGGAACAAGAGAGGCAGCCGTAAAAGGCATTGCGTCAATTATGAAGAATGCTCCAATGGCTAAGGTTACTGATTTCACATCGACAGGAGGAACTAGGCCAGAGATAACGCATGCCGGAATTGTTTGCTGCAAGCCAATCCTATGGAACAAGAGAATCAGCTGAAATAGGCATTGCGTCAATTAAGAAGAATGCTCCAATGGCTAAGGTCATTGATCACACAATGGCAGCGACTTAAGCCCAACCCCTTTCTTTTTTTTTATTTGGGACCAACAAAGTTAGAGGGTTAATTAAAGAAAAGAGGATTTTGCCGGTGACTCTTTGGCAGGGCGCAGGATCAAATCCCGCGGTCATGAAAACCGTGTGGCAGCAATCACGGCAACGGTTCAGCTGAACTTCTCCAGAGCCGTTATATCTTATCCCGTTCTTGGTTGTCGCATTCGGGGCACTGGGTGTTAGAGATTTTTTCTAATAACTTGCATTTTTCAAATTTACAACCTTCGGGCGACTCCATTTTTCCGCCGCACATTGGGCATTCTAGCGGCAATTTCTTCTGGGCACTCATTAATTCATAAGAGCACAAAAAGCAGAAGTAGATTTGGCATCTTGGGCAATTATGGAAGCCGCCTCCGATCATTTTGCCACAGGCATCGCAAGGTCTGGACAAGTCGGGCATAGAGAAGCAAGCGGTCGAGACGCTTTAAAAAGCAAGTGCTGAATAGACGTTTTGGCTCAGGGGAGAGGTCACTGAAAGGCCGGCGGATTAGGGAGAAGCCCTTGTTGCGTCTGCTTCCCGAAGGATTGCTCGGACTTTTGCCCGGTGCCAGCCGCCTTTGCCTTGACCTAAGTTCTCCACCTCCACCCAGACTCGCTATAAACAATGCGCTTTGTCCATTATATCTTACGAATCAAGCACAATAGGCAAAAATAAAGAAAAATGGCTGATCACGAAAACCTGCGACCGCAGTCACGGCATACGTAGCTCTGAATTTGCCCAGTTCGTGTGCCTCAGAATTTGTTAACTGACATCATCAATAGGACTAACCAATCCTTTCTCCGACTAACGTGTTTTTCTTCACAGGCAACATGCTCTAATGCAGGCTGTTAAATAAAAATAATCGCGCA
>JBEKPM010000121.1:0-5417 GCA_049520735.1 Bathyarchaeia archaeon | reverse complement strand
CCAGCGTGCATAGCAAAATCCAGTGCTTCCTTCGCAATCTTTACGCCGATTTCTTCGAGAGCCTTTGCGAGTTCCTTTGCTGCTGCTTCACTTACTCTGTCAGCACCCGCTTTCTTGCATAATCTATGCATGGGGGCTACAGCTATTTCTAATTCGGTCATATCGACTTCTCCACAGCCTCTTTTTCTTTTTAAAGCAATATTTAACTTTTTTTGTGCCTTTTAGTTTAAATTATTGACATTCCACTTTGGGCGGTGCAGAAAGAAAATTATAAGAAACACTCAACAATGACTATGTTACTGGAAGAAATGAAGCTAATCGACGCCCACGTGCATCTCTCGGACTTGGATTATGCCGGTCACATTGATGAGTTAATAGCAGACGCAAAGGCATCCGGAGTGACAGCGTTAATGACAAACTCGATGGATTTAGCAACATGCCAAAGTGACCTACAACTGGCAGAAAAATACCCCTGTTTGGTTTACCCCGCCCTGGGAATTCATCCGTGGAACGTAAACGTCCTCAAAGAAGGAGAGCTTGAGCAAGCCATCGAACTAATATCGAGGTACAAAAGCGTGATCAAGGCCATCGGCGAAATCGGCTTAGACGCCACATACGAAACTGTGTGGGAAAAGCAAATGATGGTTTTCGACAAGATGCTGCACCTCGCAGAAACGCTTGAGCTTCCCGTGATAATCCACAGCCGCGGTACAACCGACAAAATAATCGATATGCTTCCGTCTTATCGCCTTAAGGGTGTGCTACTTCACTGGTTCAGCTACCCGTTGGTCGCCCTTTCCAAAGCGATGGACAAAGGCTATTTCATCACTGAAGGGCCGCCAGCCACCTACTCCAGCGGGATACGGGAAATCGTAGAGAAGGTGACGCTGACGCAGTTTTTGACGGAGACCGATGGCCCAGTCAAATATTATAAACGCCCATTCTGCGCGCAAGTAACTAAGCCTTCTTTCATTCGCAATGTCGTTGAAGCTGTAGCTGAAATCAAAAAGATGCAGGTCGACGAAATTGCCGAGCAAATATTTGCGAATTTTCAACTTTTCTTCAACATAAAACTCAGTTGACGGAGCTTTGGATGTCGTCAAGAGCTTCTTGCATCTTTGAAATTCCAGTGCTAAGCGTAAACTTAAATTAAACCATTCGTCTATTGGGAATTGCTCTTGCGCTTTTTAAGCGTCGGACACTAAATAATGATTAACTGAGGATTTCGGACTTGGGAAAAGTAAAGACTGATCAAGTAAAAAGAACCGGCAAAGAACTGATGCATCGTTTTCCAGAGAAATTCAACAATAGCTTTGACGAAAACAAGCATGCAGTAGAAGCATTAACGCAGGGTACAACCACGCGTGTTAGAAATCAGATTGCTGGGTACATAACTCGTACGTTGGCGTTGGCTAAAGCCAATTCGGGAAATGAGCCGATTGAAGCTGACGAAGAAGACGATTCGGAATAAGTAACGCGTCAAAAAAGGAAAAACCTACATGATGGATGACTATAGGAAAGGGTGGGCGCTTCGGTACCTGCGTGAAGCAAAAGCCGAGTTGGAAGCAGCACGAAAAATCCCTTACATGGCTCCAGGTTTGGTTTTAGAAGCAATCAGAAAAGCAAGAAACGCCATTTATTACAGCCTTGGCGAACCAGCATTTATCGAAATTCTCATTCGGGAAGAAGTCCTGAAAAACCCCGGCACAAACGATTCGATTCTGCGCTTTCTAATGGAGATCGAGGCACTTGTTCAGCAGATGCAGCAACTTGAAGAAGTGAACGGAGACGCGATGATGAAGCAGGCAGACTCAATCGTCGGGATAGCCTCGGACATAGTGGAAACGTTAACGGAAGAACGCGTGAGCTTCTGAGCTCAAATCTTTTGCGCACAAACAATTTTAAAGCAAACGATGATTCTATATTCAAGCGAAAATCAATGGTGCTAACCCTAAAATTCATCGGTGCAATGCGCCACATCACTGGCAAAATCCAGCTAACCCTTAACTACGAAAAAGAAATGACCCTCAAAGAACTTCTCTCAAAAATCAGCAAAGAAACGCCCGAGCTGCAAAAATCGTTCAGCGACCAGCAATCAGGCGATTCGGCGTCTAACGCTTTAATTTTGGTCAACGGCAGAGAAATCAGCGTTTTACGCGGTTTGGAAACTAAGTTATGCGACGGGGACGAAATCGTTTTTGTGCCCGTGGTGCATGGCGGCTGAGCTTATGATTACTTTGACCAGTGATTTTGGGCTAAAAGACCCATACGTCGCAGAAATGAAAGGCGTAATCTTAACAATAAACCCAAAAGCCACCTTGATCGACATAACGCATCAAATCGAGAAGTTCAACATTCGCGCCGCCGCCTTCGTGTTGGCTTCCGCAGCACCGTACTTTCCTGACGGCACAGTCCATGTGGCAATAGTAGATCCAGGTGTGGGAACAGACAGACGCTCCATAATAATAAAGACGAAAAAGGATTACTTTGTAGGTCCTGACAATGGCATTTTGATTTTAGCTAGCCGAAATCAAACTATTCAGCACATTTACAAACTGACCAACCCGAAGTATATGTTGCCGAAGATTTCAGAAACGTTTCACGGCCGAGACATTTTTGCACCTGCAGCCGCATATCTCGATGGAGGCGTTAACCCCGAGGATTTTGGCCCAGAAATAGATGATCCCGTCACTCCCAAATTCGCTAAAGTGAAAATTAGCGAAGGCTCGCTAACGGGCGAGGTTTTAGATGTAGATGGCTTCGGCAACCTAATAACAAACATAAACAAGAAAGACGCGGCCGGCATGGAAGGCAAGACTCTCAACATAGAATTAGCCTGTGCCACGCTAAAAATCCCGTTCGGAAAAACCTATGCTTCGGCAAAACCAAAAGAACCCATTCTATTAATCGGCAGCCACGGCTTCTTAGAGCTCGCCCTAAATCAAGCGAGCGCGGCCGAAAAATTTCACGAGAAGGCTGGAGACAAAATCAAAGTCAGTGTGGCTTAAGGCTTTCCACAACTTTCTCGATTACGTCAACAGGGTTCTCAAGTTCTGCAAGTTTGTCTTTTACATCAAATCTTTTACCAAGATACTTCTTAGCGCAAGCCAGCAACCCACGTTCCGTGGTCGCAAATAGCGGGAACCCCTTCTTCGCTAAGTAGCGGTTGACGTTGGTTTTTGCCATGTCCGAAACTGCCACGCTGGGTACACCCTGCAGCGCTGCTTCCCTCGCAATCGTTCCCCCATAGCTGACCACTAAATCAGCGTTTGCCACGAGGGTCGCTGAATCCACAAATCTCTCCTTGCCTGCGAAGGTTTCGCCTTGGTATCTTTCGATGAAATGAACGTTGCCCAGTTTGCTAAGCTTCTCCGCCATCGCTCCTGCAAGGTCCTTCTTGCCTCCTGCGTAAGCAGCTTTGGTCTCAATTTGCCTGACAACTACCAGAGGTTTTCTTAATCTGTCTATTTTTCTTGGATTGAAATCTTTGATCCAGGCCACTTCGTCGACGCCTTTAAAGGGAACCCGGTTTCTGGCGCAATGCTGGGCAACAAAACTTTTCGGCAACGCTTCTGACACCACAACTGTATGCGCAAAGGGTATTGTGAGCCTGTTAACCGCCGTAGCGTACGGGGTATCAGCCGTTAAAATGATCGGAACTCCCAATCCAAAGGCCGCTCTGCAAAGTTCAACTGATTGATGGGCGATGGCAACGTCTGGTGGGTTATCCTTGAAAAGCTCGGCGAACCCTATTACCCGTTCGGCGCTTTCTTTCAGCCTTGAGGTCAATGTTGATGGGTCGTATTTGCCTATTACGATGGTTTTTTCCCCAAGAACCTTAGCCAGCGGGAGCGTATCAGGGTGTTCCCGGGTCGTAAAAACGTACTCGTATCCCGCTTTTCTTAGTCGGTGCCCGATAGCTGACCCGTACCTGACGTGTTTGCCCGTGCAAGCGTCATACCAAATCTTCATTTCTTCACCTTGCGCTTTCCGTCAATGAAACCTTTCCGTTTAGCTTCATACTCTTCTAAACTCATCACGACGGCTGCTGGAACCCCTGCAGAGACGGTTCGGGGAGGCACGTTTTTGGTTACAACGCTTCCGCCGCCGATCACCGCTTTTTCGCCTACCGTCACGTCTGGGAGAACGGTGACTCCCCCGCCGATCGCCGCGCCGTCTTTGATGACTGGCGGAGTCAAAAGGTCGCTTTTCGGATACTTGTCATTTAAAATTGAACTGTTAGGAGCGATGAACACATCATCTCCTAATACGACGCCGTTTGAGATGGTTACATGTGCCTGAATGTTGCATCTTTTGCCTATAACCACGCTTTTTCCTATGTCGCAGAAGCTTCCTATGAGAGTGCCGTCGCCGATCTTAGTGCCGTCACCGATTACAACGTAATTCCAGATGGCAACGTTTGCTCCTATTTCGACTTTGGCGCCTGTAACTATGCCTACGCCTCTCTTTGGATTCAGCATAAACTCACCTTGCGGGCTCCAGATTTAAATAGTTTAAGCTAAACATTGAGTTCCCAAAGGCGGATGCAACTATTTGACCAAAGAAACAGTTCTGATCATAGGTTTAGGCGAAATTGGACATACTCTTTTCGCGTTGCTGAACGAGCAGAAAAAAGACTTTAGCGTTTACGGCTTAGATCTAGATGAAGCAAAAATGCGTCAGCTCGCTCAAAACGGAGGCGACATTCCAAGCCAGGTGGATACAATGCATGTTTGCTTGCCTTGCGTCTCCCCAAAAAAATTCATGGATGCTGTGGCAGGCTACGTTGAAGAGTTTAAGCCCAAGCTTGTGATTGTCAACAGCACTGTTCCGCCTGGAACCACTCTGAAGGTTGCGGCAAAATGCAAGTGCGCAGTTGCTCATTCCCCGTCGCGCGGCGTGCACAAGAATGCCGAGCATATGGTTTGGGAAATGAAGCGTTGGACCAAATATGTCGGCGGCGCAGACGCGGCTGGGGCGGAGCTTGCCAAAGTCCATTTTGAAAAACTTGGTCTAAAAGTGAAGGTTCTCAAAAGCTGCAAAGAAACGGAGCTAGCTAAGCTTTTCGAGACAACTTATCGGGCATGGATGATTGCTTGCTTCCAAGAGATGCACCGGATTTCCAAGGCTTTTGGCGCTGACTTTAACGAAACAGTCGATTTCCTCGAGGATACTCACCGAGTACGGTTCGATAGGCCTGTGATGTTTCCAGGCGTGATTGGGGGACACTGCCTAATCCCGAACACTGAATTGTTGCTAGATGCTTATGACTCGGAGTTTCTGAGGTTGATTTTGAAGTCGAACGAGAAGCGCAAAGAAGAGGTCAAGGATGAGGATGTTAAAGCGGAAGTGGCGAAGGTTGCGGCGAGGGCTGTGGCGTTGGAGAAGGAGCTTGCGGGAGAAAAGAACGAGACCAC
>JBEKPM010000120.1:0-7123 GCA_049520735.1 Bathyarchaeia archaeon | reverse complement strand
TTGCCCCAGTCAACCTCCAGGAAATCAGTTTCTTTGCCGCATGCACGCAGGGTTTCAGCGGCACGCTGGGCGAAAGCGCCGTTTACGCATGCCAAGGCTTTCTTTTTGACTATGCTTCTGCCTACTATGTCGAACCAAAGCGTTCCTGAAGATGTTGTGACAGTCGGCTTGACGTCTGGTGTAAGCTCGAAGTACTTGGATAACTTGGCGGTTAATCCGCCGTAAAGCTCCGCGAACTCGGCGCTTCTGTGACCGATCAGAAAATGCGCCTGCTCGTTAAGTATTTCCTGGCTAACTTCTGTCGGTCCGGGAATCAAGAGTTTCTTATGCATGCCTAAACCTTCCACAACAAGGTTTAACATTTAAAATATAAGGGTTATGTGAAGCGAAAGGACTCTTTGGCTTCAACGTTTTCTTGTCCACTACCAAAACCTAAGTTGTTTAGTAATATATCGGAAATCGAAATCTTGTTTTTAAGTAGTCAAGCCAAAAAAATATTGTCGAAGGAGAAAGGAGAAGGCGACATCATGCTTAGAAAAGAGGCAATTCCCAGCTTGTTCATCATCTTAATGGGAATATTGGATTGTGTAACAACCGTTCTAGGCGTTTTTTATGCTGGGGCTAAAGAACTGAACCCGGCCATGGCAGTCATAGTTAATAGCAACGTCGGCGCTTTCCTGCTTGTAAAAATGGGCGCAACCGTATTCATAGCGCTCAGCTACATTTTCGCAAGGCAAATCCTGCAACACCTGCCAAACAAAAACGGTAAAAGCTTCTTCTATTCAATCAAAGCCCTCACATTCGCCTACATTGGCATAACAGGTTTTCTCGCCTTGGCAGTCGTAAACAACCTGTTTATCCTCATGAAATAAACCTTCAATTCGACTCTTTTCACGGATTTGCTTTCTTCTACGCGCAATATGGATTAGAAAAACATAAATAAAATATCCAAGCACAATACATCTGGACACTGTAGCAGCAAGTTAAGAAACGCTTAACTGTAGCTACCATCAATAATAGCACATCGAGCAGAGGAAAATGAAATTCAGCCTATTCCACAAGCAGAAACAGCAAACTAACCCAGAACAACCAGCCGTGCCTCCTCAAGAGGAACCTAAAAAAGGGGGCGCCTCGACAGAAGAACCCATACAGGAAGTTGCTGCACCTCCGGAATCTGCGCCCGCGGAATCAGCGCCAACAAAGGAAACCGTTGCAGCTGTGCCAGAAAAAATTGAAACGGCTGAACCAAAGAGCAAAACGTACCTTAAGGCTATGCCTCTTAAAGCCGTCTCCGACGTGGAAAACGTCGAAAACGAAGTTAGAAACGGAAACATCATAATTCTACGTGTTACTCCTCTTGCAAGCAAAAGCATCGACGACGTCAAGAACGCCGTTAACGAGCTTACCCAATTCGCCGAGTCAATCGGCGGCGACATCGCACGTTTAGGGGAAGAACGCGTGGTTATCTGCCCGAAAAACATAAGGATTTGGCGTGAAAGAACACCTGCCCAGGGCGATGCTATTCGTACTGCGGCGCCTACAGCAGCCTAAAAGTCTCCAGTATTGCCGGTGCGATTGTTGGGATGCCTACTTTGTTGTCTAAGTAGTTTGCGAAGTTAATGGTTTTCTGTTTTTCTCCGTGACATACAAAAATGCGTTCGGGCTTAGGTGTAAGATGAGTCAGGTAGTTGACGAGTTGGCGTCTGTCTGAGTGCCCTGAGAATCCTTCTATTGATTCAACCTGCAGCTTGACGCTTAATGCTGCCATTTTGCCTTCGTTGTCCATCATTGTTACTTCGCTAACGCCTTTCTGGACTCTTCTGCCCATGGTGCCTTCGATTTGGTAGCTGACGAAGATTATTGTGTTTTTGTCGTTGTTTGCCCAGTTTTTGAAGTATTCGATTACTGGTCCGCCTTCAAGCATGCCTGATGTCGCCAGGACAATGCAGGGTTCGCCTTCGATGATGCTTTGCCTCACGCTCGGATGCTCAACTATTGTGAAATAGTCGCTTTGGAATGGATTAATCCCTTCATGCAGTATACTGTGACGCACTTCCCTGCCCAAGTATTCTGGGTACGCCGTGTGGATGGCCGTAGCTTCGCTTATCATACCTTCAATGAAGACGGGAGCCTCTTTCATCAAGCCGCGTTTCATGTAGCCATCGATAATGAGCATGATTTCCTGAGCTCTTCCAACTGCGGGCACCGGAATTAGAACCTTGCCTTTGCGTTCCAAAGTCTGGTTTATGATGCGGGTCATGGCTTCTTCGGCTTCAACACGGGTCGGCATGATATCGTCTGCGCCGCCATAGGTGCTTTCGGTGATTACGGTTTCGATGCGTGGAAACTCGGTTGCTGCAGCTTCCAGCAGCATTGTTCGAGCGAATTTGTAGTCGCTTGTATAAACGATGTTATGTAATCCTTCGCCGATGTGCAGGTGAACCATTGAGCCGCCTAAAATGTGACCTGAATTATGAAGCGTCAAACGGATGTCTGGCGCAATGTCCGTGACGACGCCGTAGCGCAGGGGAATTGTGTGCAGAACACATTCTCGCACGTCCTTTTGATCGTAGAAAGGGGTAACACCCTGCTTGCTGGCTACATCCAAGTAGTCAAGCTGAAGCATCGTCATCAAATTTGAAGTGGGGGCGGAACAGTAAATTGGTCCGTCATACCCGTACTTGTAGAGGAAAGGCGCTAAACCGCAGTGGTCAAGGTGCGCGTGGCTAATCACGACAGCATCCAAAGTGTCAATCTGGAATTCCGGGCAGTCAAAACGCGGGAACGATTCAAAAGGCCTGTTTGAACCAGGGTTAATGCCGCAATCCAATAGCACGCTGCTTTCCCTTGTTTTAACCAGCCAAGCTGAGCGTCCGACTTCTTGTGCGCCGCCAAGAACCGTAACGCGAACATCGCCGACATCGTAGGTTTTCGGTCTAAAAATTCTCTCGCCAACGGTGCGAAGTATTCTTTCCCGCTCCTTGCTTTCAGAGTGTAGGTAATGACGCATGTGAGTGACAATCTTGGATTTAATCGGCGGGCTCCGCAACACGTGAGGACGCCATTTGGTTTTCTTAATGATTTCCTGCAAAACCGCGCCATTTCTGCCAATGACCAAACCGGGCTTCTTGGTTTCAATGATTATTTCTCCGAGGCTTGGGTCAAAGTTTATGTCGGTGACTTCGGCCTCTGGAGGAATCAGTTCCCTAGCGATTTTTTCCGCCTCAACCTCTGGGATTCTGACGGATGGGTCGGGTCGAATAACAATTCTTTTTCGGATGACGCCTACGATTTCAGCCACGATGCTGCTTTGTTCGACCAAAATTTCAGGTTTCTTGGTGTAAACCGCGAGCATCGGCCCTTCGTATTCTATTCTGGTTACCTCTACTTCTCTTGGAACTTTCTGCAAAATATATTGACTGATCTCTATTTTGTCTCTGTCTTTTTCTTGATTTCGCGCCACAAATTTAACTTCCTTCTTTGAGAAGACTACGTTTTTCTTCTTCAGATAATTCGCGATAACCATTCTTGTCAATTACAGTGATATTGTAGTTGTTGCCGCTTGCAACGTCCCGTTTCATAGCTGCATTAACAGCCTTAACAATCGTGGGTAACAACTCAGCGATGGTCATGCCTTCACGATACTTGTCTTCAAGTATTCCGTAAGCGATTGGTGACCCAGAGCCTGTCGAAACAGATTTCTCTTCGGTCAAGCTGCCATATGGGTCCAGGTTGTAAACGTGTGGTCCAGTGTCGTCTACGCCACCGACGAGAACCTGAGTTGCCAACGGTACATAACGCGCTGAAAAAAGCAGGTTCGCAACGAGCCTTGCAGCAGACGCGACTGGCATAGGCCTGTTCAGGTTAATCTTGTATAGTGAAGCGTTCGCGGTTAGAATATCCACAACTTTTTGAGCATCCGCTACCGTGCCGGCAATCGTCATGCCTAAGTGGTCATCGATCTTATAGACTTTCTTTCCGAATTTATGTGCTACATAGAAACCCATAGTTACTCGCGTGTCAGAAGCTAAAATCACACCATCTTTGCACACGACGCCTATGGTAGTTGTTCCTTTAAGAACTAATTGACTAGAGTTATTGTTTTGTGACATAGTTTTGTGCTCCCCTAAAACTCCGTTACGCGGATTGCCATCCACTAGGAAGTAGCAACATTTAATCTTTCCGTGAACTTAATTAATATTTCGCCCCGCATAGGGCCTCACGTTAACCGACTCAGAAACATAAAAGAGGCAAACACGGAATATCCCCAAAAAAATTGCGTTTTCACCATTAATTCTCACGGCTTTTCAAAAAAAGAGCAATAATTCAGCATCATACTAAAATAGGGTTGATTCGAATATAGTAGACAATAGATTTGAGAAAGAGGCCATTTTCCAATGAAAAGAAAAACCTATAAGAATACTCATGGAAATATTTACAAAGTTAAAATAAAACCAAAGCGCAAAACCATGGATAAAAGTCTGATCGCCAAACGGCAAGCATTAGCCCAAGCACTAGTCAAAACACTAGCCAAAGCATAATCCCCTGCTACCGCTACCGCGTTAATCAAAAAAGGGAAAAACGCTTTTAGCGCTTTTTAATTATTTCTTACCTTTGTTGTGTTTTGCTGGGAGTGCAACTTGTTTCCGTTCTTTTCGTTTCTGGTCTTTTTCACGTTGCAGTTTCTTATGTTGCTCAAGACCCTCAGCTTTCTTTTCTCTTCTAGACAAAATCGTTCAACCTTAAAAGCCCATTAGAAAAGTGACTCAAAAACTTTGCGATTACCCTTCATTATTTCAAGTTTACTGGTGAGCTTAAAAAGCAGTTTTCCCCTTTTTGAAGAAAGATAAGTGTTGTTTTGAGACAGGTTTATGCGTTAGCCTCTAGTTTCATAGACGATTATTGAGTCAGTTTTTATCTGCATTACTAGGTCGTGTCCTTCCACTATTCGTCTTAAGCAACCTATGTTTTCTTTCGAAAGAGCTGTTTTAATGTTTATGTGATATCCATTGTACAGTGGATACATGGCTTTTTGCGGAATCAACGTGAAGGTGCTTCCTTCTAAATTCGGACATCTGTCAACGATTTCCCTGAGCAAGATGGCGATTTCAGCTAACTTCATAAATGGTCCCTACTAACTACACAGACAATTAATAAAAAACTTTCAGTATAATGCCACGAAAAAAGCACAAATTTCGTCAAGACACCGAGATTAACAACGAATTACGTTTTTTGGGCTTCAACGTTTCTGGCCTTTGGCCGGAAGCTGCGCCCTCATTTGTTTCTACACTAGGCATAAAGTCACCCAATAACAAGGTAAGAATAACAGCCAAGTTAAAACATTTTTCGCATTTCAGTCTATCCTTTGTTAACTAATTTCAGACGCCCTTCGACCAACCGCAGAAATCACGGAAGTCTAAAGCAGGGTCTTCTGTTTTTCAGAAGAAACCAAGCTTGAAACCCGAACACCTATCAACCTGACCTTGTGGTCTTTCCGAAGGTAACTCGCGAGCAGTTCCCGCTCGGTTTTCTGCAGGTCATGGAGGCGGTTGGTGAGAAAAGGAAGAGTGTGGCTTTTGGTGTGGGTTTCAAAGTTTTCGTAACGAATCTTCAGCGTCACCGTTTTGAAGAGCAGGTGTTGGTCCGAAACCTCCTTCCGAACGCCTATGCAGAGCGCTTCCAAGGCTTGTATGATACCTGCGGCGTCAGCTGTGTCCACCTCAAATGTGGTTTCATGACTCACACTCTTTACGCCCTCGCGCTCTTCAACCTCGCTTAGGTCGATGCCCTTTGCCATCAAATGCAGCTGCCAGCCCAAAACCCCAAACATAGACCTCAATGTCAAAGCGTCAAAACGAGCCAAATCATCAATAGTGTTTACGCCAATTGCCTTAAGCTTCTCCTCCGTTTTCCGTCCAACCCATAGCAGCTTACGAACAGGCAAAGGCGCCAAAAAAACCTCAGCCTCTTCGACCTTCACAACGGTCAACCCATCAGGCTTGTGAAAGTCACTCGCAACTTTAGCGATGAGCTTGTTGGGTCCTACGCCTACTGAGCAGGTCAAGTTCTCCTTCAACCTAATCTCCTCCTTGATCTTCCAAGCCAACGCCTCCGCCTCAACGAAACTACTGACTCTATCGGACACATCTAGAAAAGCCTCATCGATACCCCACTGCTCAAACTTGTCCGCGTAGCCCCTCGCAATAGCCATAATTTCATTCGAAACTTGAATGTACAGCGGGAAATTCGGCGGCAAATAAACGGCTTCAGGACATAGACGCCAAGCCTGTGAAATAGGCATGCCCGATCGCACACCGACCTTTCTTGCTTCGGTCAGGCCGCTCCCTTTCCTCAACTGCCGTGTAAAAGTGATCCATATCTAAATGAAAAATAACCCGCTGCCTCTCAGTCATGCATACCAATGAGATCTTTTGCCTTCTCAAAATTTTAACCTATCGAAAAAACAAAGGTCTGCAACCAGGTTCCTTTGAGGGAATTTTCAACCCTTTAACGGAAAAGTTAACTCTTATACCAAAACCCTGGAAAAATCTTTTGAACAAGAAGCTTAGAGAAAAGTGTACTTCTTCTGTCACAGTACATTGTTATGTCTTCCGCCCTCCGCAGTTCACATGAAACGCTAGTTTCATCAACAACAACATCAACAACAAGCAAAGAATCTATTGTTGCTGATCTCTTCACTCTTTAACGCTTCGCCATGCATAGACCAAACGAGAATACCACGTACATCACGCCGACAAGTGCCTCACTCAAATATCGCTCAAACACCATCTAGAGGGCACGACATCTCAGGCGATTGGTGGCCGCAGGCTGAGCTAGTCGACCGAAGTCTTCTAGCTTACACCCCGGCTCCATCAAACCCATCTTCTATGGGAGCCTTCGTCCCGTGAAACGGGAATGGCTGCCTCTTTTCGGGAGAGGCTTCGAGCTTAGATGCTTTCAGCTCTTATCCACAACAGCGTGGCTGCCCAGCAACTGCCTTTTCAGACAACTGGTTAACTAGAGGCTACAGCGTCCCGTTCCTCTCGTACTAGGGACCCTTTCCCCTCAGGCAGCCAACACTCCCAGCAGATAAAGTCCGACCTGTCTCACGACGGTCTAAACC
>JBEKPM010000119.1:0-8595 GCA_049520735.1 Bathyarchaeia archaeon | reverse complement strand
TCCATCGCCGCATGTAAAACGTCTCCAACCTGCCTCATCCCATCGTACTGCTGAGGAAAATTCGCTACATCCAAGCCAGATGCGAGTTTGAGTCTGAAAGAATCAAGTACTATGGAACAAAAGTTCTGCTCCAAAAAAGTGTCTGCACGCAGGTCTTTGCCTTGGATCGCCGCTGTTCTTGCCTGACGATAAGCTTCGCTGAAAGCCTCTTTGTTAACGTTAGGCGGCAGAGGGAAGCTTCCGACGTCATCAACTAAAGTACTCATAAAGAAGAAGGCGACAGAAATTCTATTAAAGCTAACCCTACCTTTAAACCGCTGAAAGGCATGAACCATGTCCGAATCCACCTGCGTATTTTGCCAAATAATCCGCAGAGAAGCTCCCGCAAGCATAGTGTATGAGGATGAGCAGGCAGCTGCTTTCCTAAGCAACCGCCCTGTTAACGAGGGGCACACGCTTATCGTTCCGAAAAAGCATTACGCCAACATCTTCGAAGTCCCTGAAGATGAAGCCGCGTTTCTGTTCAGGATTGCTAAGAGGGTCGCTCATGCTGTTCGTGAGGCAACAGGCACCGAAGCTATCCGAATAGTGCAGAACAACGGCAAAGACGCTGCCCAAGTTATCTTTCACCTGCACGTACATATTATTCCCATGAAACCTCAAAACCAGTTCCGACGCGAAGTCGACTTGCGGGCTCTCGAATTGCTGGAGCAAGATGCGGAAAAAATCAGGGCTAACTTGGCTAAGTCAAGATAACCCTACCTCGAACAAAAAAAAACAAAACACGGCTTTTTCCCATGGCATAAATATAAAAGAGGGAAAAACAATGTTGCTCATCGTTAAAAGCTGAATAACATGACTGAGCAACCAAACGAATCGAACCCTACCCAACCCCAAACAGAGAAACTTTTAATCGATGACCTCTCCAGCTTCCAGTTCCACGCTGCATATGTCGTTTACTTCGAAGCTTTTGACCATGCAAGCGAGGACGCGAGGAAGGAACTGAACCAGAACCTTGAAGATTTGAAATCGAGTAAAATAAACCTCGAAACATTCTACGTTAACATATCGCGTTACCGCAAAGTTGAACAGATGCCTAGGCAAGGCGGAAAATTCATAGTTACGACTCAGCGGAAGAAAGATTGGCGCATGAAGACGCAGCGGCAAGAAAGAATCAAACGGCACAAAAAGTAACGGAAATTTAATTTACCCGCTTAATTTTATTTTAACATGCAGATTAACTTTCATTCATCTTAACCCTAAGGATCGAGTTTTGATGCCTGAGAAAAAACTAAAATTGACAGCAAACATCAGCAGCGCCAACCCGTCAGCAATAAAACCCGTTTTAGAACGAATAATCGGCAGCAACGGCACCATAAAACCAACAACCGATGGGTTCGATGTTAACGCTGATTTCAAAGGTGAAACTGCCAAAAACCTCAATCGCACGATTCTTTCGGAGCTGCGTAGGGCTGAAAAGAAAACGAGGCTGCGCGCGGAATGGGCTTCAGACGGAACAGTTGAAAAGTATTTTGATTATGTGTTAAAGCAAACAAGAAAAACTTAGGTTGCAACTTTTTTCTGAATGGTTCTTCTGCGTATGATGTAGTAAGCTACTCCGACTGCGAGAATCGCTAAGCCAATTACAATGTATTGTGGTGAGAGCGCGAACGCTAGTCCGAGGCACCCTGCAAGTCCAGCCATGGCAAGCGCACGCGGAAAAGTTCGTTGGACGCGTGGCAGTTTTAAGGCTGATACATTGGTTATGGCGTAGTAAAGCAGCGTTCCGAAGCTGGAAACCGCCACTGACAATTCTAAGGGTGCAAAAGCTGCCACTACAAGCGTAATAGAGCCGACGAAGATTACGCTTCTCCACGGGTTTTTCCCACTCCCGAGCCTTGCCAAACCAGTGGGTAAATCACGTTCCCTGCCCATCGCGAACGCAACTCGGGAAACGCCCAAAAGATCAGAGAGTCCCTCGTTGAAGGTTGTAAGTAATGCTCCTCCGGCAACTAAAGCAACGCCCAGAGCGCTTCCTACAGCTATCATCAACGCCTCTAAAGGCGAAGGTGAAGCCGCCACGCCTGCAGCTCCCAAAACAGCGATTGCGGTTCCAACAACGAAAAGATAAAGAAAAGTGACGCTGCCAAGCGCTATAAAAGAGGCTCTGGGAATTGTTCGTTTCGGGTTTTTCACTTCCTCAACCAATGTGGCGATTCGGCTGTATCCCGTGTAGGCAAAGAAAAGCAGACCTGTTGCACGCAAAACGCCAAGTATTCCGCTGGGCGCAAATGGTGAAAAATTAGCTATGTGAGCTGAAGGTAGAGCGATAATTGTGACAGCTAGCAGGGCAGCGATGGACAAAATGACAATCACCCCTGTGACACGTACTGATCTGCGAATTCCCACTGCATCAAGAATAATCATAACTGCTGCTGCACCAATCGCTGCTATGTGAAATGGAATGACTGGCCAAACAGCATGTAAGTAGCTGCCGAATGCCAAAGCGCTTACGCCCGGTCCAAATGTATTTGCCACAAGGAACATCCACCCGGCGATGAAGCCCCACCAGTTGCCCAGCATTCGTCTTCCAAATTCGTAGGTGCCCCCAGAGCGAGGAAACACAGCTGCCAACTGGATAGACGATGATGCGTTGCAAAACGCCACGAATGCTGCGATGCCGAAGGAAACAAGGATTGCGGGTCCAGCCAACCCTGCTGCGGGCGCTATTACCGTGAATATGCCTGCGCCTAGAATTGCTGCGAGACCGGTAACTATTGCGTCGAACAAAGTAAGCTGTGGCTTTAGAGTGGCATCTTGTGGTTTACCCAAAAAAACCTGACCAATAAACTATTGGGACAGCGGGAAATTAACCGTTTGCTTCCAGTCACCAGAACAGGTTTAGGAAGGAAGTTTAGAGCTCGGAGATTGTTTCTGTTTAAGGGATGTCTCAGAAAAGTTATTACCTTCAAAACTTACATATTTGCAACTAAAGAAGAAGGATGGTTAAAGTTTCGAGCGCCACCGGCCCACAGGATGAAAGGAAAATCATTAAAGTCGGACTAATTCAAACTGATCTTTCAGCTGACATAGCCGACAACGTTAGACGAGCAGAGTCGAAGAAGCATCGAGACACGGTGCTCAAATCATCTGCTTACCAGAACTTTACCGAACACGATATTTTCCCCAAGAAGAAAAGCAAGACGCTAGCAACTTAGCCGAAACGGTCCCAGGTGAAACCACAAAAACCTTTTCGGTCCTGGCGAAGAAGAACAGCGTAGTCATAATAGCACCTATTTTTGAGAGAGCTTCAAGCGGGAAATACTACAATTCCGCCGTTATTATCGACGCAGACGGGAAAACTTTGGGCGTTTACCGCAAGATGCATGTGCCATTTGACCCTTTATTCTACGAAAAAAACTTCTTTGAACCAGGCGACAACGGCTACCTTGTCTTCGAAACCCGTTATGCCCGCGTAGGGGTGTTAATCTGCTACGACCAATGGTTCCCGGAAGCCGCAAGAATAACCGCTTTGAAGGGTGCAGAAATAATCTTTTACCCGACAGCGATCGGCTACATTAAAGGAGAAGATTCATCGGACGGAGACTGGCATGACGCTTGGAAGACGGTGCAGCGTGGACACGCTATCGCAAACGGCATCCATGTTGCCGCAGTGAACCGTGTAGGCGGTGAGGGGCAGCTTAACTTTTGGGGTGGCTCGTTCGTTTGCGATTCCTTCGGCATGATGGTCAAAGAAGCAAGCAGCATTAAGAAGGAAACTTTGGTTGCGGAGGTGGATCTTGCAAAAAACCAGCGGATTCAAGAGGGTTGGGGGTTCCTTCGAAATCGGCGACCTGACACTTACCATGCACTCGTGGAGGATTCCTAAGGATGAATTCTGCGGCAGCCACTCCTCGCGAACTTGGGTACTGCATGCCTGCTGAATGGTCAAAACATGAGGCTATCTGGCTTGCTTGGCCGCATGATCCGACAACCTTCACGTCTGGCGTTGAGAGGGTTGAAGAAACATTTGTGCAAATCATCAGCTTACTCCACAAGGACGAACGCATAAATCTATTCGTCAAAGACCAGGATATGAAGCAAAAAGTATCCGAGCTACTCGAAAGCCACAAAGTAGACCTGACGAAAATAAGATTCTTCGAGTTTGGTTACGCAGACGTATGGTTCCGTGATTACGGTCCCATTTTTGTCAAACGGAATAAGGACTTGGCAATGGTTCACTGGACTTTCAATTCGTGGGGGGAAAAATACGCGGAACTCATGAAAGACGCCCAAATACCCCATGAAATCAACAAGGTTATGCAACTGCCCTGCTTTGAGCCCGGTATCGTCTTGGAAGGCGGCTCCATCGACGTCAACGGAAAAGGTACTCTTCTAACAACTGAGCAATGCCTTCTCAACAAGAACAGAAATGCTTGCCTCAAAAAAGAAGAAATCGAAAAGTTTCTAAAAGACTACTTGGGCGTCACGAACATAATCTGGTTGAAAAACGGCATCGTAGGAGACGACACTGACGGACACGTTGACGACTTGGCACGTTTCGTTAACCCAACCACAGTCGTATGCGGCTACGACGAAGGAGACGACGAAAACAGCGAGGCTCTGAGAAAAAACTACCAGTTGCTGTGCCAATCAACCGACCAAGACGGCAGGAAACTTAAGGTTGTGAAGTTGCCTATGCCCGGGAAGATTGCATACGACGGGAAGCGACTGCCTGCGAGCTACACAAACTTTTACATTGGCAACCGAACGGTTTTAGTCCCGACTTTTGAAAGTGAAAATGACAAAGTTGCTATATCTATTCTTCAGAAACTTTTTCTTAAAAGGAAGGTTGTTGGGGTAAACTGCGTTGATCTGATATGCGGGTTCGGCGCGATTCACTGCATCTCGCAACAGCAACCCGTTTGACCGCGAAATCGGCGGTTTTGAGGTTTGTTTTTGGAGAATTGTGAGTTTGCAGCTGAGTTGAAGTGACTAGTCATTTTCTTCGTTTGACCTTGGCAATTCATAACAACAGGCAGAATAATGGTGGATATCTGAACATTTGTCCAGCAGAACTCTATTTCTCAAGGGATAGATGCGCGGTGCGGATCCACGGAAGTGTTAAATACTCTGTTGGTGCAAAATAGGGCTGATTGGGCAATAGCTATTACGCTTGTTGTTCAATCAAATATAAAAAAATTAAGGAAGAAAAGAAAAATGAAATATACAAAAAATAAGATTGCAGCAATAGCCATTTCGATTGTTATGATTTTCATTATGAGCTCATCAGCATTGATGGCACCTAGTGCACATGCACAGACCGCAGGCAGCGTCATCGTTCCAACCTTAGCCTACTGCAACGTTGCACCTAACCCATGCGGGGTCGGACAAACAGTCACCGTAGGTTTCTGGCTCGCAGACCCCATGTTTGACAGCGAACACGCAGTTGGCTTACAAGTCTTCGTTACCACCCCCGCGGGAGTAACAAGCACTCTAGGAAACTTCACAGCAGACTTAACAGGCGGCACATTCACCACATACGTTCCAACAGTCGACGGCAACTACACATTCTGGATGGTCTATGGCGGACAGCAATACACAGGAGCCAACAGAGCATACTTCAACCAAAACAGTACAAGTGAAAAGACAACACTTCTCGTGACAAATGAACCAAGAGGCGGATTACCAGACACTCCACTCCCAACAACCTACTGGCAAACTCCAGTCAACGCCGAAAACGTCCAACTCTGGTCTCAGCTGACTGGAGCGTGGTTCGGCTTCTCTGCAAACACATTCGCAGCTACAGGAGGCTACAACTTTACAGGCAACTACAACCCATACACAGCTACACCGAAAACCGCCCACATCCTCTGGACCAAAGTATGGTGCGGAGGAGGAGTGGCAGGCGGCGAACTTGGTAGCAGCGAACAATTCAGCAGTTACTGGGTAACCTCACAGTATGAACCCAAATATGCCCCAGTCATAATAAACGGAATAGAATACTCGACATGGTACACTAGCAGTACAAGCAACAAACAAGGAATCATCGCAATTGACCTCTACAGCGGCAATACCCTATGGGTCATCAATACAACAAGCACTCTGAGATGCGGTATGGTGACTGACTTCGAAAACATCAACCAATACGGAGTCGCCGGACCATTCATCATCACAACAGGCGCATTGCTAGCGAGTGAGACAGGCGGAATGGCACCAAGCTGGCACAACACTGGAACTGAATTCAACATCTATGACGGCTTAACAGGACAATTCTGTGCAGCAGTCGTCAACGGATCAGCCCCGGGATATCTAGGTGAAGACGCACACGGAAACATCATCGGCTACGGCACAAACAGCACTGCTGGATCCATGACCGTAACATGGGCTGGAACCGCACTGCTTGGAACCGCGACAACTACTCATACTTTCGTTGTGAACTCCACTTTAGGACCCAACCTGTACCTTTGGAACTTGAGTCTAGCCTTGAACTTCAATGCCGCGTTCAACTTCGGCTTCTCACCGAACCAAGTGTTCCTCTGGAAGAACGGAGTCATGTGGTCTAACCCAATGGGAGCATATCTTAACGGTGCACTCGTATCAGGTCTAACTGGAGGCGGCTTCGGATTCAGCGTATGGGGACAAAACACCATAGTCACATCAACCGGAACCGTTTCAGTCGCGGAACAAAAAGGATTCCAGGTTGAAGCAGGCTTCAGCACAAAAGACGGACACCTCGAATGGATATACAACCGCACAAGCTCTGACACACCCATGCTTAACCCGTCATACACCAGACTGAGTAACACCCCATCATTAGCCGACGGAATCTACGTGGAAATCAACCAGAACTCATACGTAGCGGAAGGCTTCAACGTTGACACAGGCAAATCAGCATGGACAAGCAACCTTAACGTTCCGATGGCAGACGGCAACATGCCGAACCCATATGACTCATTTGACTTCGAAACCGTACCTGACGCAACAACTGGCGTACTGTACGTTTGGGCATTAGGAGGCGACGTGTGGGCATTGAACATCACCAACGGCAACATCCTCTGGTCATGGAGCACATACCAAGTAAACGGACCCGCTGGCACAGAGTCACCATACGGCATCTACCCGCTCTGGGTCTTCTCAGATGAAGCCCTAGCAGGACAAGGAGCAAACACAGTACTATACCTCTCAGAAGGACACGAATACGACCCACCGCTGTTCCACGGCGCACAAGAATTAGCCTTCGACGCCAACACAGGCAAACTCCTCTGGAGCAACCTAGGCTTCGACGACACAGCAACAGCAGTCGCATACGGCGTCATGACAACACTCAACGCCTACGACGGACAAATCTACGCATACGCACAAGGACCAAGCAAAACAACAGTCAACGTACCTTCAGTCGGCGTAACAACAAAGACACCCATAACCATCAGCGGCACAGTCACAGACATATCCGCAGGCGCATCACAACCAGCAGTCGCAGCGAACTTCCCGAACGGTCTGCCATGCGTATCAGACGCAAGCATGACCGGATTGATGGAAACAGCTTACGAGCAGCAGCCAATGCCAAACAACTTAACCGGCGTTCCAGTGACAATCTACGTCTTAGACAGCAACAACAACTACCGATCAATCGGCTCAACAACCTCTGATGCAAGCGGAACATACGGCTTAACATGGACACCTGACATTGCAGGTAACTACACAGTCTACGCAGTCTTCGCAGGCACAAACGGCTACTACGGATCATCAGCCACAGCACACCTGTTCGCAGGCGAACCAGCAGCAACAAATGCACCAACAGCAACACCATTAGGCAACATAGCCACACAAACCACACTTGAATACTTAGGCATCGCAATCATCATCGTCATCGTTATAATCGGCGCAGTCCTCGCACTACTCGTCACAAGAAAACACCCATAAGCTGAAAGAACGCAAACAAAAAAACCATATCCTTTTTTTATTTTTTTTAGTTTTAAACAAAACAACTTCGAACTACAAGAAACTCTGAGTTTTGATTTCCCGCTCAAATCAATAACCCAACAAATAACATCTCTTAGTCTTCATTCAACTTCAGTTGAATTTCAATTTCAATCTCTCGCTTTTTTGGAAGCGCAAGAAAGAGGCTACGTGTTCTACTGAAAAATTGGTTATCTGAAACGTTGCGGAAAATCGCCCCATATAAACGTAAGTTTTGCTTCTTTTATGCATCAAAAGCAAAGTTAAATCAGCGATAGACTTCAAAAAGCGGACGCTGGGTAAACAAATTGGGAACAAGTTTAAATACGTAGTTGAGCCAAAAGAGGGCTGATTGGGCGATAACTATAACGTTTGTCGCTCAATCAAGTACAAAACAAAAGGAAGAAAAAAAATGAACTTATTAAAAAACAAAATTGCAGCTATAGTAATGTCGATGCTTATGATAACCGTAATAGGCGGAGCAGTCGCAATGACAGCACACGGACAAACCGCAGGCAGCATTCTCGTTCCAACAATTGCTTTCTGCAACGTTGCACCTAACCCATGCGGTGTCGGACAAATCGTGACAGTTGACTTCTGGCTAGCCGTACCACTATTCGCTGAACAAGACGC
>JBEKPM010000118.1:0-5494 GCA_049520735.1 Bathyarchaeia archaeon | reverse complement strand
TTCGAAGGCACACCTGATTACCCAGCGCAAGATCGCTGGTGGGAAATGATCGAAAGACACGGCATAACAATCCTCTACGGTACCCCGACCGCCGTTCGAATGTTCATGAAGTTTGGCGAAGATCTCGTTCTAAAACATGACCTAAGCACCCTACGTATCCTTGGCTCAGTCGGCGAACCCATAAACCCCGAAGCATGGAAATGGTACTACCGCGTCATCGGCAAAGAAAAACTCCCCATAATCGATACCTGGTGGCAAACCGAAACCGGTGGATTCATGATTTCGCCAGCCTCAGGCATCGAACTGACACCGCTAAAACCAGGCAGCGCAACCCTTCCAATGCCCTCAGTCAACGCAGACATCTACGACGAGAAAGGACAGCCAGTACAGCAAGGCACCAAAGGAGTACTAGTAATCAAGTCACCTTGGCCAGGTATGCTTCAAACAATCTGGAAAGACCCTGACCGCTTCAAGCAAACCTACTATGGTAGATGGCCAGGCATATATTTCTCAGGCGACTACGCAGTACGAGACCCAGACGGGTACTTCTGGCTCTTAGGCAGATCTGATGAAGTCCTCAAAGTAGCAGGACATCGAATTGGCACCGTCGAACTCGAAAGCGCTCTAGTTGCTCACCCGGCAGTTTCAGAAGCAGCAGTCATGGGCAAAGAAGACGCAGTCAAAGGAGAAGTTCCAGTAGCATTCGTCGTACTACGCAGCGGCTTCACACCCTCAGACGAACTCCGCACTGAACTCATAAAACAAATCAGAACCACAATAGGACCCATAGCCACTCCAGACGCAATCGTGTTCGTCAACAAGATGCCGAAAACCCGTAGCGGCAAAATCATGCGTAGACTACTCAAAGCAGTCCTAACTGGCGCACCGTTAGGCGACACATCGACAATCGAAGATGAAGGCTCCATCGAAGACATAAAAGCAACATACAACGAACTGCGAAAACAGCTCGCCAAATAATTTTTCTTTCTTTTCTAAATCTTTTGTTTTTTAAAACCTTTTTTTGTCTCGAATTAGGCAGGAACGTTTTGAGGTTGGCTAACCGCGGATGCGGCTGCTTTACTTCTTTTCTTGGTTGCCTGCTCCTGTGGCTCTCGGGTTTGTGTGGTTCCGGTTTTCTCCGGGATCTTTAGTTGGGTACTGCAAACGTTGTCGAACTCTTCGTTTTTTAGGTTCAATATTCCTTTAGCTGTTCCGTCACCAAGGTATTCGAAGATGAACCCCATTTTCTTCATGAGATCCATTGCTCGTGCATTGTCAGGAAGCACTATGGCGTAAATCTCTTCCAGCTCTTTTTCTTTGGCTATGTCAAGCACATAATCCACCAGTTTGGTGCCTAACCCTAAACCTTGGAATTGGTCGCGTACGATGAAGGCGACTTCGCCGTTTTTTCCGTCGGATTCTATGCTTACACGGGCGACGCCGAGGATTTTTCTTTGTGGGCTTTTTACAAGTTCGGCAACTATGGCTATTTCACGGTCGTAGTCTACGTTGCAGTAGCGCACCACTACTTCATGCGGTGTGTCTCTTAGTATCTCAAAGAATCTGTAACGTATTGATTCCTCAGAGAACCCTCGGAACATGTCTAGCCAAAGCGGTTCATCTTCGGGTTTTATGGGTCTAAGTAGCACCTCTTCCCCGCCTTTAAGAGACCAGATTGTCTCGTATTTTTTTGGGTATGGGCTAATCACCATGTGTTCGTGGGGGTCAAATTTTCTGCAGACTTCCTCTTTGTTGATGGCGATGCTGGCGTCAAGGATGTAGGCTCCTTTCTCGCTTACCAATAGCGGGTTGATGCTGATTTCTTTTATTTGGGGAAAATCCACAAGTAGCTTGGAGAAGAGAAGGAGCGTTTCAATGACTTTTTTGATGTCGACTGGGGGCGTGTTGCGGTAACCTTTCAGTAGCTTGTAGACCTTGGTTTCTTCCATCATGCGGCGAACAAGGGTAATGTTAAGCGGGGGCAGCCCGATGGAGTAATCCTTGAAGAGGTCCATGCCTGCTCCTGCCATGCCGAATAAGATTACGGGTCCGAAGACGGGGTCGGTTTTGCCTCCGATTATAAGTTCGTACCCTTTTTCCTCAATCATGTGTTGAATTATGACGCCGATTATTTGCGCGTTAGGCTTATACGCCGTCGCCCTTTGAACAAGACTCTGGTAGGCTTCCCGAACCTCTCCCGGCGAATTCACGTTCAGGACAACTCCGCCTGCAGCTTTCTTGCTAATGATTTGAGGCGAAAGAATCTTTAGAACCACTGGGAACCCAAGTTCCTGCGCGTAAGAAACGGCTTCATCGACGTTGTGGGCAATCAAGTTTTTCAGGATCGGGAAATTGTAGTACTTGAGTACGCTTTCGGCTTCTTCATCGGTTAATATTTCTCGGTTGCTAAACGCTGCGTTTCTGATTATTGACATGACTGGTCGTTTAGGTGGTGAAGCGTCGAGAGGCAGTTCTTCTGGCGTTTCATAGAGAAGCTCAAGGTTGCGTTGGTAATTGTACATGTACATGTACGTTTTAGTGGCTTGGTCAGGCGTCTGGTAAGTGGGTATGTCGTTGGCGCTGAAGATTTTGTTGGCGTGCATCACCGCGTCAAAACCCATGAAAGATGTCAAGATCGTTTTGTTTTTGTACGGTCTGCTTTTTATGAGGTCAACTATGCTTTTTGCTATCTCGACTGGTTCTGAGCCAGCTTGCTGCGTAAAAATAATTAGAATCCCGTCGACTGTTTCATCGTCAAGGCACGCTCCAACTGCAGCCTTGTAATAATCTGCTTTTGCGTCCCCGACTACGTCGATGGGATTACCTTTGCTCCAGAAGGGAGGCAGCACGCTGTTAAGAATCTCCATCGTTTTGTCGCTCAGCTTAGCCAGTTTACCGCCTTTAGCAATCAAAGCGTCGGTGGCCATTACTCCAGCTCCGCCAGCGTTTGTGATTATGGCAAGATTTGGCCCTTTCGGCAAAGGTTGAGTTCCCAAAACCTGGGCGGCGTTAAACAAGTCGTTTATTTCTTGGACGCGGACAATGCCTGCGCGTTTGAAGGCGGCGTCGTAGATGTCGTCTTCCCCCGCTACTGACCCCGTGTGAGATGCAGCTGCTCTAGCGCTTTCAAGGTACTTGCCTGCTTTTACCACGATTATGGGTTTAGTTCTTGAAAAGTGTCTTGCGGCGCTCATGAATTTGCGAGCGTCAGTTATCCCTTCAATATACATTATGATACTTTTGGTTTTGGGGTCAGAACCAAAATAGTCGATCAAATCTCCGAAGTCAACGTCAACCATGGATCCGACGGAGGCAAAGTTGCTTAGGCCGATGTTTTCATGGATTGCCCAGTCAAGAATTGCTGAGCCCAACGCACCACTTTGAGAAATAAATGCAATATTGCCTGGCTTAGGCATCTTATCCAAAAAGGAAGCGTTCAGATTTATTCTTGGGCGGATTACTCCGATGCAGTTGGGGCCGACAACTCGAATGTCATATTTTTTTGCAACTTCCCCAATGGCCCGCTCTAACTCCCTTCCTTCGGCGCCTGTCTCCTTGAAGCCCGCGGAAACGATAATAGCGCCCTTCACCTGTGCCTTCCCGCATTGCTCCATAACTTCCTGAACGGTTTTGGCAGGCGTCGCGATTATGGCTAAGTCGATGGGTTCGGAAATTTGGTCGACTGACTTGTAAGTTTTTACGCCGAAAATCTCGGGTTTACGGATGTTCACAAAGTAATATTTTCCGGCAAATCCCAGTTGAGTAAAATTCTTGGCTATCAAGTATCCTACTGAGCCTTCAACATCGCTAGCTCCAATTATTGCGACACTTTGCGGGTTGAAAATCTTGTCAAGATTTTTAGTAACCATTCCTGATTAGCACCTGACTATGTGCAATGAACTCTCTAAGTTAAACTACTCTATCGTATTATTTGATTATTGTGAATCCAAAATCAAAAAACCGAAACCAAGAAAGCTCTTTGTGAAAAAATCGTACTTTTTGGTTGGAAAAAATAAAAGAAAATTTAGATGGGATAAGCTCCGCAAACTTTGCAGAACTGAATCTTGGTCTTAATGTGGCTCTTGCATTTTGGACATTGAATGCCGCCGTTATCTGGGAAGACGTCTTTGGGTTTGCCGAACTTTTTGCGGAAGACTTCGTAGTAGAGTAGCTGTTCTTTGTCTTGGATTTCAACATCGTCTGCCGCTTTGATTGCTGCCTTTTTGTCCGCGAATTCCTTGTCGGGGATCATGTCGTTGAAGTATGTTCTCAGTGTTTCTGTTCCTGTTCCCTGTTCAAGAGGCGCTTTGGGTCTCCAGATCACATCCATGGGTATGACGTCTTCGTAGGCTTTGCGCAGTATCCATTTGCTGTATTTTACGCCGTTGCACATGTTGATCTTATATTTGATCGGGAGCTTCATTGCCCAATCCATGAATTCTGGGTCACGGTACGGGGCTTTGATTTGCATTCCAAGAGATTCTGCCATTGGGAACGAGGAGAAACCCATTTCTGCCCACATTTCCTGCTGCTTCTTTGCGAATTCAGCTTCAGACAGGTGGAATTGCCATGGGTACCCGAAGAGTTCGTCTAACGCGTCGCCTGTGAATACGCTTTTGATTCCTTTAGGTTTGAACAGGGTCAAGCCGATGTAGACTGGGAGGCTATTTCTGATTTCCATAGGGTCGAATTTTTTGAGTGCTTCGACGACTTTGGGGTAGTATTTTAGTACGTCTTCTTTGCCGAACTGGTAAGTTTCTTGTTTTAGGTGTAAGAGTTCTACCATGCGTTTGACGTATTCGGTGTCTTTAGGATTTCCGTGTTTGAATGCTAAGGTGAGGCAAGGGATGTCGGGTTTGTATTTTACTGCTTCGTAAGCGATTATCTGGGTGTCGGTTCCGGCTGAAAATAAGAAGCCGTCAGCCATGTTTTTCTTGACACATTTGTTTACTAATGTTCTGACTTGTGGTAAGAGCTTGTTATATTCTGAAGGGTCTAGCGTCAATTCTTTCCCTCGCAATACATTGCTTTTCATTCTACAGGTATTTAAGTTTACCGTCTGCATACAAAAGACGGAAAAACATAAACATATGTGCTGAAAGTGAACAAAATACTGAACAGACGCCTTCAGACACGACGGGAAAAAGCAGTGAGTGGCAAAACATCACATTTAAAAGTCAAAAATTGTCAGTTCATATTCACATCTAACGCCAGAGGACAAAAATTGAAAGCAAGCATACTCCACATGGAAATACACAACACATTCAATGCAAACATAGACGCTGCAAGAGCCGCAGTTGACAAAGCAGCAGCGGAAAGACCAGCCTTAATCGCGCTCCCAGAATACTTCACAGTTCCCAATTGCATGGGGGACTTCACCGACGCCAAAAAAATCTCTAAAGAAACTTGCGAAGAAACCCTCAATTTTCTTCAACAAGAATCAAAACAAATCGGCAACATCTATCTTCTCGGCGGCTCAGTCCTCGAAGAAGAC
>JBEKPM010000117.1:0-5615 GCA_049520735.1 Bathyarchaeia archaeon | reverse complement strand
GGTTTTGCAGCTATAGAACCGTTAATTAGAAATTCTTATGTTTTGATGCCGAACGCTGTTGAACTTGAACTTTTAACTGGGGAAGAAGACTACTGCAAGGGCGCAGATTTTATGATTGGGATTGGGGTTAAAATTGTCGCAGTTAAACTTGGCAGTAAAGGCTGTTACGTGACTGATGGTCGAGAAAGGCTTAGGGTAGAACCTTTCAAAGTTAAAGTGGCTGATACAACTGGCGCTGGCGACGCTTTCTGTGCAGGCTTCCTCTATGGCTTAATCAACAACAAAAGCCTCTATGAGTGTGGTCAGTTGGGCAATCTTGTGGCTTCCAGAAGTGTTACGGCGATGGGTGCCCGCGCTGGCTTGCCCTATGCTAAAGATTTAGCGGCACTTCTTGGTTAAGTTGTCAATTATACTTTGGAAGATTAGTTTTCCATCGCCATACTGCAGCATTTGCTGTTGTCGTGTCCAGTCGGGTTGTTGCCACCAATACATTGACCTTTCAGGATGAGGCATCAAACCAAAAATGTTTCCTTCCCTATTACAGATGCCAGCAAT
Organism: Bathyarchaeia archaeon; assembly: GCA_049520735.1. GTDB lineage: Archaea > Thermoproteota > Bathyarchaeia > Bathyarchaeales > Bathycorpusculaceae > Bathycorpusculum. Next base: position 5,060 of record JBEKPM010000117.1, on the reverse strand, counting down.
GTCATAGAAGGAACCGTTCGGGTTAGCTGGGTACTTGCCTTCTGCGGGTTCGCCGTTTTTGTCGCAGTATTTGAAAACAATCATGTCATTATCAATCAGTTTTTCAAGCATTTTTTGTTCTTTTTCTTTTGGGAGCAGTAGTCTTCCTTCTCCGTGGGCGATAGGCATTCTGACTACTTTTTCGGCTGGGATTTTGTTTGTGAAAGCGCATTTTCCCTTATTCGCGTGCTTGAGATGAACCCATTGGCACTTGAAGCCTTGGGGTTCGTTCGTGGTCAGTGTAGCTTCAGGATATGTGCTTACTCCTTCTAGGCCTGGAAGTAAACCATACTCAACTAGTATTTGGAAGCCGTTGCATACGCCTAGGATCGGTCTGCCTTCGTCAACGAACGTTTTAATGTCTTTTCCCAGCTTGGCGCTAAGCCAGCGTGCAAAAATCACGCCTGAACGTACGTAATCTCCGAACGAGAAGCCGCCTGGAAAAACCAGCACCTGATAATCCAGAAGGTTTTTTCGTTTTATTAATTCGTTAATATGCAAGGTTTCTGCTTGTACTCCTAGCTCTTGAAAAGCACGCTGTGTCTCTTGGTCACAATTGGTTCCGCCGACGCGCATGACGCAGACTTTGATTTCTTCTTGATTCATTAGGGCTCCCCGCTTAACGTTTTTTTCCAGCTGTGCCTAAGATCAGCAAGTGATGCGTCAACTGCGACTTTTCCGTTTAATCCGTGAATAACTAGCCTTTCGTCCGCTGTTACTTTTCCCACATGAGCACAAGTTTTATTCTTCATTAGGGCTTCAAAGTTCTTCTTGTCTCTTTCTGCAACCTCGACAAGGAATCGGCTGTTGGATTCTGAAAACAACACATAATCACTCCGCTCCAGCGCTTTCCCGGGCACTTTACGTAAATCCATTTCCATTCCATAGCCGCCGGAAAACGCCATCTCTGCCGCTGCCACGGCTAAGCCGCCTTCTGATAGGTCATGGCATGATTTGATTAAGCCTAAATCTATGGTTTTAGTTACCGCTTTGTATGTGTGCTTGGCTTTGGTTCCTTTCACTTTGGGCACGCTTGCGCCTAAGAAGCCTTTGAGCTTATAGTATTCTGATCCGCCCAATTCATTGAACGTTTCTCCGACAACATAAAGCAGGTTGCCTGGAGCTTTCAAATCCATCGACGTGGTAAATTGAATGTTCGGAATTATACCTACCGCAGTGATCAAGAGCGTTGGGGTAACTGGACCCAGTGGGGACTCATTATATAAGCTGTCTTTTCCTGAAATAAACGGCGTCCGATACGCTTTTGCAAAGTCGTAGCAGGCTTCGCAGGCTCTTACCAGTGAGCCTAAACGCTCTGGCTTTTCAGGATTACCCCATGTGAAGTTATCGAGCAGTGCGATTCTTCTTCCTCCCACGGCAACGTTGTTTCTCACTGCCTCGTCTATAGCTGAAGCCGCCATCCAGTAAGCATCAATCTTCCCGTAATTTGGATTCATTCCGCATGAAATCGCTAAGCCTCTCCATGAATCATCGAGCGGTTTCAAGACAGCGGCGTCGTTTGGTCCGGCATACTCGCCTTGCAGGGGTTTAAGCGTAGTGTTTCCCTTTACTTCATGATCATAAGTGCGTATGACGCTTTCTTTGCTGGCTATGTTCGGCGCAGAAAGGAGTTGCATCAAGGTTTTGGTTAGGTTTTCTGGTTCAGGAAACTTTGGTTCCGTGAGGCTTGGGGTTTCGATGGTTGCTGTTTTCATGCTTTTGCAGGGATTAAACAGGAATGGCATGTCTATGTCGGCAACTTTTTCGCCTTGAAAGTTTAGTTGCAAATGTCGCTCAATTGTTAGTTTGCCTATGGCTGTGGCTTCTACATCTTCTTTCTCAAAAATCGCCATAACTCGCTCGAGGTTTTCCGGCGGCACGGTTAGGAGCATTCTTTCTTGAGATTCTGAAATGTAAATTTCCCATGGAGCCAAACCCTGGTACTTTAACGGTACCTTGTCAAGCTCGATGGTTGCTCCGCAGTCGAATTTTTCTGCTGTTTCGCCGATGGCTGAAGATAATCCTCCCCCGCCTAGATCAGTAGTTGCCGAACCTAATTGTAGGTCTCGGATTTCTATTATTGCCCGCTTGACCTTTTCTTCTTCGATTGGGTCGGCGATTTGTACGGCTGGTCTTGAGATTTCTTCTGATTTCTCGGTTAATTCGGCTGAAGCGAAGGTTACGCCGTGGATGCCTTCGCGGCCTGTTTTTCCTCCTGCCAGCACAATTACATGTTCAGGTTTGGCGTTTTTCACAAACTTATCCAGTGGTAAAAGTCCTATGCATCCGCAGTATACGGTGACATTGCCTGTGTAGCTTTCGTCGAAGTATATTGCGCCGTTGACGGTTGGGATGCCCATGTTGTTGCCGTAAGCGCCGATGCCTGCGGTGACGCCCATGTACACGTATTTTGGGTGTTTTATGCCTGCGGGAAGTTTGTTGTAATCGTAATCTAATGGTCCGAAGCCTAAAACGTCCGTGCACGCGATTGGGTCAGCCCAGACGCCGAGGATGTCTCGAATTACACCGCCCACACCAGTGGCTGCACCGCCGAAGGGTTCAACTGCAGATGGGTGATTGTGCGTTTCCACTTTAGCGGCTATTCCATAGCCCTTATCAAAACGAACAATGCCAGCGTTATCTTCGAAGACGCTGAAGCACCATGGCGGGTTGATTTCTTTTGTGGCTTTTGCAATGTAGGTTTTGAAGAGGCTGTCGATTTCTTTGTCGCCCATGCGGATTTTTCCCTTGAAGGTTTTATGGTAACAGTGTTCTGACCATGTCTGGCTGATGGTTTGCAGTTCTACATCCGTTGGATTTCTGTTTTCCTTCTTGAAGTGGGCTTGGATGCTTTTCATTTCTTGTAAACTCAAACCTAAGGCTAGCTCGTTGCTGATTTCGACGAGCTGTTGGTCAGTGACTTTGGCTAAAACTATTTCATAGAGTGTGTAGTCTGTTTTGCGGTGGGTGTAGAGGTTAGCGTTCATTTCTGCTCCTCAACGGTTATGGTGTAGTTGTCTTTGGTTGGGTTTGCCAAGAGGCGTTTGCTCATTTCTTCCGCTTTTGCCTTGGCTTCTTTAATCGTCGATGCTTCAAGAATGATTGTGTAAACTTTACTCACGCCCACGGCTTCTACTTTGTAGCCGAGTTCTTTTAGTAAACGTGCTGTTGTTTCGCCTTCAGGATTGCTGTGGCCTGGTTTGAGGCTGACTTCTATTTTAGCGTGATATTTCATGAGCCTTTAAATTAAACTTACAGAATTTAAACACTTTTGTCATGAAAAAAGCAAAATTTTACGTCAATATCATCTTTTTGTTTTGATAGATTATTTCTACAGTTTGCTTGTCGGTTACTTTGCCTATGATTTCGGGTTTTGCTCGGTTTTGCTCTAGCGTGTTCATGGCTTCGTCGGTGTCTGTTTTGTCGACGATTATGCCGAAGCCCCAGCCCATGTTGAAGGTTTTGAACATTTCCTCGTCTATGATATCATAGCCCAGTTCAGCTGCGGTTTTTTGGATCAATCCGAATATGGGTTGGGGTTTGAAGTTGGTGAATTCAAAGCCTATGCCTGGCGAGAAACTGGCAAGGTTGTTGAATTTCATGTAGGCATCGCCAGTGATATGCACGGCTGCTTTGACCTTAACTTTCTGGGCGAGCTTGAGTAGTGGTTTAACGTAGATTTTTGTGGGTTCAAGCGTTTCGAGGATGATTGCCCTGTCTAAGCCTGGTGGGACGTCGTTTGGCTGGTATTTTCCGCCCCATTGCTTGAGGAGAATTTTTCTTGCCAATGTTATGCCGTTGCTGTGCAATCCGCTGCTAGCTAAACCTATTATCTGGTCGCCTGGTTTGATGTTTTCTCCAGTGATGATTTCTTGCCTTTCCACTTGGCCTACTGAGGCGACCACCATGTCAAAGCCAGCGTTTTCTGTTAAGCCTCTTATTATTTCAGCTACGTCACCTGTTTCTCCGCCGGTAACCGGGCATTCTGCTTCGGCTGCACCTTGGATGATTCCTTTTAGCCACGCTTTTACAAGTGCGGGTTCGCTTGCTTGAGCATGAATGTTATCCGCTATGGCGAGCGGTTTAGCTCCTGAGCGGATTACGTCGTTAACGGCCATTGCTACTGCGTCGATGCCTATGGTATCATATTTCTGTGCTAATTGTGCTATGAGGACTTTGGTGCCTACACCTTCGATGACAAGGTCAAGAAACGTGCTTTCTCCGATTGGAAAAATATTACCATATGGTAGATGCATTACGTTGCCGTGGTGACTGTGTTTGTAGGTTTCTTGTAGGGTTTTTAGTGCTTTTTTGGATTCAGCGCGTTGTCTGCGGTTTACGCCTGCGTCGGTGTAAGTGTAATTTTTAGGCAAACCAGTTTTTCTCCTTCGTATTCTTTCTGGTTAGTTAGAGATAACGATTATGCTTACTCGGCTACTAAAAGAAAAAAGTAACTTATTTTTTTGCGTTATGAGTTAGTTTTCTTTACTTTTTTTCGTTTATATTGAAAGGAATTCTTGAGGTTTCATATGTTTCAAAAAGCAAGCATATTGCAGAGAAGAATCAATATATCAGGCTAAGCCTAAAGAAACAAGTCTTAAACCAGAAAACATTTGCGGTCGTAGTCTAGTTTGGTAGGACATCAGCTTCCCAAGCTGACGACCCGGGTTCAAATCCCGGTGACCGCACTCTATTTTAACATTCTCAGCTTGCTTTGAGATCTCTTCAGCTAAACGCCTTGGACGTAACCTGAACGCTCTTGAACGGGAAGGAGAAACTGCATTGTAAGGTCTAAGTATTCTTTCATAGATCGCTTGTTCCTCCCTTGAAAGCCCCACACAGATGTTGTTGCCACTTCCACAATTGATATGGGTTCAATTCCCATCCTGAGTTCTAGCGCGATGGTATGAGAAGTGTTAAACGAGCTGGGCGCTCATGCCATTTTATGAGCGCCTTAGTTTGTGGGTTGGATGTGCATAAGGACAGCACTTATGCGACTATTTTGAATCCTGAAGGAAAAA
>JBEKPM010000116.1:0-5719 GCA_049520735.1 Bathyarchaeia archaeon | reverse complement strand
ACGTTTCTAGCCATTGGATGGGAGCCTTGGCAAAGCTTGCCGATGTTCGCCATAAGCTGGTAAGATGCTTTCAACGCAAGGTTCAAGTCGTTGTTCGTTAAGAACTTCGCTTCTATGTTAAGCGTGGTTCCCTGGATGTTTGCGGCTATTTGGATTCCGCCGTCTTCAGTGATCCACTTTAGTGTGATACCGCGATTGTTTTCTGATATGCCAAGCCACCGCAGCATGCCGAACCATTTGCCTCTGAGGGAAAGAATGAGGTGCTGTGTCATGAGGTCTGAGGGGAGGAAGGTTTGAATTAGGGGTGTTGCTGGTTTTTCGTTGTGTGTTTGGTTAAGTTTCAACTTCGTTATTTTTGGGGTGACCCTGTAGCCTTCATGTTCTTTTTTGACTATACCCTCTTCTTCGAGACGCGCGAGAATTCGAGATAACGTTTCAGGATGAACGCCTGTTCTTCGCTTTAACCCGTCAAACGTGAAAATGGTTAAATCTTCCGTTTCTATCAGCGCCAAGATATCTGCATCGCGTCCACTAAGGTCGTACTCGGATGGAATACTCTCCCAATTAACGTTCAGAATAGGTACCATTGTTCCAATGAATTGTCCTAACGTCTCTTTTGAATATTACCCCAAATCTCGTGGAAAAGCCATGATGAGCGAGGTGACTTGGCGTTGCTTCCCTTTTCCTAGCCGGTTCAGCGGTTGGATAAATGTTTTTTTGACCTTTTTCGGTCTCTTTTCTTCCTATATAGTCTATAGAAATTATGTTGGGAATCGATATAACAACTGAATCTACATTCACGCTTGTAAAAAGAGGTATAAGAAATGAAAACTACATACATAGCAGCTATCGCCGTGGTAGTTGTCGTAATCATTATCGGCAGTGTGTTCGCTTACACATACTTATCGTCAAATTCAACGAAAAACAACCCAACGCCAACCCCGACCCCAACCGCCACACCGACAGCAACCCCAACCACACATCCATCCTCTTCGCCAACAGCCTCACCAACCGCAGCCCCAACTCGAACACCAACTCCAACAGCTACTCCTTCGCCCACGCCTACACCTACCCCAGCTCCAACTCAACTTGCAACCGCAAGCATCTTAGGCTCTGGAGGGACCCTCGTCAACCCAATTATGCAGACTTGGGTAGCAACTTATCAGATTATTCAACCCAAAGTCTCGATAACCTACAACGCAGTTGGAAGCGGAACTGGAATCACCCAGTTCCAGCAGCAAATAACCAACTTCGGAGAGACTGATGTCCCACTTTCAGCGAGCAACATCAATGGTCTTCCATCGGGCACAACGGCCTTAACCGTGCCAATCTCAGCCAGCGCAATAGTACCAGCCTACAACCTTAAGCTTGTTAACGGCTCAGTCTGCCAGAACGGCCTCAACTTCAACGGCACAGTACTCGCCAACATCTTCTTAGGAACCATCACACAGTGGAACGACCCATCCATCCAGCAATTAAACCCCAGCTTAGCCTCACAGCTCCCCGCAGCATCCATCACCGTGATCCACCGCTCTGACTCAAGCGGAACCATGTACGCCTTCACAGATTACCTGTCACAGTCAAGCACCACATGGAACTCAACAGTCGGCAAATCAAAAACACCAGCTTGGCCGGTCGGCTTAGGCTACAGCTTAAACTCTGGTGTCGCCGCGGGAATCATACAGAACCCCAATTCGATCGGTCCACTAGAAATCGCATATGTGCTTCAGAACCCAGGCGCCATCTACTTCGGAGCTGTACAAAACGCCGCAGGCAACTATATCCTTCCCAGCGTTACCACAGCTCAAGCTGCACTCGACGCAGGAGCAACAAGTCTTCCAGCAGGCAACAACATGGTTGCATGGGAAAGCGTCTCAATAATCGACAACATATTCCAAAACACGGCAGCAACCAACGCTTACCCGATAACGACAATGACTTATGCCATCGTATACCAGAACCAGGATTACCCATCGAGCAGTGCATTCTCAGCCGCCCAAGCAGCAGCCACGGTCAACTTCCTGAATTGGATCGTTAACAGCGGGCAAGTACTAGGACCAAACGCCGGCTACGTAGCTTTGCCAGCCAGCATCGTCAGCATCGACAACACAACCCTAGCGTCAATAACATACAACGGACAAGCAATAACCATAATATCGTAAATACTTCCCCACCCTATTTTTTTTGGGTATATAGAGAATATAGAGGACAGCCAATTGGCGAGCAAACTGCTTAGGGGCGACACGATTGCAACGATAGGCTTCGCAGCAGCCGCCCTCTTCATCATAGGCTTGCTAACCGCCCTCGCAGTCGAACTTTTTTCAGGATCAGCAACGTCAATCAGCAAGTTTGGAATAGGTTTTTTGTCGGGAACAACGTGGAATCCCGATCACGAGGTGTTTGGCGCTTTACCCTTCATTTACGGGACGCTCTTGACCTCAGCAATTGCTATCGTAATCGGTTTGCCCATAAGCATAGGCATAGCAGTCTTCATTTCTGAACGATTAAACGGGCATCTAGGCATCGGTTACGGGCTGGGAACATTGGTTGACCTACTTGCTGCGGTGCCCAGCGTAATCTACGGGCTGTGGGGCTTGCTGATTTTTGCGCCGCTCTTGCGCGATTACGTTGAGATCCCTCTGAATAAATCCCTCGGCTTCTTTCCTCTGTTCGGCGGAACCCCATACGCGACAAGTTTCTTCACCGCCGGAGTTGTCCTTGCCATCATGATTATCCCCACAATGACCGCGGTATCGAGGGATGTTTTGCGTGCTGTGCCGAACAGCCAGAGGGAAGCCATGTACTCGCTTGGCGCCACCGATTGGGAAGTCACCCAGAAAAGCGTTTTGCCATACGCAAGATCAGGAATATTTGGTGCATTCATTCTCGGTTTAGGTCGCGCCGTCGGCGAGACAATGGCGGTTACAATGGTCATTGGAAACGCCGTCAGAATTTCTCCAAACCTATTTACAGCCGGGTACTCGCTTTCTTCTCTTATCGCAAACGAATTCGGCGAAGCCACAGGTCTTTACCGATCCTCAATAATTGAGATTGCCTTAATCCTGTTCTTTATCGCTTTGATTGTTAACATTTTCGCCCGGCTTCTGCTGTGGAGGGTGTCTCGTGGTAAAACAAGGAATTGACGGAGATGAGACTTTTGGCGCGATCTGACTTGCCTACGAGCATTTCGCTTTGGCGGCGAATTGTGAACCGCGTAATGTCTATTCTGCTTGTCGTCGCCGTCGTTTTAGCCGTCATTCCACTTATCTATATTCTTGGCGATGTCATCATCCGAGGTGTCCCCGCCATAAGTCTCACATTCTTAACACATTTGCCTACTGGACCAACATTTAGCGGCGGAGGAATCGCCAACACAATCGCAGGCACTTTCACAATGGTCGGTATAGCCACACTGATCGCTATTCCAATAGGCGTGGGCGCAGGAATATTCTTCTCCGAGTGGTCTGGCAATAAGCTATCCACTGTTTCAAGCTTCATGAACGATGTGCTAACTGGCTTTCCCTCAATGGTCATAGGGCTCTTTGTCTTCATAATATTAGTTTTAACAACTAAACATTTCTCAGCCTTTGCTGGCGCCGTAGCACTAAGCTTCATAATGATCCCAATCATCGGGAGAACAACCGACGAATCACTCAAGCTTGTCCCCACTACTCTCAGGGAAGCTTCGATGGCTCTGGGGATCCCGAGGTGGAAAACCATTCTTAGGGTGGTAGTTAGCACAGGCAAAAACGGGCTAATAACTGGCATCGTGCTGGCGATTGCACGTGCAACAGGGGAGACAGCCCCTCTGCTTTTGACTGCGGCAACAGGCACACACTTCATCACAAACCTCTTCAACCAACCGACGGGTTCAATGACAATTCTTATTTATCAATACGGCACTTCACCATACGCTTCATGGCAGACTCAGGCATGGGGTACGGCCTTGGTTCTTATACTAATAATGCTTGCGTTGAACATTATAGTCAGATTCGGCATAGGAAGGAACCTATCGGAAGCGAGGATGGATTAAAAATGAAACCTAATGATAACAGGAAGTGGAAGAATGATTCATGAAAACTTTGAAGCCTTTCCGGCTAAGTTAGAAACCCGGAACTTGACGGCTTTATATGGCAAAGTGGAGGCAATCAATAGAATCAACCTAAAATTCCCAGAAAACCGTGTAACCGCCATTATGGGCCCATCAGGATGCGGAAAAAGCACGCTGATTAGGTGCCTAAACAGAATCCACGAGTTAACTCCCCGCGCGAAAGTCCAGGGCGAAGTAATCCTCGACGGCGTAGATATCTACTCTTCAAAGATTGATCCCGTCGCCATCAGGAGAAGAATCGGAATGGTCTTTCAAAAACCCAACCCGTTCCCCACGATGTCCATTTATGATAATGCAGTCGCCGGCTTGAAACTCAACGGCGTACGTGACAAAAAGAGGCTGAACGAGTTGGCTGAAAGAAGCCTCCGCATGGCGTTTCTGTGGGACGAAGTCAAGAACGATTTGAAGAAGGCGGGCACAAACTTGTCGGGTGGCCAGCAGCAGCGGTTATGCATCGCACGTACTCTCGCCGTGCAACCCGAGGTAATCCTTATGGACGAACCCTGTTCAGCCCTTGATCCTATTGCAACAGCCAAGATAGAGGAGTCCATCGCGATGCTCAAGAAGAATTTCACAATAGTCATCGTTACGCATAACATGCAGCAGGCAGCACGCATCTCCGACTACACTGCGTTTATGTATCTTGGGAAACTTGAAGAATTCGGTGAAACAGCGAAGGTTTTTGAGGCCCCGAAAAGTGAGCTAACCGAAAAATACATTACAGGGAAATTTGGATAAGGTGAACAGTATGGAAAGACTCATAGATGCTGGATTAGAAGAATTGACCGTGATGGTTTTTAAAATGGGCGGCGTAGCTGAGAAAGCCCTGTCCGTATCAATAAACAGTTTCATCGAAGGCAAAGATTTCTCAAAAGACGTCCACGAACTGTCAGAAATACTTGTAAACAGAACCGTGGAAGTGGAAGAGAAAGCTTTCAGCTTAATAGCCAAGTACCAGCCAGTTGCCTCCGACCTAAGAATAATAAATTCTTACATGAAAGTAGCGTACGACTTTGAACGATTCGGAAGATATGCCTGGGATATATCCTTCGTCGCAACACGTTTTAACCCGAAAACATCCAAGTGCGACAAATGGATATTTGACTACATCGGGAAAATGGCTGAAAAAGTCCTCCAAATGGTTCAAGTGAGCATAAATACACTCAGACGATTAGACCCAGAACTGGTTAAAAACATGACCGAACAAGAGAACGAAGTTGACAAAACCTACTTCGATTTTTTGGATAAACTTGTCGAGCAGGCAGGCACAACAAACCAATGCACAGTGTCCAGCGTCCTAGTCGTCAGGTATCTTGAACGCATCGCTGACCATGCTATGCACATCATGGAAGCCGTAGTCTACGTAGCAACAGGCGATAAAGTAACCTTGAGATAAAAGCAAAAGAAATCGAGTCCACTTAAGATTATCTAAATTCTTTTGTTAAGAACGGAAATTATATTGTTAGAATTTAAGAAATTTCAGAGGATAGTTGAAGCTATCCTAGAACTGACTCGACATTTAAATTCAGAACAACTTCTGAAATGTCGCTGGCGTATTCTGCGGTTCTTCGCACGCTTTCAATTGCCAATCTCAGGTTTACCGCATCT
>JBEKPM010000115.1:0-5763 GCA_049520735.1 Bathyarchaeia archaeon | reverse complement strand
CTTCATGAGGTCATTCATGTCAGCGAATGGCCATTCTGCTTCCATGTGCCAGTATTCGGTTAAGTGCCTTATTGTTCGGCTTTTCTCGGCGCGGAACGATGGTGCAATACAGTAAACGTTTTCTAGCGAATAGATGAGGATTTCAAGGTAAAGCTGGCTGCTCTGTGTTAGGTAGAGATCTTGATCGAAGTATTTTAAGCCGAAAAGAGTTGAGCCGCCTTCAACCGCCGCGGAAATAAACATTGGCGGGGAAACCTCGGTGTACTCTTGGCTTTTGAAATACTCTCGCGTTGCCTCCAAAGTTTCAGCTCGAACCTTCATCATAAGGTTCATTTTTCGGCTGCGAAGCCAAAGATGTCGCATGTCACGGATGAACTCTTCACTCTTGTCTTTGGCAATCGGGAACGTTTCCGCTAGACCGATGACAGCGACGTTTTCTGCGCTGATTTCGTAGCCGCCTGGTGCACGCTTGTCTTCCCGCGCGGTGCCTTCAAGCGTTAAGCTGGATTCAATCGTTACCCGCTGCGCTTCTGCCCACGCTTGGCTGATCTTTTTCACTGTGCATTGGATGAAGCCTGTTGAGTCGCGGACAACTAGAAAAATGAGTTCTTTTCCTTCGCGTTTGCGGTAAACCCATCCTCGAACGGTTACTTTCTGGTCCTTAAACGAGCCCTCTAATATGTCGCCAATCTTTGAGTAAGCCATCTGCATCAACCGTTTCCTTTATTACTTAAATTCAAACCTAAATGCCTATCGATTCAGGTCTTTCAAGTTTCCCCTAACTCAATCCCTTTCTTTGAGATTTGTTTTAAGGTCTTTCGAAATGTTTTCACTCATTTGTGCCCCGCAATTCTTAAATCGCCCTCGCAAAGACCTTTCTTTAGATTGTGTAAATGCAAGAATCTTTAGATGGCAAATATAAACTCAGGGCACTTAGAATTGCAGCGATCGCGATTTTCAGCGTTGTCATCGTTGAAGTTTCTTTAGGCCTCTTCGTTAACAGTTTAGCCATCCTCAGCGACGGACTGCATGCGCTGCTTGATGCTGTGTCAACCATAATGCTGTTTTTTGCCGTTCGCGCTTCAATGAAGCCTCCCGATGAAGAACACACTTACGGACATGAAAAGTTCGAAACCATAGGAGGCCTCATCGGCGGAATCACCTTAATCGGTGTAGCACTCCTAATCTTCTACGAAGCAGCAACACGGCTAATAATGGGTACTCAGATCTACCATGGAGTCGAATTTGCCGGTTTCCTAGCTATAGGCTATGCAATTTCCATTGCCATTTTAAGAGTTACGGTCTTCAGGAAATCTCAACACATCGAAAGCCCGTCCATGCGAGTAGGTTTCTACGATGCAATCTCAGACTTAAGCTCGACGCTGCTGGCTCTGGTAGGCTTCAGTTTAGCTGCATTAGGATTCTTTTACGGTGACGCTATCGCATCAATTTTCCTCGGGGCATTGCTTAGTTATTTGAGCATTAAACTTGTACGGGTCAGCGTCATGGAACTCAGCGACACCGCGTCAAAAGATCTTGTCCAAAAAATACGAAGAATAATTGTCCAACATGACGGAGTCGTGAAAACTACAAATCTGAAGGTTCGCAAGGTGAGCTCCAAGGTTTTCATTGATGCCGCCATTCAGGTTCAAAGTCATATGCCACTGGAAGAAGCCCATTCTTTGGCTTCAAAAATTGAAGCTGACTTAAAGCAGGCAATTGGCAACGTTGACGCAACAATTCACGTTGAGCCTTCAGAAAAAGAAAGCAAACTAGATCAGCTCGTTGAGAAATTAGCTACAGTTGAAGGCGTCAAACAGGTCCATGAAATATCCACTGTTTACGTGGGCGGTAAATTCTACATTACCTTGCACGCTTATGTCGACCCTGAACTTTCCGTTGAAGAGGCACATAAAATAGCGGAAACCATCGAGAAGAGGTTGCAGAGCGAAATTAAGCCGCTTGAAAACGTGACTGTGCATGTTGAGCCGTCAGGTATTGCTATCCCGGCAACCCAAGTAGATGAATCCCAACTTAGAAACGTGATATACGAAATGGCTAAGGCCATCGCGGAAAACCTGCGGATAAAGCGTATAGTAACATATGCGGCTGACGGTAAACGCTACATTAACATTGACTGCTGCTTTACCAAGCAAATTCAAATTAAGGAAGCACACCGAATCGCGTCAGGGATCGAAAAAGAAACTAAGGAACACTTCGCTGGCGCAGTCGTCACCGTTCATATGGAGCCAGAATGTGTAAATGAAGAGCTAGGGGAGTTCTTACCGAAATAGAAGCCGTAGAGTTATAAAGAAGCGAAAAAGCTACCGCTTGTTTTTTCTAATCAATGGATAAACCTGCAAATGTTGCGGGAATGCAACAACGTATGTGGATGTGCCGCGTTAGCCTCACAAACCGCTCTACGTGCATTCGCGGTGTGTGTAGTCAAGGGTGTTTTCTAGGCTTCACCATCGCAGCAGCTTTTTTTAGGCCCAGAGGCGTCTTAACTCTGAAGAACGTTCGGAAATCAGGGTCCAACTGCTCAATAACAAGTGTTGAAACGTAGCGCACCCCCCGCAAACAGCCTGCCAACACGGAGAGGTCGACTTCGTCTGCCTTCAAAGATTTCTTCGACGCTTCCAACGCCAACTCCGTATTGTAAACCGCATGCGACGACTCAATTTCCATGCTTGGCCATCTTGGAACAACCGCCGACTTACCAGCGGACAAATCAAAAAGAAGGGACACAACCTCCTTGGAAACAAACGGGGCATCAACGGGCAAAACCAGCGAGTAATCACCCCGGGCTGCTTGAAAACCCGTTAGGCCAGCAGCCAAAGACCCATGAGACTCATCTGGGTTGACGATGAATTTGACGTTAGCCGACGAAACCGCCTTGGCGTACAGGTCTGACTGCTTCTTCGAAAATGTAACTACAATCGCTTCGCCGACCACACCCTTAACGGCGTCAACCACGTAGTTCAACAAAGGCTTATTTTCCAGCTTCAAAAGACCAATTTCTTCAACTAACTTGCCCTGGGAACCTTCAGCTAAAATAATTGCAGATCTATCCAAACAGGAAACGTCTCCACCCATAAATTACAAAACAAGTTAAAAAACATACAACGTACCCAAAAATAATACATAATTGCTTTTGTGCCTGCATTAACTGCGGGTATCAACCTAACAACCCTTGACAAGATTCTATATTAGTCGACCAAAGCCTATCACAAGACTCTTTCATGTATAATGAAAGGTACAAAAGCCGCGTATTCTCCATCTACGATTAACTTTTTTCCAGAAACGAGTTAATTATTATTTCAAGCAAACTTTCCGTGCGTTCCTGTCAAAAAAAATGGTGCGCCTAAGACTTCCACATGGAGTTTTTCACATGTGCTTGTCAGTAATTATCTTAAGGTGATGGTGCATTAACTTTGGATTTACGTGGTAGCGTCATGCGAAGGCGCGAGGCAATTAAAGTTTTCAAAGAGATTTGCCAGTGCGTACCAGACGCTTATGTAAGCAGTGTTTCGCTGTCGCCGAAGACTCTTTCCCGAAGAGATTTTGAGCTTAGAATAAACGCGGCTCTGGACCGAAGAAACCTCATGGATGTAGAGACCCTCGTGAGGAAAAACGGTTTGATGTTGAATGAAGACAATGGATCATTGTTGATTTATGGATCTAAAACAAAGCCTAGTGAAGTGCAAGTCGTTGCTTAGACATGCTTAATCGCAATTCAAAAAGGTGGCTGGCTAGGGTACGCCCAAAGTGCAGCGGAATTGTTGAATAAATTTTGAGGCGGCTAAAAATGGTGAAAAGGTGAGTTATTCTATTTGGTCGGTTTCTATTTTCTTCGCCATTTCCACAAGGATCTTGGTGAAGGGATGGTCAGGCTTGTCTTCTGCGAAGATAAAGTTACCTTCAGCTCGCAAAACCTCGCAGAAACAAGGCACCAGTCCCAGAAGCGGCACTTGGTAGGCGTCTTTGACTTTGGCACTCATCTCCGCTTTTTTTGCAGTGGCTGTGGCAGATGCGTCCAGCACCTTGTTCAGAACCAAACCGGTCTTCTTCTCAAACAAGTTGTAGAGCTCCACGAGCATGCGTTTGGTTCCATCTACGTCGGAGCGGTCACCTGTCGTAGCTACAATCACGTAATCAGCGGCGACAATAGCGTTTATCGATGAGTATTGCAAGCCTGGAGAAGTGTCGAAGAACAGGTAATCGAATTTTTTGCTGGCAAGCAATGTTTCCTTCAACGCAAGCAGCCGGCCTAAGGCTCGCATTTCCCATTTCCTGTCTTTTGATGACATGTCGCGGATTGCCTCGGTTGCGGGGTTAGCCAAGGAAGCATAGAATTTGCCCTTTCCAGAAAGCCGCTTGCTTAAATCAAAAAGCACAGTGTCGATGTCAGCAGTGTTGTTTAAGTAATCGTTAAACCAGTGCTCTATGCCCTGAGCTTTCAAAATCGCAAACAAGCTCGGCGCACGAAAATCCAAGTCGAAAACGCAGACCTTCTTTCCTGCCTTTGCAAAAGTCGCTGCCAAATTTACGGAGAGGAGTGTCTTGCCTGTTCCGCCTTTATACGAGTGAACTGCAATGATCTTACTCATACAATTCAACTCCTTGTCTCAGGATCGACGAAAAAGTACGCCTTCCTTCCCTTACGCTCCTTCTTAAGATAACCCATTATTACAAGTTGGTTAAGATAGGAACTTTCAACTGCCCTTGCTCTGGTAGTTGTCTCAGAAATTTCTTCTGCAGTCGCCCGTCCACACCTGCAAATGGTCATAGCCGTCTTACGAAGATGATCTGGCATCGAGAGAAGTGTCATAACATCCAAAGACGCGTCAGGCAACATAGTGGTTCGGCTTTGAGTATCACCACTGTTCTTTTGAATCTCAATAATGACCTCCATCTTTTCATTTAACTTCTCGAGGCTTTCTTCGATTTTCTCAAGAATTGCTATCGGCCCTTTGGTTGTTATTTGTTGTTCTTTCATGCCAAAACCTCTATGGTTTGTTTTGCACATCTACAGTTCGTATATGTGTTTATTAAGTATTACGAAATAGTAGTATGTATTTTAAGCATACAAATCACAAACTGCAAAACGATAGACAACTAACCAAAACAACCATTAAAATATTAAACAATTTAGTGAAAAAATAGATGTTTTAATGAAACAAAATAAATTATGAGGGGTTTAGTAGGGGATCGGAACTTGGTTTCGAGCTTCCTCTACTATAGGCAGAACTTGCTTGAGTTCCTTGAAGTATTTCAGTACCGTTATGCCCCGTTGAGTAACCGCGTAAACAAGTCGACGTTTACCCACGGTGCGTTCTTCTACTAGGCCTTGCTTTAAGAGAAAGTCAAGATACTCTTTGAGGACGCTACAGTTCACATTTGCTTTGTACATGACGTGAGTCAGCTTTAGCGGTCCTCTGTGAGCCAGAACCGAAAGGATATCCACATACATTTCCAGTTTAGATCGACGCACTTTAAATTCCTCTTTTTGTAGTTAGTCAGCGCTTTTTATATAAATCATTTATGTATCTCTAATCAACATTTGAGTCCATTATTCAGTTTAATTCTGGGGTTCTGTGCCTAAGCGGTTTAACACGTTTAGTCTATTTTCGAATGCTGTGACCATGTCATCTAGCAATATTTCACGCAATTCTGTTGACAATTCGCCAATATTTTCTTGAAAGGCGCTTGCCATTTTGGCTTCTAGTTCTTTCCTGTCTTTTTCTCCAAGATTTTTCATAC
>JBEKPM010000114.1:0-5770 GCA_049520735.1 Bathyarchaeia archaeon | reverse complement strand
GTACAAGTTACCCTATCATGTTCCGACGCTATCAACGTTGGATCAGTCACCCCCAACGTCATTATTCCAGAAGGAATGACATATGCAACTGCTAATTTTACAACCGTAGCAAATTATACAAGAGTCCAGACAGCGATTATCACAAGCGTCGCCCAAGGATATTCTTCCCAACAGCTAACGATCACTACAACACCTGTTTCAACAAATCCAACTCAAGTCAAAATTTTTGCAGGACCTACTAAGGTTCCGGCTGATGAAAACTCATACCCACAAATTGCACTCGAACTCCAGAACGCGATGGGTTTTGTCTGTACAAATTCATCAGACATAATTGTTTCATTGGCATCATTGGATCCAACTATAGGTCAAATTGCCTCTCAAACGACCATCCCAGCTGGTCAAACATACACTGTGGCAACTCTTAGCACAACCTACAAGGCTGGGACTACAACAATAACCGCAGTAGGAACTGATCTGTTGAGGAGCCAACAGGCAATAACTACAATCGGCTTCACTCCATCGAAACTCGCGGTTTTCTGCGTCCCATCAATACTGCCGTCAGATAATACGACATACAGTGCAATCCTGGTACAACTTCAAGACTCACAAGGAAACCCTGCAAAAGACCCGACAGCAGATGTAAGTGTGAACTTGTTCTCGTCCCAACCAACTGTGGGAAGCGTCAGCTCGACATTAACAATTCCCTTTGGTCAAACACAAGCTGCAGGAACTATTAGCTTAACAAATTCGCCCGGTACAACTACAATCACTGCCCAAGCTTCAAGCTACACAACTGGCCAAGCCGCGATGACAACGTCCGTTATAGATTTCTTGCCTCTGCAAATAACTTTAACGCCTGACAGCCAAAACCTCAATAACGCAGCAAAAACCAACATAACTGCATACATAATGGCCAACGGCGCTGCAGTGACTGGCGCTACGGTTTCGTTCACATCGGACAGCGGAGGGACATTTACGGCAACAAAAGAAGTTGGAAACGGCTACTACAACACGATCTTTACTGCCGCCAGCTTCACAAAAACAACAACTTGCACAATTACAGCCGCCGCCTCAAAAACAGGATATCTAAACTCGCAAACAACAACGCAGATTACAGTCCGACCAGCAAATACCAACTCAACGTCAAATTCATCTACAAGTTCAACGACAACTTCGAATTCGAATCAGGACTTAAACTCCACCTCAAAAGGACCTACGACGATACAACTTTTCTTCAAAGATAGCCAAGGCAACGCTTTGGGCGGTGTAAGTGTCTCGTCAACAATACAACCGGATGGAGTAGAAACTCTCTCAGGCACAACAAACTCAACCGGCTACGTCATTTTCCAAAACGTCACCTCAGGAAACTACACGTTTAGAATAGTCAAAGCAGGATACTATCAAACAATTCAGCATGTCGACGTGAAAGGCCAGCCAGTAGCGACCATCTTAACTCTTTCAAGTAACGTTTCAGGTTCAACGAAAGGTAACAACTCTCTTCCAACAATCTTGATAGCAGTTGTTGTAATCGTTGTAGCTGTGATTGCCGTCGTCTTGATAATGAAACGCAGAAGATCAAGTCCCTCAGAGGCGTCGACTTCAAGCTTATAGCAAAAATCGATGAAACAAGCACTATTTGCCTATGGCGCCTTAATGAAAACGCGCGGCCATTTTTTTCATTTACTTCAATCTATGGTTATATTAACCCCGAGAGGAGTTAAGTCATTATGACAGATAAATCACAAACTAAGCAGCATTCTGGCCCCAATCATGAACATGAGATAAAGAAAACTCATGTCTCATTCGTTGAATTTGACGATGTCAACTTCAACAAGCTTGTCAAGGACGTCAAATACTTTGGTGAGGGCAACTCGAAAGAGCGGGTTTTAGAGTTCGATTTTGAATATTGCCTTGGCTGCGGTTTAAGATTACTTGACGGTAAACCAATAATGACCAGGGATATTTTGGAGAACGAATTCGAAAGATTAGTCAGGCAAGCAAAAAACAACAAATACGTTAGTTCTGAACAAACCACCATTCAACATTCAGATTTTGAAACTATTGAACGACTAATCAAGAGCGCTTTTGCATTTGGCAAACTACAAGAAAATAAAGGCCAAATTGCTCTCGTTCGCTAACTAGTTCAGGATTTCTGTTAGATTATTGGATGCAGAAAGGCCGTCAAAGCGCCTGAAAGCTGGAAAAGGATTTCTTTTCTTATAATGCTGCGGTTAGTGGTGGGGCTGCCCGGATTTGAACCGGAGTCCATGGAGCCCAAGTCTACAAGCCTATACAAAGCTAGCCGATGCCAGATTCAAGGCAGTTTTTGAAAGCCAACTTGCTTAAAGTGATTATCAAATGTGAATGCTTCAGTTATCGAAAGGTCTTTCATTAAAGCGAAACTTGTGCAATCTGTAAAACTCCACGGCGAATCGCTTGTCTTCTTAAATATGCCTAATGCTTTTTCAAATATGCTTTCGCTTACCCAGAAGATACGTATACTTTTGCTTTTTCTTATCTTTTCGATAAATGTTAGGGCAACAGGAAGCCCTTTTTTGGATTGTAGAAGCGTTAGGGTTTCATCAAGTACATAGTCAGTTGTTACTGCGACACCGTGTTTTCCCGAAGCGATCTCGGAAAGAAATTTTCTGGCTTTTTCATGGTTTATGTCGTCTTCGACTTCTGAAGCGTACCATGCGCTTGTATCTACGAAAATCATGAACTTTCACTATACAGGCATTTGTCGTGGTCTATTGAAGTGCTGTCTCGTTTTCCGGTTCGTTTTGAACTCGGTGGTTCAGCGAAGATGGGGTCACGAGGGTCTGTGCAACCTTCAACGGTGTTTCTGATTGCTTGCCGCACAACATCTTTGATTGTTTTGGAGTTTTTCTTGGCGTACTCTTCAAGCAGTTTGTGTTCGGCTTCGGTTAGGGTTGTTTGAACGACTCGCATGTTACATCAAACATGTAAAATGAAGAATTAAGGTTTAAACCTTACCATCCCATGAGGAAAAAACAGTTGAAAAAATAAACAACCAATTGCGAAAGTCCACGTAAAGCCGAAAGTGGTGGGGCTGCCCGGATTTGAACCGGAGTCTATAGAGCCCAAGTCTACAAGCCTAGACCAAGCTAGCCGACAGCCCCGTTGTGTTGCAGGGAAAGATAATTTCTAATGAATCATAAAAACCTTAGCTAAAGCGTTAGAGTAAATAGCCGCTGTCAACCCCGCGGGTCCGCCCCCGATGATTAAAACGCCGGTTCTTTTGTTTTCTGTTCCCACTCTTGATTCCACCAAAAACTCGTTCCTGCTGTGTTAATTTAATCTGAAGGAGGTTCAATAGGTTTTCGCTCCTCATGAAAAGGGCGGTGCTGAGGGTTTTGTGGCTTGGGTTTTTAAGGCAGAACATGCAGATGGTTTGAAGGGCACTACGGCTTGGAGCCAAACGAGGACCTTAACGCGTCGACTTTCCAGACTTACATGTATCTTGTTAAAGTCGGGAAGCCCGTTGGACCCAGAGATGTCATGAGAGGAGCCAACCTAAGCAGCCCCAGCGTCGCATACAGAAACCTGCAGAAACTCGTGGATCTAGGCTTAGTCGTCAAAGATGAGTACAGCAACTATGTAGTCAAAGAAAAAGCAAACATGAAAGGCTACATGTGGTTTGGCAAAACCCTGGTACCAACCTTCATCATCTTCGGCTTTGTCTTCGTCGGAATGCTAATCGCTGAAATCGCCGTTTTGATTCCTCACCTGATATTGGGTTCTTCAATTGAGGAGGCATTCTGGCTTTGGATCATAACCACCGTTGCTTCCGCTCTGCTTTTTCTGGCCACAGCCGTTCGGTTCAGGATGAAAACTAAAAACCAGCCTTGAAAGAAGAAAGACTCCAGCTTGGATCTTTTTGAGAATGAAACAGCATCGATGGTGGAGTTTAACAAGACTTTTGGGTTTAAAAAACAAAAAAATAAAAAAAGAAATTAGATGTTTATTTTATTCTTCGCCTTCGGGGCCGCCGGGCATTCCGCCTGGGCCGCCTGGACCGCCTTTGGGCGATTTGGCTGTTATTACGTCGTCTATGCGTAGTATCATGGCTGCTGATTCTGCTGCTGATTTGATGGCTTGCTCTTTCACAACGATTGGCTCGATTACTCCGTTTGCAACGCTGTCCTGGAGTTTGCCTGTGAAGACGTTTATGCCGATGTTTTTGTTGCCCTCTGCATCGTGTCTTTGACGCAGTTCGACAAGTATGTCTATAGGTTCTAAACCTGCGTTCTCCGCTAGAGTGCGTGGGATGACTTCGACCGCGTCTGCGAATGCTTCAACTGCTAGTTGTTCTCTTCCGCCGACTTTTGTCGCGTATTTGCGTAGTTCCTTTGCGATTTCGATTTCTACTGCGCCGCCGCCTGGGACAATCTTGTTGTTCTCAATCACATCTGACACGACGGATAATGAGTCGATCATGGCTCTTTCAGCTTCATCGACAAGGCGTTCTAAGCCTGCGCGGATGAGTATGGCTACGCTGTGGGGGTCTTTGCATTTTTCGACGAAGATCATTTTGTCGTCGCCGATTTTGCGTTCTTCTATGTGCCCTGCAAAGCCGAGGTCTGCTGCTTTTAGGTCGTCGAGGTCGCTGATGATGCGTGCGCCTGTTGCGCGCGCGAGTTTCTCCATGTCGGATTCTTTTACGCGTCTTGCTGCCATTATGCCTTCTTTGGATAGGAAGTGCTGCACCATGTCGTCGATGCCTTTCTGGCAGAACACAATGTCTGCACCCGAAGCCTTAATCGTCTTAACCATCTTCTGCATCATGTCGCTTTCCTGATCTAGAAAAGCCTTCATTTGAGACGGGTCTTTTATGCGGATTTCTGCGCTGATCTCGGTTTTCTCGATTTCCAACGCTGCGTCCAAAAGCGCGACTTTCGCGTTTTCCTTGGTTTTAGGCATTCCCGGATTGACGACTTCTTTGTCAATGATTATGCCTTGGATAAGTTGGGTTTCAAGGAGGCTTTTCCCGGTTTTCTTTACGAGCTGGATGTTGTCGATGTCAGCGATGGTTTTATCTCCGCGTTGCTCAGCTATCTGCATGACGGCTTGTATGCTTATTTCCGCTAGGTGTTCGCGTGCGCTGCCAACGGCTTTGCTGCTCATACTGGTTAGAGAGACTTTAAGCAGAGTTGCTTTGTCGTTGATGTCCAGTGGAGTGGCAATTTTGTTTATGACTTCGATTGCTTTCTGGCCTGCTTTTCGGTAGCCGCTAACTAGAATTGTTGGGTGAATGTTTTGATCGAGGAGTTCTTCCGCTTTTTTGAGCAGTTCGCTGGCGAGAATTACCGCGGTTGTTGTTCCGTCGCCGACCATGTCGTCTTGGGTCTTTGCGATTTCAACCATCATTTTTGCCGCTGGATGTTCAACATCGATTTCTTTGAGGATTGCGGCGCCGTCGTTTGTTATTGTTATATCGCCTAGGCTGTCGATGAGCATTTTGTCCATGCCTCGCGGGCCAAGGGTTGTTTTGAGCACTTCGCCAATTACTCGTGCCGCCATAATATTGTTTCTCTGGGCTTCTTTGCCCCTACTTCGAGTTGTTCCTTCTTTAAGAATCAAGACTGGCTGTCCTGAACCTGTTGTTGTTAAATACGCCATATGTTACACCATCTTAATAGAACATGTTTTCTCTATATCGGAAATAAGCAAAAAGTCAACGGAAATATAAACTTTTACCTTTGATTTTGGCTGGTTATGGTGTTGAAAGAGGGGTGAATTTGTTTTC
>JBEKPM010000113.1:0-5784 GCA_049520735.1 Bathyarchaeia archaeon | reverse complement strand
ACGTTTGGGACAGCCATTACTGATTTGTAGAAGTCGGGGTCGCCTCCGCCTTTGAAATCTACTGTTGCCGCGTCGAGGAAAGGCGAGATGGTTCTGACTGCCTCAGGAGTCATGTAGCCGTTAGTGACGAAAGTGTTGAATAAGCCTGCTTCATGCGCCAGCTTGGCCGTGTCGTAAGCGTACTCCATGAAGATGGTTGGCTCCGTGTAAGTGTAGCTTATTCCTTGGCATTGGCTATTCAAAGCGGATTTAACAACTTCTTCGGGTGGGAAGGGTCTGCCGGCGATTTCTTTTTCTTGGCTTATCATCCAGTTGTCACAGAATTGGCAGCGGAAATTGCAACCAGCTGCGGCAATGGACAGAACAAGCGCGCCAGGGTTAAAGTGTGAAAGCGGTTTTTTGCCAATCGGATCAACACCAGCCGACACTGCTTTCCCATAATTCAGCGAATAGAGTGTGCCACCTTGATTTTTTCGGACCAGACAAAAGCCTGTTGAATCTTCATTTATGAGGCAGCGCCTGGCACAAAGGCAACATTTCACTTTGCCTTCTTCTTGCTTTTCATAAAGCATAGCTTCATGAAGCGACATTTCTCTCACTTGTCCTCAAACACTAGAAGAAAGGTTTTTCTTAAAAGGATTAACTACACGAGCTTGACAGAACATCAGTGCAATTAAAAAGAGGAGCCTTTCTCCATATTTTCCGCAATAGTTAAGATGTTAATTGTTAGATAACTATGTAGTCCCTGCATGAATTTTCCTATGTCAGAGATGGCATCCAGAATATGCTTTAGGTAAGCGCTATCTCTTTTCATATATCACGAGCATCTCTTTCTTCACGTCTTCCGCTACGTCCGGATGCAAACTGCTAAAAATCCCCAAGTCCACTTTCCTTTTGAACACCTGACCCAACTCTTCCTCCAAGCGAATGAGGTCCAAAAGAGTTTTTCGCTTGCTCTCATCAAACTCGATACCGATGTCAATATCACTTTTTCTATTCTGTTCACCCCTGACGAAAGATCCAAAAACAGCCAAAAAGGCGACATTGTTTTTTTCGCAAATTTCAGCCAACTTTTCCTCTAAACCTTTTTTCCTCAAGGCTTTGGGTAATTTTTGAGTTTGAATTTCCATGGTTCTTTATTTAAAGAGCCGCGCAGAATTAAGCCTTTTCAACCTAAAGAAAGAATGAGGGTTTCAAGATGAACTTGAATTTACAGCATTTTGTTGTAGAAGCATGTGGGTGTGCCTGTGTGGCATACAACACCTTTCTGCTCCACTACATAGAGGAGTGCGTCGTAGTCGCAGTCGGTTGAAACTGACATGATTTTCTGGGTGTGCCCTGAGGTTTCGCCTTTGACCCAGAGTTCGTTTCGGCTGCGGCTCCAGTAGGTAGCTTTGCCTGTGGCCAACGTTTTCTCGACGGCTTCGCGGTTAGCGTATGCCAGCATGAGGGTTTCTTTGGTTTTTGCGTCCTGCACCACCACTGGGATAAGTCCGTTGCCTTTCTTGAAATCCAACTTGTCAATCAAATCTGAATTTGCTGTCACTGTCTAATAGTCACCCCCATTTTGCGAAGGTAATTTTTCACAACTGGAACTGGGTACTGGTTGTAGTGGAAAATGGAAGCTGCTAACGCGGCGTCAGCTTTGCCTTGGGTGAAAACTTCAAGTAAATGCTGGGGTGTGCCTGCGCCGCCGCTTGCGATGATGGGAACGTTAACGCGCTCTGAGATTGCCCGGGTTAACTCGATGTCATAGCCGTCTTTTGTGCCGTCTCTATCCATCGAAGTCACAAGGAACTCGCCTGCTCCAAGCCGCTCAGCCTGCAGCGCCCACGCCAGAGCATCGATCCCCGTGGGTCTTCTGCCCCCGTAAGTTACCACCTCGAACCACACTTTTCCATCGGCCGTGTCAATCAGGATTTTGCCGTCGCCGGGTGTAGTTTTACGGTTCCTTCGTGCGTCGATGGCGGTGACTACGCATTGCCTACCGAAAACGTCGGCCAAATCAGAAATTAGCTTTGGGTTTTCAACGGCTGCAGTGTTAACAGAGACCTTGTCTGCGCCGCTACACAAAACCAGCCTGGCATCTGAGACGTTACGTATCCCTCCGCCCACGGTGAACGGGATGCTGATGGCCTTCGCGACGCCCTCAACGACCCCTCGCAGAATGTCACGTTTCTCCGACGATGCCGTGATGTCGAGGAAGACGAGTTCGTCAGCGCCGTCGTCAGAGTAGCGTTTAGCCATTTCAACGGGATCCCCTGCACGTTTCGGATTGAGAAAGTTTATGCATTTCACTACTTTTCCGTGGTCAACATCAAGACAGGGGACAATTCGTTTTGCTAACGGCATTTTTAGGCTCCTATTTTGCTTATGGCTTCCTTTAGAGTAAATCTGCATTCATAAAGGGCTTTCCCGATGACTGCGCCGTCCACCCCAATCTCTTTCAGAGCAGCCAAATCGCCTATGCTGCCGATTCCGCCTGCCGCAATAATTTTGGCGTTAGGGTACTGAGTGGCTTGGCTGAGCGTCAGCAAGTCGGGACCGTTAAGCATCCCATCTTGCGCGATTGAAGTAATAAGAAAATTTCGAACGCCCATGCTGGTGTATTTTTCAAGTGCTTCATCCACTGTCATGGCAGTTGCCGTTTTCCAACCTTCAACCATGATCTGCCCTTCCTTATTATCCAAGGCAACGATAACTGAGTCAAAACCGAATTGTTTCTGAATTTTGCTGATAGATGAAGGATCGCTGAAAGCTAAGGCTCCAAGGATCACTTGGGTTACGCCTGCTTGGAAAAGTTTTTCCGCTGTTTCAAAGCTGCGTATTCCACCGCCGACTTGAATGGACAACTTGACGTTTTTCGCAACCTCAGCGATGACCTCACAGTTATTGCCTAGTCCGAAAGCGGCGTCCAAATCGATAATATGCAATTTCCCAGCGCCCTCATCGCGCCATCGCTTCGCTGCTTCAACCGGCGTGCCGAATAGAGTATCATAGAACTTGGCTGTTTTTGCTTCGCCCCTAGTAAGCCGAACTATTTTACCGCTCATTAAATCTATTGCTGGAATCAACTGCAAAATTGTTCACCTCACTACTGCCTTAGCGAAGTTTTTGAGGATTTTCAATCCCAGGTCGCCTGATTTCTCTGGATGGAACTGGGTGCCGTAGATGTTCTTGGAGGCTATTGCCGAAGTGAATGTAGCGCCATACTCGGTTTGTGTCACCACTATGCTCTTGTCAGCAGGCACTGGGTAGAGCGAGTGGACGAAGTAAACATATGAGCCCTCAGCAACGCCGTCGAAAAGCTCGTTTTGCCTGACGATGTTGAGCGTGTTCCAGCCCATGTGCGGCACCTTAACTGTCCTAGGCAACTGCACTGTTTTGCCTTTGAAGAGCGCCAAGCCTTTTCCTGGTCCTTCCTCGCTTTCCTCGAAGAAAAGCTGCAGACCAAGGCAGATGCCAATCAAGGGCGTCCCACTGTCAACTTTTGACTTTAGCGTTTCTTTGATTGCGTCTAGTTTTTTCGCTGCGGGCGTGAATGCTCCTACGCCTGGTAAAGCGATGGCGTCCGCTTTGGCTAAATCTTTAGATGAAGTGCCGATTACCGTTTCTAACCCTACTTTTTCCAGCGCGGTTTTTAGGCTAAGCAGGTTGCCGACTCCGTAGTCGAAGATTACTGCTTTCGCCACCTTTAGATGACTCCTTTTGAGCTTGGAACACCTTTGCGTCTCGGATCTATGGCTACTGCTTGTCGAAGTGATAGTGCGAGTGCTTTGATTGCTGCTTCTGCTTTGTGGTGGTCGTTGCTGCCGTATTCGACGAAGACGTGGACGTTTGACCCGAGCGAAGTCGTGAAAGATTCGAAAAAGTGGACGATGTCTTCCGTCGACATGTCCTCCACTTTTTTGCCTCTCAACTTTAAGTCAATCTTGAAGTAGGGTCGCTTCACAAGGTCTACGGCTGCAAATGCGAGGGAGCAATCCATTGGAGTGGCAGCATTCCCGAAACGCGCGATACCTTCCCGTGTGCCTAACGCTTTGTTCAATGCTTCTCCTAGGCCTATGGCTAAGTCTTCGACACAGTGATGCACTAAATCGCCTTTCACCGACGCAGTTACGTCGATTAGGCTGTGTGTGGCAAGAGAGGTTAACATGTGATCAAGGAATGGCACGCCTGTGGCTACTGATGCTTTGCCTTCCCCGTCAAGGTTCACTTTCACTTTAACTTCAGTTTCTTTGGTTTTTCGGTAAACTTCTTCTGTCCTCATCCTAATCACCTTGAATCTCCTTTAAGGCTGCAACCAACTTAGCGTTCATTTCCGGCAAACCCACTGTAACACGGAAACAGTTTTCGTACTGCAGGATTTTGCCCCATTTCTTGAGCATGATTCCCCGTTTCAGCAGCTTCCTGTTAACTTCGTCAGCATCTATTCGGGTGTTGACCAGCAGGAAGTCTGCCTGCGAATCGAACGCTTGCACACCTTTTATTTCGTTTAGCGACTTTATCAGTTTTCCCCGTTCTCTAATCAATGCTTTTACAGAAGTTTTCATCAAGTCCACGTTATCCAGCATTTTGCCTCCCATCCGCAGCGTGAAGCCACTGACTGGGTAAGGCAACGGAGACTTTTCTGTAAGGACCTTTGCTAACTCGGGGTTTGCAACTGCGTAACCGAGTCGTAGGGCAGCGAGTCCGAATGCTTTGGAGAATGTCCGCAGAATAATCAGGTTCCCGAAATCTTTGATTTTCGGTACGAACGAGTAGGGAGCGAATTCGCCGTAAGCCTCGTCTAAGATGACGATACCGGGAAAGGCTTTGATTAAGGTTTCAACGTCTTGCATTTTGAATTGGGTTGACGTTGGGTTATTTGGCGAGCAAAGGTACAGCATCCTTGTTTTGTCTGAAAAGCTGACCAGTATGCCTTTTACATCGAGCTGCAGGTCGCTTTGAATCGGGATCGCCACATATTCGGCTTCTTGCCTCTTGACGCATAACCTTGGGATGCTGAATGTGGGCGAGAAAGAAACTGCAACTTCCCCTTTTCCCAAGAAAAGCCGCACTATGCGGTCGATTAGTTCGTCGCTTCCATTGCCCACTACAAGGCAGTCTTCTGGAACTCCTATGTAACCGGAAAGTTTGGAAAGAAATTTGGGAGCTTCATCCTCAGGGTACAAGCGCAAATCAAACTCGTCAGCCAACTCTTTGAGGATTTTCGCCTGCTTTGATTTGTTCATGAAGAGGTTTTCGTTAAAGTTCAGCTTCACTATCGCCTCGGGTTGGACGCCGATTTGTTTCGCCACTATCTCAGGCGTAGCTCCCGCTGAGTAGCAATCTATTGCTTGGAGTTTTGAACGTTTATCTCTTAGCCATTTTCGGTATGATGCGCTCATTTTTCGAACCTTGCCTCTATTGCTTTGTAGTGATTCGGAAGGTTTTCAGCTTCCGCCATAACTTTAACGCTGTCTTTTACCCTTTCCAAACCCGTCCTTGAGCTTTCAACTATGCTTACGCGGCGCATGAAGTCTGAAAAGGATAAGCCTGAAAACGATTGAGCGAAGCCGCCAGTTGGCAAGACGTGGTTGGTTCCGCTGGCGTAATCGCTGAACGCGACAGGGCTGTATGGACCCAAGAGTATAAGACCAGCAGTTAGCTTCTCTGCAAAATCCTTCGGTTTGGCCGTCATGACTTCTAAGTGTTCGGGAGCGAACTGATTAACTAAACTGACTGCCTCTTCCATGCTTCTGCAGACTATTATGAAGCCGTATTTGGCTAGTGCCTCTTTGA
>JBEKPM010000112.1:0-5801 GCA_049520735.1 Bathyarchaeia archaeon | reverse complement strand
ACTACACAATATATGCCACCTTTGCAGGCACACAATCCTACTACGGATCTTCTGCTTCCACATACATCCATGCGAGTTCACCCGCAGCAACAGCAGCACCAACGGCAACCCCACTTAGCGGCATCGCAACCCAAAGCGCACTCGAATACATAGGCATCGCAATCATCATCGTCATAATCATAATTGGCGTTGTAATAATGCTGATGCTCAGCAGAAAACGACCATAAGCCAAAGAAGACAAAAGAATTAATTCCTTTTCTTTTTTTGTTTTTTTAAGCTATTTAAAGTTTTAGCATGCACGCTGCTTGAAGAACATCGCAAATGAGTTCAAGCCTTTCTCTTTCATCGCATTTAAGACGTTGTTATAAGTTTGGCACAATCGGAGGAAAAGCGTGCCAATAAGTCTCCGCTTTATTTTAGCTCTAAAAATCATTTCTTGGTTCCGAATACGGGTTTCCAATGAATCAGGCAACTGGAAATGGCAAAAGTTTATAAAAAGACAACCTGTCTTTGTTTTATACAGTGGAAAGACCACCTGCGAAACTGGAGAATCTGAGGCGACACGGATGAGACGATCAAAACTAGAAACATTCATTGACATCCTCAACACATTGGCGCGCTTAGGTCCGTTGAAGATGACACACATCATGCACAAAACCAACGTCAACGGCAACATGCTCAAAGGACATCTGGACTTCCTAATCAAACAGGGACTGGTCGAAGAACGAACACTTAAAAGAAGCCACTCGGTTTTTGCAATCACGCAACGGGGCATAACTGTAGTGAAGCATTTCCAGGAACTCACTCACATGGTGTCCATTATAGAAGAAGCTCAAAGTTAAAACCCAAATTTACCTCCCTTAAAACTTTTTAAAAGACAGCATCCACCTCAACCAGCTCTTCTTTTGACTATTCCGTATTATTGCTGTTTTGTTGAAAGCATCGAAAGACACTTACTTGATAAAAATATCTTTTTTCTAGATTGGCATTTGCTGAAAAGTCATTCGGTTTAGCCCTTGGTGTTTGGTTTTCAGTTTGTGGAGTGTTGCGCGTGACTAGTTGTTTTCTTGTTTTGTATGTTGATTTCCATGGGAAATTAGAAACAATTTTGGGGTGAGACGTTAGGGGTGCCTTTTGTTCCGTAAGTTTCTTATAGTGGGTTGGATAATCCAACCTAACCTAATGGGGAGTCAAAGGATGGTAAACAAAAATATCATAATAATTGCAACCGTCATAATTATCATAATTATAGTTTCAGGAGCTTTCCTCTACGTCAACAACAAAACGCCAAATCAAGCAAAAACACAAAACAACATCTCAATAACTGATGATGAAGGCTACACCACCAACCTAACCTCGCTTCCTCAAAGAATCATTTCGTTGGCGCCCGCATGCACCCAAATCCTCTTCGCAATCGGCGACGGCAACAAAGTCGTAGGAGTAACCGACTACGACAACTACCCATACAATTTCTCAGCATGGATCGCAGCAGACAACATGACAAGCATCGGAGGCTACTCAACCCCT
This sequence comes from Bathyarchaeia archaeon, assembly GCA_049520735.1. Taxonomy (GTDB): domain Archaea; phylum Thermoproteota; class Bathyarchaeia; order Bathyarchaeales; family Bathycorpusculaceae; genus Bathycorpusculum. The sequence goes on along the minus strand of JBEKPM010000112.1, from coordinate 4,274 downwards.
AACATGGAAGCCATCGCATCACTCCACCCAGACTTGATAGTGTCCGACAACATCAATGACGCATTGCTACCCAACATGAGGAGCTTATTATACAAAGTAATAGTCATCAATCCAACCAGCATCAATGGCATCTACCAAGACATAACTATGGTCGGCAAAGCAACAGGCGCCCAAACAAAAGCAGCCAGCGTAATTGCCAATATAACCAGCACAATCAGCAACATACAAGCGAAAATAGCCGCCGCAAACATTACGACTAAGCTGAAAGTTTACTATGAAGTCTGGTCTGATCCACTCATGAGCGCCGGCTCAACCACTTGGATAAACGATGTAATAAACAAGGCTGGAGGTGTCAACATATTCGCAAACGAAACACAGCAGTACCCCACCGTTGCCTCAGAAACCATAGTTTCACTCAACCCTGACGTAATACTATTGCCGACAAACATGGGAACAGGAACACCGTTCTACGGAACCGTACAAGACGTGAAATCAACACCGGGATGGAACACAATCAGCGCAGTCAAAAACGACAGAGTCTACGTAATCGATCAAGACGTCTTCGCCGAACCTGGACCAAGAGTCGCAGACCAAGTATATGATGTTGCGCAATGCTTGTACCCACAACTCTTTAACTCCACCTCCTAATTTTTTTGTCGTGTAACCTAATGGATAAACAGCAAACAGAAGGAGCGTTAGTTAGAAGATCGTCAAGATGGAAGGTTATCTTAGCGGCGCTCATAGCTGGTTTTATCCTAACCATAATTGTATCCCTGAACATTGGCTACACACCCATTTCGTTTTCACAAATCCTGATGATACTTGGAAAACAAATCCCATATGCACCCATCAAATCGTCGTCTATTTCATCTATCGATAGCGCTATAATCATTCAGATTCGACTGCCGCGAATTCTGGCTGGCGCTTTGGTTGGCGCTGGATTAGCAGCGGCTGGAGTAATCTATCAGGGAATTTTCAGAAACCCCATGGCTGACTCATACTTGCTTGGCGCCTCAGCTGGAGCATCGGTCGGTTACACGATAGCTGTCCTGTATGTAACGTCGTCTTTGTCGCTTATCGGTTTGGGAATGACACAGATTTTCGCATTCATTTTCGCATTGCTGACGGTTTTCGTGGTGCTCACCATTTCAAGGGTAGGAGGAAAAATCCCGACCACTACCCTTCTGCTTTCAGGCATAGTTGCAAACATTTTTCTTCTCGCCATTGAAACGGTCATGCAGCTCAGATCAGGCAAAGTTCTCAGCGGCATAGTCGCGTGGCTTGCCGGAGGATTCTCAGACACCGTTTGGACACAGTTTTACGCGGTTATGCCGATAATTCTCGTAGGCATCGTGCTTACGTATTTCTTCACTCGCGACTTAAACGTGTTTTCCATGGGCGAGGACACGGCGCAGCATTTAGGCGTAAACACGGAAAGAACCCGTCAAGTCTTGCTCGCCATCGCATCCCTGATAACCGCGGCATGCGTCGCCATAAGCGGCGTCATAGGCTTCGTAGGATTAATAATTCCTCACATGACGCGACTTGTAATTGGACCCGACCACCGCATACTTTTGCCTGCATCCACAATTGTCGGAGCCATTTTCTTAGTCATTTGCGATTCGGTAGCCCGAGTTGCCACGGGCGCTTCTGAATTGCCGGTCGGCGTCATAACTGCCCTTGTAGGTACCCCATTCTTTATTTATCTGCTAAGAAGGAGAAAAACGACTTATTCGCTTTGAGGTTGATGAAAGATGTTGTTAAATGTTAATGGTGTCGAATGCCGCTACGGCTCAAGAAAAATCTTAGAAAACGTCAGCTTAACGGTGAAGGAAGGCGACTTCGTAGGAATCCTTGGACCTAACGGCTCAGGAAAAACCACATTGCTCAAGAGCATAGGCCGAACACTCAAACCTTACAAGGGCGCTGTTCTGCTTAACGACAAAGACATTTACTCGCTCAAAAGCATCGATGTAGCAAAGCAGCTGGCCGTTGTACCGCAGGATAATTCAATCAGCTTCAACTTCACCGCCTTAGAAGTCGTTATGATGGGACGCAGCCCTCACTTGACGAGGTTTGAGATGGAATCCGAAAAGGACATGGCTATCGCTCAAAAAGTCATGAAATTGACTAATACATGGCAATTGGCGCAGCGGCCAATAAACGAGTTAAGCGGCGGCGAACGCCAACGCGTCATCATCGCCCGCGCTCTCGCCCAAGAGCCCAAAGTCCTGCTTCTGGATGAACCCCTTACATATTTAGACATCATTAATCAGCTGGAAGTCATGGACCTGATAAAGTCACTTTGCGTTTCAGAAGGATTAATCGTCATAACGGTCGTCCACGACCTCAACTTGGCAGCGCGCTACTGCAACTACGCATTGCTCCTCAGGAAAGGATGCGTTTTCGCCGCAGGCTCCTTGGAAGAGGTAATGACAAGTGAAAACATAAAGAGCGTTTTCCAAGTAGACGCCATAGTAAAGAGAAACCCAGTCACAAATTCCCTCTATGTCATTCCGCTGTCACCTCAAAAGTTTTCTATTCCACGAAATTGCTCAATCCACATTATCAGCGGCGCTGGAACAGGAACTGTCCTAATGAAGGTGCTCCAAGAAGAAGGATACAATCTCACTGCAGGAGTCCTTAATGTTTTGGACACTGATTTTGAAACCGCAGAGTTTCTGAACATACCCGTGATCAGCGAAGCGCCCTTTTCGCCTATAACCGAAAAAACCCGCAGCGCCAACTTTGACTCAATGACCAAGGCAAGCATGATAGTAATCACTTCAGTTCCGTTTGGCTACGGCAACCTTTCAAACTTAGAGTCGGCGTTTGAAGCTGTGAAGCTAGGTATTCAAACATATGTCATAGAAGAAGAGCCCATAGAAGGACGCGATTTCACAGGAGGCAAAGCAACCGCGCTGATGCATGAAATGAAGGAACAAGGTGCCGTTTTCATTCAGCACGCGTCCGAACTGCCCGCTCTGGTGAATGCGAAACACGACTTAATGGAACTGCAGAAGAACGCTGAAAATGAGGTTCCAGGCCACACGAAAAAACTCGCCAAAGCAATCGCGCAGCCTACTAAACCCAAAGAGAAGAGTTGAGGCACCATGACCAAAGAGGACAGGAAGAAATCGTTTGTTTTTCTCAAAGCACGAGCTTTGGAATTGGGCGCCAAAGAAGCGAAAGTGATTCCCACCGAGAACATTGTGGTTGAGGATAGGGTTGTCTTCAAATGCAGGTTAGGCTGCGAAAAATACGGGAAAGCCTTGGCCTGCCCTCCATATGCGCCCTCCCCCAGTGAGTTCCGCAAAATCGTCAGCGAATACCATTACGCATTGTTCATGAAGTTTCAATCGCATGCAGAAGGCGATTCAGAACTCATAAAATGCCTTACAAAAGCCAATGACCCCTCCGTTCCCCCCGAGATGAAGGCGAAAGTTGAAGGCTTTTGGCTTGCATGGAAAGATGACATGAAACATCTGCTTGACAAAGTCTTAGAGCTTGAAAAAGCAGCAGCCGAAAAAGGATACCTGCTTGCAGTGGGGTTTGTCTCGGGTTCATGTCAGCTCTGCGAAAAATGCAATGTTCAAAATGGATTATGCGTGCATCCCGAGAAGAAGCGTTATTCTGAAGAAGGCGTCGGAGTCAACGTGAAGGCAACCGCAGAAAAAGCCGGCGTAAAATTTACTTTGCCTTTCAACAAAAACCCAGAAGCCTTCGCCCTACTATTGATCGATTAAACAAATGTTAAGCAGGCTATTTTGCAAAGGTTGAGCGAAGTTATCAAAAATTCTTTATATATTCCCACTTTTGACATGTGCCCCCCTTAGTAATGTGGCTTATATAGTGTAGCAATATTTACGATTAACTAACACTACGAAAGGATGCGGGAAGGATTTGACGATTCTAGTTCAAAAAACGGAAACGCGATATTCAGCGCAACTAATAATTGCAGCACTAAACGAAGCCCCAGGAATCGGACTCACAATAGCCGAGATGAAAGACACTTTAGGTGAAATTCCAGTCTTAGTTGTAGATGGCAAAAGCAGCGACCGAACAGTCGAAATAGCTAAGAACATGGGTGCAAAGGTTATTTGCCAAGACGGCACTGGCAAAGGCGACGCCTTAACTAAGGCTCTTGAAAACGCCGACCTAAACGCGGATTACATCATTCTTACTGACGCAGACTATACTTACCCCGCTGAATACGTTCCCTCTATGATAAAAGTGCTCGAAGAAAACCCGCTTATAGGCATGGTTTGCGGCAA
>JBEKPM010000111.1:0-5821 GCA_049520735.1 Bathyarchaeia archaeon | reverse complement strand
CGTTTCCATTGGGATATTTCATGGTCACTAAATTATACCTATCAACCAAGGGAAGCAAGGCAAGATTCAGCTCCGCATGCGTTGCATTGACTCCAAAGGGAAAATTCATACTAGTAGGAACAGAAACAGTTACGTTAAAATCATATTCTATCGAACCGTTGCCTGCAAAAGCAGGGTTCCGGGTTGATGTAGGTTCTGACGCAAGAAATGACACGCTTAGAATAGGCGGAGAATTAGGATTTACTGCGACCGTCTGGTTTTGTGTACTTACTACTATGTTGCCACTGTGAGAGCTGATAGTAACGTTCTGTCCGTTCACGTTTAATGTTAACGTCGAATTAGTTAAAGTGACGTTTTCCCATGCCTGGCTATTAGTAAAATTTGTTTGCGCCTGAATGGTGCTGTTTAAAACGTTAAGGCCAACCTTACTGTTGGAGCTATTAACGATATTAATCGAGATTATGCCGGCTTCATCTGCGGCTACAACCCCAACAGACGCTAAAACTGCTATTAGAGCAATTATGATAAATCTTTTTTTCATTCTCGTCACCAAAGACCCCGCCAGATTTCATACAATAGAATTTCGACATTGGCTGAAGTGCCCGTACTTACCAGTATGGAAACTAAAGCGATAAAAGGATATTCGTCAAGGTAATTTGACTGATTTTAGTCAAAGTTTCTTGACTAACTGAATAAATGGGTATGCTCTGTCTCTGGAAAAGGTTCCAAATTATCAAGGCGTTAGGATTCTTAGAAGGGTTCTATTTTGTTTCTTTTCTTCTTCGTCATTTCGGCAATGTTCACTTTACTTATCGCAAGAATGGCTCTTATTTCAACGTGGGAAAAACAAACAAAAAAATCATAATGATGGATTGGGGTACTTTTTCAGGCAGATTTTATGTATCCACTGATAATGCATATGTAGTCAACCAAAATAGTTTACAGGAAAAGCCCATTAATTCAAGCCAGTGAACCTTTTTTAGTAGCTGGTGGATTGCCCCGTATGTTTCCTGTTGTTAGTCTTGCTTTGGATTCGCCGGCCCGGGCCCGAAAAACTGGGTTACATTAGCATCCAAACAGGGTTTTGTTTGCATAAAATTTATTGGAGCGGAAATGCAGGTTAAGCTAAGTGACGCGTATGTCTTCGAATAGTGATGATGATTATCCTGAATGGACTAGGCGAAAACGGGCTAAGGACCCCTTCTTCGGCGACATAGATGACATGTTCCGTGAAATGGAGAAAATGATGGATGAGGAACTCAAGAACTTTACGGAAAAGGTGCCGAAAGAATACATTAAGGAACGAAAGCTAGCCGACGGAAGCACCGTCAAAGAGCTTGGACCATTCGTTTACGGTTACAGCATGAAGATAGGCCCCGATGGGAAACCTGAAATCCAAGAGTTCGGAAACATCAAAAAAGGACTCAAAGGCACGCCTCAGGTTAAGGAAGAACGTGAACCCCTCATTGACATCGTTGACGCAGACGGCGAAATCCATGTGGTTGCGGAGTTGCCGGGCGTTGAGAAAACCGACATTAAGTTACATGGCACTGAGGATTCGCTGACGATTTCAGTAGATACCCCACAGTACAAGTACTACAAGGATGTTGAGTTGCCAACCAAAGTGCGGGTTAGAGAGGCAAGGTCAAGCTACAAAAACGGCGTCTTAGAAGTCGTCCTGCCCAAAGACGAAGCCCGTGACAAGCCGAAACGGCAACCCATTGATATAGGCTAAAAAGCTAAATTCAATCCCTCCTATAATTCATTGTTGCGAGTTCAGTAATGAGTGTCAATCAAGAATTGGATACGTTGAACGTTGTTTGTCGTGAGGCAAAATCAGCCGGCAAACTGTCAGGCACCAACTTGACGGAGCTCTATGAGCTTTTCGGGACAAGATTCACAAAAGCTCTTGACGCCTTAAAGGAGGGGCGGGTGAAAAAGTACACGTTTAAACCAAGTGGAAAGGTGGTTTGGATTGTTGTCGGAAGAGAAAGGGACTACCTTATCATGCCTGAAGCTGAATTCTGCACCTGCGACGATTTTTACTTCCGCGTGCTTGACAAAAAAGTCCATATGTGCTATCACTTACTGACCCAGAAGATTGCGCAGAACCTAACCTGGTTTGAAACTATAGAGGAAAGCGACGAGAGTTACGATATGCTGATGAACGAGTGGAAAAAAGCGACACCTTAAATATTTAGATGTTACAAGAATATGCAATTGCAGGGAGAATTCATATGGATTTAGGGCCATACTTCGTGACTTTAGAATATGTCGCAATGAGCGGAATTTTCATCGCCTTAGTTTTGATCTTCCTCTACGGATACTACGGCAAAGACGAGGAAGAAGAAATAAGCGAGTAAGCTAGCCCCGTTTCCTCTGCAGGTTCAAGAGTCAGCCGCGCCTTCTATTCATTACGAAAAACAAAACTAGACTCAATACTGTCAGAATTATCGCTATTGATATCAGCCAAGTCGAGTTTGGACCGGAACCGAAAACAATCGGGAACGGACCGATAAAAACAACAACCCCAACACTTGATGAACTGCTAAAAACCAGAGAACCCACAATCAAAGCCACTATTCCGACAAGAACCAATATTATTCCCAAAATCAGCAGTCCAAACAGTCGGTTGGAGACAGCAATCCCTTCTTCAGACTCATCTGCCTCCGCCAAATCCTTTACCTTATCAACCAATAAAACACCACCATTGCAATTATGACTGCGACAACAAGCGCCAAAGCCAACGCCAAAACCGCCTTAACAGATTTCTTGTCCGTCCCGAAGATAATCGGGATTGGGCCAATCATGATTATTCCGGCAGCTTTAACCTTGCTTCCTTTGGCACTGTGCGCCGACGCCGTAATTATCGCAATCATAATGATTATTATTCCAACAACGATCAGTGCTAATGCAAGGGCGTAGAAAACTTCAAGATCCAACTGTTTTTCCTCCAGAGCGCTTTATGTCAAATTGAAGCAGCGTTTGTTATAAACATAAACAGGAAAAGAGAAGAGCCCTGTTGATGCATAAATTGACTCATTTCAAAGAAGAAACTTCTGACAGCAAAAATGCTGTAAAATTACAACTCCTCACACCTCAGCAGCTTCAACTGACATCGCCCAGCGATTATTCGAGCTTATTCTAGCGTTTTCTAGCTTAATCTAGCTTATTTTAGCTTAATTTAGCTTACTCTAGCTTACAGTTGCAAATGATCCAGTCACTGTTCCAAAAAAGCAACTCAAAACATAAACAAAAATTCCGCCCCAGAAAAACACTGACAAAACATACCTGCAATTGCAAGAGTCTGAAAGAACAGATGCGAGAAATGCAAAAAATTAAAAGGGTCCAGAATAGTTATCGTGTCGGCGCAAGATGACCATCCAAGACATCATCCAAAAAATTCTCGCAGAAAACCCCGACGTTACCCAAGAGCAGATTCTTGTGAAACTCCGAGATGAAAGGAATAGGGCAGGAGGGTTGCTTGGTGATGAGACTCTTCTGAGGTTGATCGCTGCCAGATACGGTGTCAAGGTGGAGCAGAATGGCATTACCAACAACGGGATCCTTGCGTCAAACCGTTTATTCGCTGGTTTAAATGATGTCACTGTGGAGGGACGCTTAATCGCGGTTTCCCCTGTTCGCACTTTTGAGGGTGAAAAACCAGGCAGATACGCGACGTTGATGATTGCCGACAATGATGGAATCCTTCGCGTGGTGTTGTGGAATGACAAAGCGAACCTGGTTGAAAGCAGCGAACTTGACATCGGACAAACCCTTCGGCTTGTTCACGGATACACTCGGGCAGACCGCTACGGCAAAATGGAGCTGCATTTAGGAGGCAAAAGCAAAATCGAAGTTAAGCCTCCAGAAAAAACCGGCAAGTACCCGGAAACAGAGAAGTTCACCACAAAAATAGGCTCCTTGAATACCTCCTCAGGCGCTGTTCAAATTTCAGGCAAAGTGAAAGGCACCTCAGGATTAACAACATTCACTAGAAGCAACGAGGCAGACGGAAAAGTAATGCGTATCACCCTCACCGACGATACAGGACAAGTTACAGCCGTGGTTTGGAACGAAAAAGCAACTGAACTCGAAACCTTGAAAATCAACTCACACTTGCATCTCATCAATGCCAGGGTTAAAGAAGCACAAGACGGTGGGATTGAAGTCCACGTAGACTCAAGCACCTATATCAACGTTCAAAATGCTCCACTGAAGCTCACGAAAATAGATAGCTTGACTGAAAACCAAACCGTCAGCGTCCAAGGAACAGTTGTGACGGCTCCCCAAATCAGGGAAGTGACCACGGGCAAAGGCGAAAACGTAAAACTAATGACATTTATTCTTAAGGATGATAGGGGCAGCGTTCGGGTTTCGGCTTGGCGTCAACAGGCAGACGAGCTTAAAACCTTGAAAATAGGCGACGAACTGCTGTTAGAAAACGTAATAGCAAGGATGGGCTTCGAGGGCAAAATCGAGATATCAACTCGTAGCGGAACCGTTGCGTCAATTAAGACGCACGTAAGTCAACTATTCTAATCAACTTACAATAATCCCAGGGATTTCGTCGCAGAAAGTCTTTAGATTACAATTCGGACTTATCGAGGTATCGATGACAATAGCTTTCAGCCGTTGGAAAGACTGCCTTCACCCTTCCCAAACGTTTTTTCGCGTTCACTTTCTCAGCAACCCCAATGACATCCTTTGGCTTGCTGAAGCATTCTTTTGCTCCATCTTCCCGTTTTCTCTCAACTTTTATGCAGTCATCAACCATGCAGTTCGAGACACAGGCGCCGCAGTAGACGCATAAATCCTCGGTAACGCCTACCTCTCCGTTGGACCAGTACAAAGCGTTAGTTGGGCAGGCTTTAATGCATAGTTTACATTGGACGCCGGCGCATGTGAACTTGTTAATGTCAATTTTGCCTTCCTTGAAAAGATCCTTTACTTTTGTTGGCTCCAAAAGCTCTTGTCTACGCTTCTTTTTTGCTTGCTCAGTACTGTCTTCTGACATTAGGCCGAATATATCGAGTGAAGAAGCGGTTTTCTCTGGCACGTGGAGACACAGCTAAAGCAAGTTTGCCATGAAAATAGTTCTAAGAATTATAATTACTTATCTAGCAAATTTCAAATTATGACCCGTCAAACTGGGTTTTTCGATGAAGAATAGAAATCATGGGTCCAAAGTACTAAATGAACCTCCTCTAAGATTGATTCTTGCCTAAGAACCTGATTTTTCTTTGTGCACATTATTTATAAATTGAGACTCCAGTCTGTAATTTAGAAGAAAAACGGATTTTGGAGATTTGGCAAAAGAGGAAACCGAATGCAAGACCAAAGAAAACCGGTTGAAGTCTTGCCCAAGCACAGCAACATAGTTTTAGGCATAGTTATGCTCGGGACATTGATGGGGGCGCTTGATAGCACCATCGTCCTCTTAGCTTTCCCAACAATAAACGACAGTCTGCATTCGAACCTTGCTACCTCATTATGGATCATCTTAGCGTATCTTCTTGTGATAGCCGTCGCAACAACGCAGATGGGAAGAATCGGAGACTTTTATGGTAGGTGCAGAATATTCAATTTAGGCTTCGTGATTTTCACCGCAGGTTCAGCTTTATGCGGATTTTCACCACACATTTACTTGCTCATAGGCTTCAGGGCGGTTCAAGCGGTAGGAGGAGCTATCATGCAATCTACAAGTGGCGCCATAATAGCTGATTACTTCCCAAGAGAAAGACGCGGAAGAGCCTATGGTTACAATTCTTTGGGCTTCACAGCTGGCGCAATGCTTGGAATAGTCTTAGGGGGAATCATC
>JBEKPM010000110.1:0-5854 GCA_049520735.1 Bathyarchaeia archaeon | reverse complement strand
TCAACCTGAGACCGGTCATTTCTTATTGACAAGAAGTCTTTATCATTCAAACCATACGTAATTCTCCCACGCCTAACTATCTCAGCCGTGTCAGGAATTGTATTCTTTACTATGTTACGAACCTTTTCAGTTATTGTTTTCTTTTCCGGTTCAAGGCTGCCTAAAATTTCGTCCACAGTTTTTAATCTACGCTTTACCATAAACGGATAAAAGGTTCGAGAGGTTTTTATTATTTTTGCTCGGCAAGATCATCAAAGGACTATGCATAAAAGACGCCGAGAAAGCAAACAAGATCTTTCGGAGAGCCATATTTCGCTTAGTGCGCACGCTTGTTGATCTCTCTTTGTTTTGCTTCTGGAATCAACTGATTCAGTTTACTAACCAGCTTCTCGGCTTCTTCTGTTCGAAGCGGAATATTTACATCTACGTCGGCCAATGCTATTTTGACTTCTCCCGTTTTTTCCATTTTCACAGAGTTAATGTCGGATAAGCGAATATGCAATGGCACAAAGACCCTCAAGATACGACCGAATGTTTCCCTCAGACCAGGAGCGTTTTCAAGCGCTTCCTCGATTTCGTTTTTCACGTTTCCTCTCACGTCTATTTTCAACAGATTGTTGGAAACCCTAATAATAAAATTTGGATGATCAATCTCCAAAACCAGATCTGTCTCTGACATTCTTAACCCCTTCAATTCTCGTTTCAACTATAGACGCGGAAATAAACTTTCACTTGCGAAAATGGGGGCGCCGCTCCATCAGCGTCCGCTTAAAATTTGGTCGCCAAACCCAAAATTGAAATTTAATGCACACATAAAACTATGCTAATTGGAATTTATTTCAATAGCAGGGAAAAACACTCGAAAGTTATGTCTAAGTTGATTACTACTTCTTCTTCGTTTTAGCTTTATCCCTGAGGGCTTCGAGTTTCTCTGAGACTTTTTTGCTTCGTTCTTCTGCTTCAGCCAGCATGGGTTTCCAATCTTTGTTTTTGACTATATTGGTTATTCTTGCAGTTTCTGCGGGCAACTTCTCCAGGGTTTCGCTCATGCGTTTATCGGCTTCTTCATCAGTGGTTACGATCTCTAGGGCTTCTTCGGGGCAGAATTCTACACATTGAGGTTCCCCGCCGCAGAGATCGCATGCTACTGAAAAGCCTGTGTCTGGGTGAATTGAGATGCCGCCGTGTTCGCAGGCTTGGACGCACCAGTCACAGCCTTTGCACTTCTCTTCGCTGCGCATAATGATCCCTGTGGCTTCTTCTTGGGAGAGCGCTTTTTCAGGACAGGCTATGACACATTTGGCGTCTTCGCATGCTCTGCATGACAAGGCAAAGTTGAAGAGAGGTTTCATGCGGACAACGCGGATTCTGGACAGCAGTGGGGTTGATTCCCCTTTTTCTTGGATGCATGCATATTCGCAGATTCCGCAGCCGGTGCATTTGGATGGGTCAACGTAGACGAATTTCCTTTGAGGAAATTTTGCAGGTGACATTATTGTAGTTAGACTTGCAGGGCTATCTAAGTATTGCGCTGCGTAGTTCTTTCAAGTCTTCGGTTGATGAGTGAGGGTAGACCGCCAAAAACTGGTTGGTTTACACTAAAAGCCGAGTAATACACAAACTACAAAGTGCATGTTTCTTTTGAGCCTAAATTTTGGACCGGAGTTGAACAATATTTTTCAAAGCTTGCGCTTTATTGACCGAGTGAACAAAGATGCCGTTTAAAGCTTACTTCTTAATCATGGTCAAGAAGTCGTCGATGGGTGTTGCGGGCATACTCGTTATTTGGACCGTTCCACGAGCGCCTAATTCTATGGAAACCTGCATTATGGCTTCGTTGTTTGGCGCCTCAACAATGTTGACGAAATCATAACGCCCTAAAACAGAGTATTGCTGCAAGACTTTTGCACCGAAGGCTTCTATTTCCTTATCTACCTCTTTTATTCTTTCAGGTCTTTCCTTAATGGTTTTCCTACCTTCTGAAGTGAGGGTAGACAAAAGAATGTATATTGGCACAAAACCACCTGTCTGATAAGGTAGACGCCAATAAGCTATTATTCTTTTTGGATTTTTCTGTTGAAAACTGAAACTCTGACTGAGAATTAATGCATATGCAGAGTAGACTTCCACTTGAATGCCCCTGGTGTGGTGGAAAGTTGGAATACATATAGCCTTTTTTTAAAGACACTATTCATTTTCGATAAGTGTTGATTGGTTGGCTTATTAGTTTTGTCTTGAACAATATTGCTCATAGGACCTTGGTCGTCGCCTAACTATTTGAGAAACTATTCTCATTTTGCAGGAACAGAAATTGTTCACTTAGTCATTTCTTATTCTCACAACCATGTGCATCCTAAGTGGGACAATCATTTAGCTTTCAAATATGCTTAGACGCACTCTTATTTCAGCAATTTTGTACTTTCTTCTAGACTCATAGCCAGCTTGATTTCGTTCGTGTTCCACGCCATCCATTTTACCATATCGGGATCCATGGAAAATTTATGAAGACTTTCTACACTTGGGGCTTCATAAACCCAAATAGTCAGATGTTCGGGAATCACAGTCCACACCCCAATCCTCTTGATGCCATGCTTCTTCTCCAAGGCGCCCAATTTTTCTGGTAGCTCTAGTGTTATTTTTTTCATTTTCTCATTGTTTATCGGGCAGTTCTCAGGAGAATGCCTAGAAACTATCAAAAATGTAGCCATAAAACATCGCTCTCAAAAGAGAGAATACTCAAAACTGAAATATAAACCATAGCAAACTTGGTATGCTATGTAAAAACAACTTTATTTATTAGAAATAAGCTCAGGATATTGCGGAATTAAGCTCAGAGCAAACTAGGAAAGCCTTAACTGAATCAGCCATGTAATGATATATGGAGGAATACTTTTTGTCTTCGCAACAAGGCGGCGTGCCTGTTCTAATTATGAGAGAAGGATCTGAGAGATCCAAGGGCAAGGATGCCCAACGCAACAACATTATGGCAGCAAAAACCATAGCGGAAGCCGTAAAAAGTTCGTTAGGCCCCAAAGCTATGGATAAGATGTTGGTAGATAGTTCTGGCGATGTAATCATTACCGGTGATGGAAGGACTATCCTTGATAAGATGGATATTGACCATCCAGCTGCTAAGATGATGGTTGATGTAGCTAAGACCCAAGACGCCGAAGTGGGAGACGGAACCACTACGTCGGTCATAGTTGCCGGTGAACTCTTAGGAAAAGCTGAAGACTTGATAAACAAGGGCATTCACCCCATCCTAATTGTCGAAGGATACAGCAAAGCAGCCGATAAAGCTCTTGAAACACTTGAAAAAATCGCGTTTTCCGTTAAGCCCACGGACAAACAGTTTTTAATGAAGGTTGCGGCAACCTCTATGGCCAGTAAGCTGGTAGCTGAGAGCAAAGAGCAACTTGCAGCTATAGTCGTTAAAGCTGTTTTGCATGTCGCCCAAAAAGTTGGAGACGAGTACACTGTAGACTTAGACGATATCATGGTCGAGAAGAAGCCGGGCGAATCCATGTCAGAAACAACACTTATCGAAGGGTTGGTTCTTGATAAAGAGGTTGTCCATTCGAACATGCCTAAACGGGTGGAAAAAGCAAAGATAGCATTATTGGAAAGCGCACTTGAAATTGAAAAGACCAAAGTCGACGCTAAAATCAACATTGAACGCCCAGAACAGATGCAATCTTTCCTGCAGGAAGAAGAGAATATGCTCAAAGCAATGGTTGAAAAGATAGTTTCCTCAGGCGCCAACGTAGTCTTGTGCCAGAAAGGCATAGACGACATGGTCCAGCACTTCTTGGCAAGGAAAGGGGTCTTGGCCGTGCAACGAGTCAAGGAGTCAGACATGAAAAAACTATCAAAAGCCACCGGAGGAAAGCCTGTTAATAATATAGAGAGCCTCTTAAAAAGCGACATAGGTTTTGCAGAAGTTGTTGAGGAGAGGAAAATCGGCAACGACAAGATGACCTTCATCGAAGGATGCAAGAACCCGCACGCAGTAGCTATTCTCATACGAGGCGCAGATAAACGCTTCCTTGATGAAGCTGAACGATCACTTCACGATGCTTTATGCGTAGTCCGAGACGTGGTTCAGGAGCCCAAGATCGTTGCGGGAGGGGGAGCTCCAGAAATGGAGATCTCTAGAGCACTAAGAAGCTACGCCGAAACTCTGCCAGGCAGAGAACAGCTTGCCGTCCGAAGCTTCGGCGAGGCCATGGAAATTGTGCCAATGACATTAGGCGAAAATGCCGGTCTTGATCCTATAGATTTTCTATTAGAGCTCAGAGCCCGCCATGAGCAGGGCGAAAAATGGGCAGGCGTCGATGTTTTTGAAGGAAAAATCAAAGACATGAAAGACCTAGAAGTCTACGAGCCTTTAGCTGTTAAGAAACAGACCATCAAGTCTGCCAGCGAAGCTGCCACAATGATACTGAGGATCGATGACGTCATCGCCTCTGGAAAGATGAAAACCCCACGTATGCCTCCAGGCGGAATGCCAGGCGGCGGCTACGGCGGCATGCCTCCAGAATACTAAGACGCATTAACAATTATTGCAAATAACCCTATTTTAAAAAGAATTCGTCATTACCCTGGGCGTTATCCAGTGTCACATTTTCCCCTCTAATCCTAACAGGGCTGGGCCTCTTTATGGCACGTACGATTATTTTATAGAAAATTGGGGTGATTATTCTTCGCCTTCGGGGCCGCCAGGCATTCCGCCTGGGCCGCCCGGACTGCCTTTGGGTGATTTGGCTGTTATAACGTCGTCTATTCGCAGTATCATCGATGCGGATTCGGCTGCTGACTTTATGGCTTGTTCTTTGACCACTAGTGGTTCTATGACTCCGTTTTCGATGCTGTTCTGCACTTTGCCGGTGAAAACGTTTATGCCAATGTATTTGCCGGTTTCTTTGTCGTGCGCTGATTTCAGTTCCACTAGTACATCTATTGGATCTAACCCGGCGTTTTCTGCGAGTGCGCGTGGGATTACTTCCATTGCATCTGCGAATGCTTCAACAGCTAATTGTTCTCTTCCACCGACTTTAGTTGCGTATTTTCGCAGTTCTTTTGCAACTTCGATTTCGACTGCTCCTCCGCCGGCAACTATTTTGCTGTTTTCAAAAACATCTGAAACAACCGAAAGCGCGTCAATAATTGCTCTTTCAGCTTCATCCACCATTCGCTCAAGCCCTGCGCGTATCAGTATAGCTACTGAATGAGGATCTCTGCATTTCTCAACGAAGATCATTTTGTCGTCGCCGATCTTGCGTTCTTCGACCAGACCGGCAAAACCCAAGTCTGTCGTCTTCAAATCGTTCAAATTGGAGGTAACCCTTCCGCCTGTTGCTCTCGCAAGTTTCTCCATGTCTGACTCCTTGACTCGTCTAGCAGCCATTATTCCTTCCTTAGATAGGTAGTGTTGAACCATATCGTCCAATCCTTTCTGGCAGAACACAACATCCGCGCCTGAAGCTTTGATCTTGGTCACCATGTCTTTGAGCATGCTGTCCTCTTGGTCTAGGAAAGCTTTCATTTGGTTGGGATCGCGTATGCGTATTTCGGCGCTCATTTCGGTTTTCTCAATTTCCAATGCAGAATCTAAGAGAGCGATTTTAGCGTTTTCTTTCTTTCGTGGCATTCCTGGATGGACGACTTCTTTGTCAACGATTATGCCTCTGACGAGTTGCGTCTCGATGAGGCTTTTTCCCGTCTTTTTCACAAGCTGTATGTTATCTATGTCTGCTATCATCTTGTCTCCACGTTTCTCGGCTATCTGCTTTACAGCTTCTATGGCGATTTCCGCAAAGTGCTCTTTAGCACCGCCTACAGCTTTGCTTCCCAT
>JBEKPM010000109.1:0-5910 GCA_049520735.1 Bathyarchaeia archaeon | reverse complement strand
TTGGTCCATTTGGTGTCAGCGGACATGAAGACATCACATGGAGAGCCGGCAACGATTTGCTGTTCAAGAGTGCTAGATGAGCCTGAGTTAACAACTATATTGCAGTTATATTGCTTGTCGAATGCTGCGGTCATATTGGCGACTACATTTGTCAGGCTAGAAGCTATGAAAACTGTCAAAGTAGCGGGTGTGGGTGTAGGAGTGGGGGTGGGAGTTGGAGAAGTTGTTACCACAGGAGAAGGTGAAGGCGAAACAGAAGTCGTTGCGGTGGGCGTCGGCGTGTTTTTTGCAGGGCTCGCAGTTGGCGTTGGGGTCGGTGAATTTGGCGCTTTAGGGTTTGCGTTAAGCGCTCCAGTGTATGCCAGATAGCCTACTGATGAGGCAACTATGATTATGATTGCTAATATTATTGCGAGGTATTTTGTGTTCATGGCGATTATCTCGATGTTATCAATTGATCACATCGATCTAGTTCTTAAAATATAAAGCTTTCCAGAGGCAACTCGGTTTTACCTTTAATTCATAACACTGTTAAATTGAAATCCGCGTAAACTTCGGGGTTAAATCAAAAGGACACCCAAAACTTTGGGCACGCTCTCGCTCGCCTGTATATGCAAAGTGTATATGCAAACTGTATATGCTTTGTACCGACCGGGTGCCTTTGTACACACACGAGAACACAAAACGCCTCGAGGCAGAAACGGCGCTTTCCATTTTCTTAAAAAAATTCGAAGAAATATACAAGAAATAACTAATCAAACCCGCGGAAAATAATCGCTGGACAAGAGTTTCAGGGCATTTTGTATAAAAGTTTGCTGAGTTCCGCTTGAGCATGGCGGTACCGCTTGACTAAGTCCATGCCAAAATCCGTAACATCGGATGAGCCACCGCCTTTCGCTCCCCCACGAACCCGGTTGACAAGTGGCTGACCGAGCCTCTCCTCAGCTAAGGTGATGCGGTGCAGAGCATAACGGTAGGACATCCCTAAATTTTTGGAGGTCTTAAGCATCGAGTGACACCTCTCGATTTCTTCCAGCAGTTCCGCTAACCCGTCTCCGAAAACTGCTTCGCCCTTCTCGTTAACCATCCAAAGCTTAACCGCGTAACCCAACTTGCCCATCTGACGCCCCTGCTCATAGTTGTTGCATCAGCAGAATTAAGGTTAACGACTGTTTACGCTTCAACAACCTTCGCGCCTTTCAAAACGTCAACATTACCGTTGCCTTTGGTCACATAGCCCACGTAAAAATGTCTGACTTTGCGTTTTTCCAACTCGCTCAGCAAATCATCTTCGTTTTCCTTTGTCACGGCAATTAGCATTCCACCAGCGGTTTCCTTGGCTTCACCATTCAGCAACGGATACCCGAAAAGCTCCGCCAAACTTCTCGTTCCGCGAATTACCGGCAACTGATCAATAATAATGTCTACTTTTCCTAGAATCGCCATGTTTGTGGCGTGACCTTTAAGCCCAAAACCTGTTACGTCTGTGGCTGCGTGAACGGGAACATTCTGCATTGCCTCGGCAACTGGTTTGTTTGAGCTAATCATTCCTTCAATGGCTTCATTTACTGCATCATCAACCAGCTCTTTTGGGATATCCTTTAGCAGGTCTTGTCCTTCCTCTTCTTTTCTTAGCCTGTAAGCAGCCATCGCAGGAGCAATTCCCAATGGCTTTGTTAAAAAGAGTTTGTCGCCAGCTTTCGCGCCCCGAGTATAAACGATCCTATTGGGATTCGCAACCCCCGTTGCTGCCCCGCCGATGATCGGCCAAGGGTTTCTAATAGTGTGACCGCCAACCACCGGAGCCCCCATCTCACGGCAGAAGTCGCAGAACCCTTTCAGCATTCCGACAGCTAATTCGTCGGGCATGTTTTCGGGAAACGCCATAATCGACAAGACACTTACGATGTTTGTTACTGATAAGGCGTAGATGTCACTGGTCACGTTGCTTCCCGCGATTCTGCCTTGAATCTCAGGTTCGTCAACCATTGGCGTAAAGAAATCCAAAGTGTTCAAAACAGCGATCTTGTCAGTAATTTTTACGACGCTGGAATTTTCCCATGGACCAGCCAGAATGGCTTCGCTGAAATCGCCAGACAAACCTGCTTCGTCGAGCAATCTGCCAAGTTGGTACTGGGGAAGCTTGCAGCTGCAGCCATGAACGAGAACGGCTTTTGTTAATCGATAGCCCAAACTATTTTTTCTTCCTTTTCATTCAGCGTTTTCGAATCAAAACCTTAAATTCGTTACCCGATTTTGAGGCTTCAACGACCTCGTGTCCGTTATTTTTAACCCAGCGTTGAATGTTATCAAACTCCAACTCTCCTTCTCCAACAACCTCGAGCAGTTCCCCTGAAGCCATGCTTTCCAGCTTTCGTTTCGTAAACGCCACTGGCATGGGACACATTTTGCCTTTGACATCTAACTTTTCAGGTATCAATGGGGTCGCCTAAAACTCGATTACTTTGTCACTGTTGGCGGTCCATTCAACAAGCTCGTGTACGGTGGCGATTTTGACTCCGTCAAGCAAGTCAACTTGCGTTAGGCCCCGTGCTTCGCAGCACACGACGCAAGCTTTGACCTCTGTTCCGCCTTTCATGAGGTCTTCGAGCATTTGCCCGTAGTTGGTCAAGCCTTGGGCAGGTTTTTGGCCTTTCTTGGCGAGGTAGACGCCGTTTTCGAAGAGCCATATTCTTACTTTGTGCCCTTCTACGTCGCAGGTCCAGGCGAATCGAAGCGCGGAGAGGGCGCGTTCCTTTGCGTAAGGAGCTTCATATATTATCAGGGTGAAGGTTGCCAAGTTGTTCAGCCTCAATTTAATAATGATATTTAGAAAAACTGGTATAAGAGTAAGCTGTTTCTTATCCCCCAGAATAACGCCAGCCTTTTGAACTCAACGGTTTTTCAATCTTCAAGCTTCACCCAGATTTTGCCATCCTTAATCTTCCACTCGAACTTCGTCAACTTCATCGCCGGTTCCTCTTCGTATGCGCCAGATCTGAGGTCGAAGCGCCAGTCGTGGCAAGGGCAAATAATGATTAATCCTTCCAAAGTTCCGCCAGAAAACCCGCATCCTTGATGTGGGCATCGGTTGTCAATAGCGAAAATTTGGCTAAACTGTTTAATGAGCAGGATTGGTGTCCCTTCCACTGATACAAGCTTCATTGTTCCGTCTTTAAGTTCTCTCTCATCTAAAGCTGGAAAGAAATTTTCGTCTTCGCCCATAAGTTTTCCCTGCTAAAAAATGCGGGTCTCATCAGATAAGGCTTTTTATTAGTGACAAAAAACCATTTTGCGCAAGAAAGTCTGTTTCTAAGAGATTATCGCTATTCTTATATGTTCAACATTTGAGAGTTATGGGGCATGCAAGCAGAAATCGGGATAATCGGCGGAACAGGTCTATACGACCCTAAACTTCTCAAGAACGTCCAGGACGTAATGGTGGAAACACCCTACGGTAAACCCTCAGACTCCATAACCGTCGGAGAGTTAGGCGGCAAATGTGTGGCTTTCCTGCCTCGGCATGGCAAAAAACACACGATCAGGCCGACAGACATCAACGTTAGAGCCAACATCTTCGCATTAAAGAAGCTCGGGGTAAAACGCATCTTGGCTCCCTCCACCGTCGGCTCGCTGCGGGAAGAGTATCATCCAGGCGAAATCGTCTTCTGCGACCAATTCATCGACCGCACAACAAGACGAGAACAGTCATTCTACACCCAAGACAAAGTTTGCCACATATCCGTCGCTGAGCCGATGTGCCCCGAACTCAGGGAAAACATCATAGCGGTCGCCAAAGCCTTGGGGGTCAAAATGCATCCAATAGGCACTTACGTATGCATCGAGGGACCACGCTTCTCGACCAAGGCTGAATCGAAAATGTATCGGCAATGGGGCGCAGACGTCGTCGGTATGACTCTGGTTCCGGAATGTGTCTTGGCGAGAGAAGCAGAAATATGCTACGCATCAATATCAACCGTGACTGACTATGACGTTTGGAAAGATCATCCGGTTTGCGTTGACGACATCGTCAGAATAATGAAGACAAACATCGAAAATGTGAAACGGATAATCGCTGAAACCGTCGCTAAACTGCCCAAAGAACCCGCATGCAAATGCGGAGAAGCCCTCAAAGGAGCATTTGTCTAAAGGAGAAAACCAAAAATGACCAAACCAGACAGCAAAATAGACTTGAAATCAAAAGTTAGAAGAATATCGGAGTTCAAAGGCGTGGTGTTCTGGGATATAACACCGCTTCTTAAAGACAAGGATTCTCTACATGAAAGCGTAAGGCAGATAGCTGACCATTTCAGGAAAGAACACATCGATCTTGTTGTTTCAAACGAAGCCAGAGGCTTCATCATCGGAGCAGCAGTAGCTTACGAGTTAGGCGTAGGCTTCGTCCCAATACGAAAAAAAGGCAAGTTGCCCTCCAAATGCGTCCAGCTTGAATACCAGAAAGAATACGAATCTGACGTAATTGAGATACATGAAGACGCCATCGAAAAAGGACAGAGAATCTTGCTCATCGACGATCTGCTGGCAACCGGCGGAACCATAAAAGCCAACATTGACTTGGTTGAAAAACTTGGCGGAAAAGTCGTCGGCTTAGGCTTCCTAGTAGAACTCTGCTACCTAGAAGGCAGAAAACTGGTAAGCAACAAATACAACGTGTATTCGCTGATTCAGCTGCAAACCACGAACAGCTAAAACAGCCGCGAACCATAGTTAGGCATTAGGTTTCAAACGGTTTTAGCCTGCCATCTTTCGGGGCAAAGCGGAAATCTCTGTACCGAGAAAGCAAATTCTCAATTTTTATTAAATCAGTTTGCCTACTGGGCTGAATGTTTCCTAGATACATTGCTCGTCTGGCAGTTCTGGGATTTCTTAATGCATTCGTGCATGTGCCTCCAGAGCGTATAACGGGTTCGCCACGGCGGGCTTCCGCAGTAAGGGCAAGCAAACACTGCCTCTCTCACTATTCAATCACCTTAAACCAAAAGAAAGACTTTCTGCGGATATAGAAGTATGTGACTGCAACAAATCTACAACAAAAAACCTGCTTCTTAACCACACTAATAGTTTATAAAATGCCCCCTGAACTAGTATATTGGATTTGATTTTATGCCACAATATATCGTAAATTCAGCAATTTTGCACCAGGACCCGAAAGCTTGCGCGGAAGGGGCGGCAAAAATGCTTGCATCTGGAAAATTCAAGGATGTACAAGCTAGATCATGCTACTGTTCCAGCGCGGAGGGCAGGGTTGCATTCGTAATTGAAGGAGCAAGCAGAGATGCAGTGTTGCAGGCAATGGAGAAAATCGACATCCCAGTCGCATCAATAATGGAAGCTGAAGAAGTAAAGCCCAAGAAATAGTTAATCCTCTAAAATCGACTTTGCAGTCTCAACATAGACTTGGAAGTCGCCTTCAGAAAACAGAACCAAAATAACCCTTTCAAGCTTGTCTTCTTTTCCCAAAAAATCCTTCACCGTTTGCATAGCAACCCGGCTGGCCTCTTCAATAGGATACCCATACGCTCCCGTGCTGATAGATGGAAAAGCCACTACTTTGAGCCCTTTCGCAGCGGCAAGCTTTAGCGAATTTCTGTAGGCCTGTTTAAGAAGTTCAGCTTCAACATGAAAGCCGCCCAGCCAAACTGGCCCAACCGTGTGAATAACGTACTTAGCCTTCAAGTTGCCGCCTGAAGTGATCACGGCTTTCCCAGTTGGAAGACCATCAGGCCACTCTGTCTCCCTAATTCGCCTGCATTCTTCGTCGATTTTTGGTCCGCCCTTGCGATGTATTGCGCCGTCGACTCCGCCGCCTCCCATCAGCGACGAGTTTGCAGCGTTCACGATCGCGTCTGCTTCAACATCCGTTATGTCTCCCCTGATTATTTGCAAAAC
>JBEKPM010000108.1:0-11909 GCA_049520735.1 Bathyarchaeia archaeon | reverse complement strand
CGTCCGTCTTTTAGCATTTTTGTGTAGAAGAACTGCCAGCCGCTTTGAGTTTCTAGGTCGTTTATGCCGACGTTTAACAGTTGGTTTGTTTCTGCTTTGAATTGCCAGCGAATCAACTGTGGAACTTGTATTCTGTTGCCTTTTTGAAGCTTGGTCTTAAAGTTGATCCTTTCAGTTAGGGGCATTTTTTTCTCCATTTTGATTATTCAGTTGAAACCTTTGACTTTTATTAATGTTATTTGAGAGTGGTGGATGTTTATTAACTTTGACGTTTAGTGACGTTTTGTGACGATGTATGACGTCTGGCGACGTTATGTGACTTTCTATGACGTTACATGACGTTTAGCGACGTTTTATGACGCAACCTGCAACCAATCCAAGACCTGAATCAAGAAAGCAACTCAAAACACAAACAAAAAAAATTTGACTTTTCCACACTGCCAAACGAACACATATTTCGTTTCAGAACAAAGTTGGAAAAAGAAAACTTGTGGTGGTTTTGAATTGGGTTTTTGGTGCGGTCGCCGGGATTTGAACCCGGGGTCATTAGCTTGGAAGGCTAATGTCCTAAACCAGACTAGACGACGACCGCATTTCAGCAATGAGAGATAGATTGGGACATGCTTATGGACAAGCCTCTTAATCAAAACTTTTTTATGTATGACCATATCTCAGTATGACTATGCAAAAGTCGTCCCATGTTAGAGTTAAACGGAAAGGACAAGTTACTATCCCCTTAGAGCTACGGTCAAAGCTCGGCATAGAGGAGGGCGCCCTTTTAGAGATAAAAGAAGAAGAAGGAACAATCACGCTGAAGCCCACTCCCAGATTGAAGGCAGGCAAAGCGGTAGGAGAAGAAGAATACAAAAAAATCATCGATGACCTTGATGAAGGCCGGAGAAACTGGCGTTGACAGGCGTTGCTGATACACGTCTGCTGCTTACGCTAGAGTTTCCGCCAACCGAAGCTCTTGGTGCAAAGGTTGAGAGTTTTGTTGAAAAAGAAATCGCAAAGCAACTGTTTGCACCCTCAATTGTTCTAACTGAATTTATCAAATATGCCGGGGCAAGAATTGGGGAAGATGCTACTAGGACAAGGCTAAGGATACTAAAGGAGAAGGGATTAAGAATAGTCCCGTTAAATGAAAAAGCCGCCCTAATGGCAGGAAGCCTTCTTCTTGCAAACCGAAACGTGCCCATTGCTGACGCCTTAATCGCTTCCTTTGTAAAAAACGGAGAAGCAGAATACGTAGTTACAGATGACTTACACTTTAAGACGTTGGGCGTTAAAACTAAATGGATATAGCGGCAAACTGCCAGAAGATAAGGTTGGTGCGGTCGCCGGGATTTGAACCCGGGATCATTAGCTTGGAAGGCTAATGTCCTAAACCAGACTAGACGACGACCGCACTGTGCTGGAATAGCTCATAGCTCAAGCGTAATTTAAGTTTTCTGTGTTTCAATTTGGGTTAAGAAAGGGTGGCATCGATGAATGAAAAAACAAAAGAAACTTGAATTGCCTGCTCCGACTGTGACTACGCAAGCTAAAACAAGCTTCAGCAGGTAAATAATGGAAAAAGCATAGATGTTCCCGTGGGAAAATCTTGATGGCAGATGGAATGGTATATCTTTGTGCTTTGAGGGTAAGTATGTTGGATTGGCGCAACCATGAGTACGGGAAAGCGAACAAGTAAAGTTCCAACTAGCCGAATTAAGTGCCTAACTAAAGACGCAAAGCAAATGGTCAATGGACCCTACTACTGCCCAAAATGCAGAAAGGAACTGTTGCAGATTTTGGCAGACATGAAAAACAAGAAAGTTTATGCAGTCTGCAAATGTGGACTTGAATGGTCGCTTGTTTACGCGCCAGTTTTTCAGCCAATAGATTACTACAACAAGTTTCGGGATGCCTGGAAAAAGCAAAGCTATGGCATAATCAAACAAAAATAACGTTGTTGTTGCGATTAAACCACTCGAAACGCGCGTAAGGTAGATTTGCGGAAAAGCAGACTAGCTAATAAGCGAGATTCAATGTAAAATTATTGGGACAAGGCATTGAGCGAAGAAAAACTCGAATTCACTCGACGACTAATCATTCTGGGAAACCTTGCGCTTATCGCATGGGTTTTCGTAGCATTTTTTAGCGTGCTCTTCTTCACAATAATCTACAGCTGGCTCTACCTGATTCTGGACGCAGTCGTTATCTACGTGATTTTGCGCAGGCTCGGCTGCAGTAGCTGCTACAGATGCAAAGCTTGCACAAGCGGCTTCGGGAGGTTGGCGGGGGCATTTTTCGGAAGAGGATTCATGAAGAAGGAAAGCGTTGGGAACCGGATTGGGCTTGTAGGCTTTGTTTATTTCCTATTGCTCCCGCTTCCTGTGGCTCTTTTGGCTTTGTCGATGCTGCAAGTATTCACTGTTGTAAAGGTTGTGGCTCTTATTTGCCTGTTAGCACTAGGTGCGTACAGTTTGTCAACTTGGTATACGCGTTCAACAGTTCAGAGTTGAAAGCCATTTGGGAATAGTTTTAAAAATGGATGACTCTTTCAAATATCAGATGTTGATGACTGAATGAGTCGATCCCCGTTTCGCCATAAGCCGATAAGTCTGTTAATCATCCTTGGTTTCGCTTTTCTTGCCCTTTACCCAGTCATCCAGCCTTTTGTAGTGGCTAGCGCTCAAACGCAAACCGAATATTACAGTCGGGACTTCAGTTGGAACTACGGCGGCCAGACTTGGACTTGGAATCTGACGATCCCTATCGCTTTGTGTCAAGCGTATGTTGCGGTTCCTGTCTCGGTGAGGTCGCATATTCCGCTTTCAGGCTTTGGGTACTTCACAACCATAGAAGACTCTTACATGCAAAGCTTGGAGACAAGGCTAAACGAGACCGCTATCCAGGAAGGATACGGCGCAGATCAGGAAGTGAACTTTGTCTTAGCCTTCGTGCAAAGCATACCTTACGCGACTGACCTAAACAGCACAGGCTACCAAGATTACCCAAGATTCCCAGTTGAAACCTTATACGACAATGTCGGCGACTGCAAGAGCCACTCCATTCTTTTTGCAACGTTAGTCCTCATGCTGGGTTTCGACGCGGTCTACATTAATCCTCCTGACCATCTTGCAGTAGGAGTGCTGGGAAACAACCTTGACGGCACCTACTGGACATACAACGACCAAAACTACTACTATTGCGAGACAACCGGGGAAGGATTTACAGTTGGCCAACTACCAACACAATTTAACGGAGTAGGCGCCTACGTCTACCCGATAGACACAAGTCAACAGTACATTGTAAATTACCAGTCATTGTCACTCACAGCGCCAAATCCATCCTATTCGCCTTACAACCCTGACACACCACAAACGACACCAGACGTTGCGCCAAACGAAACCATGCAGCCCTTGCCCACAGTCGCAGGGCCAACAATCCAACCCGTTGAACCCATTTCGCTGAACTTAATTTCAGACAACCCCGTATTATTCGTTCTAATAATAGCCGCAATCGGCATCTCTATTGCCGTGGTTGTTAAGCCGATAAGAATCGGAGCAAAAATGGCTCCTCAACAAGCGGCTTCTATCGAGTCAACTAACCCGAAGGCGGAAGAGGCAGTTGCCGCTAAAAGCAAGTTTTGTATTTACTGCGGCTCAACCAACAAGTCATTTGCGGTTTACTGCGAGACATGCGGTAAAAAAATCGCTGAAGCCTAACCGCATTTTACTGATTATGGCATTCGGTGGTTATTTCATTTTTTCGATGCCTTGTCTAAGGTTTCTTGCGCGAACCTGTCGATTCCCCTGTAGGCGTAGGCAACTACTACGATTTCTAAGGCTATGACCACTGATAGGAAGATTGCAAGTGCTTTGGTCAGATTAACAAAAGTTTGAGCTACTGAAACATCGACGTTGCCGTTGACCGAGGCTAACCAGCTCCAAAAAGAAGCCTTACCCGACCCCAAAAAAGCGGTTAAGTCAACAGATATCCACAGGCATAAGCCAGCGAGAACGGCGGCTAGGGCGCAGCCGATTATAGTGATGTTTTTCCAGTCTGAGCTAACGCTGGATGAAGCAGTAACTTGGGTTGTTGAGTTGATAGCGACAAAGTGAAGTCTACGGTCTTTTTGGCTGTTTCAGGTAACATTCCCCAAAGCGACCCTTGCTTGACTAAGAGGTGTTTGGGTGTGTCTTCAGAAAGCACTTTGCAGCCTTTTGAAACAAGGGAGACTTTCACGTCTGCGTATGTTTTTTCAATTTCCAAGTTGAGAGTTCGCTTAAGCAACCAACGCACCATTCAGGTTGGGAATTAGTTGCTTCTGTGACCCTAAAAAGCTTGTCTAATGTCGAGGTCTGCCCTTGAGCCCTCTAAGCTGCTTGGGCTCGTTTCGTTGTCGCTCCATGTTTTTTATTCTTGCATAGAGCTTTGACACTTTGGTTTTAGACGGAACCTTAGACCTTGGAATATGAACGGGCACAGGCGTGAATGGCTTGTTTATCTCGAGCTTTTTCTGTCTGGTTTTCTTGAAGGGGACATTGGCTACTTTTTTGAATACTGCGTAGCCTTCTTTGAAGTTTACTTCCTGCACTTCCCACCCAGCCTTCAGCCAAGCCTTAGCGTGGGCGCTTGACGACGTGTTGCTCCACCATGCCGTTTCGCGGTAAGCAGCCATGGGAAGGTTGCTGCCGATTAAGCCGTCGATTCTTGCAAAGGGCAGCTTCACCTGGCTTGTAAAGGCGGCTCTAAACTTTAGATGGCGCTCTAACCCCTCGTACTTAGAGACGGTTCGCGGGGAAACGATTCTTCTGGCGCAGTGCAGGCACACCATCGCCATGGGGTCGCCTGTTGCTACGTCAGGTACCATGCAGTCGCGGCAGTACAGTTTTTGGCAGCGTTGACACTTACGCATGCAAGTTGTCCGCAGAACTCTGCCGCAAATTCCGCATTCATCCTTCACGACAAATCAAACCTTCAACTAGCGAAAGAAAAATCGCTCAAAGAACACTTGTTTTCTTTGCCATATTAATTTTGAGTTGCCACCGAGCTGTTTTCGCCTGATAAAGCCTTGCCGTTGCCTCTTTTAGCCAGTTGCCGAAGGTCGTGTATGGTGCTTTTGACTTCAGCCCAAACCTGCCTTATGAGCTCTCTTGCTTGCTTGTCGATAGCCAGCAAAAAGATCACGTACATACCGAAGCCTGCCGCGGCTTTAGCAATTGTGGAAAGCAGGGTTGTCGTGGTGGGAAGCAGATACAGAATTATGGCGGCTAAGGCGGCGGCGGAAACATATTTGCCCACGCTTTTCCATGCGACGGGTATGCCGATTGAGTGGCGCATGTAAGTGTATAGCACCGTGAAGGTTGTGATTTGAGCCGCGATAAGTATCGCTACAACATAGAGTGTCGCCTGAACCGAACCAGCCACGGGCAGCGTTGTTAGGGCAAAATATGTGAGCGGAATCGCTATTGCTGCTTGGAGGTATGGGAGTGTGAACACGACGAAGATTTTGCTTTTGATTAGGCGGCGAAGCGCAATTTTGCCTTCAGCGTCGAAAACCTCCACGCCCATTACGCAGTTGGAGTAGAATGAAGTGACCAAGCCGAACAAAGTGTAAATCGACAAGGCAACAAGAACTGGCCAAGCCTCGCCGTAAGCCACGTTTAGGACAGTCAAGAACGAGTAGGACATGGCGATTGTTATGGCGGCCAACGGGATGCCTAGCATCATCACTGTCCTGAAAGATGTGACAGAGATATTGAGTAGCCGATTATAGCGGTGAAGCTTCCGGCGGCTTGATAATAAGCTCTGGTGTTGGGTCCGCCGAAGAAGAAAAGCAGGATGTACACGAAGGACAAAAGCTGGTTGCCAATGGAGTTGAAGGCAATCACTGTGGAGCCTTTGAACCATTCTTTAAGGTAGCCCCAATTTATTTTTTCCTTGAAGTAGTCGCGCAAAAGCCAAACGTAGTAACACACTTGAACGAAACAGGATAGAACCAATGCCAACATTGCGCCTAGAAACAGCTGATGGAAACCCAAAATCAAAACCAAAGCAACACTTACTTTGACTATTTCTTCGATGAGTAAGCCGTAGCCGAGTGCTTGGGGTTTTTTGGGTTGAAGTAGTCCTTCGCAGAGGATTATCATGTAGAAAGTGACGATGTAGGGTCCAGCGAGTAGGAAGAAGGGCAGGTAGGACATTGTTCCGATTTTCACGGCGATAGCGTCCTTGTAGATGAAGTAGATTATGGGGAAGTAAGCTCCCAAGAAGATGAGTGATATGACCAACTGGGCCATGATGCCTGTTCTTACGGCTCCTGTTCTGCCCCTTGCCACGAACCGTTCAGCCCAGAACGAGAAGACACCGCTGAAAAGCGTGAAGTAGGCAATGTAATCGAATATGCTGGTCCAGATGCCGTATTGGTTAGGATAATTAGTATTCATGTTTCTGGTTAGCAGAAGAGTGAAGATGAGTCCAGTGATTACACTGAAAATCTGAACCGCGAAGATAACGTATCCGCTGTATTGGAACCTGATTTCTTTGGAATCGGTCAAATGCTCGTTTTCCTGCTAGCCCGAATTAGTTTATGCTAAATTATTAGAACATCTATTATATAATTCCCCAAAGTTCGTCCAAGAAAATTCCAAAAGGTAGGAAAAAGAAAAATTAGACGAGTCAAAGCTTACCCTTTAACCACCGCGATTGGGACAAGCCGCGCAACCTTCGTTGCAATCCCAACTTTGTCGCTTACGTCAGCGACGACGTCCACGTTTTTGTAGGCTGGGTCAGCTTCTTCTGCCAGAACCGAGGCGCTTGCCGCGCGAACTACGATTCCGCGCTTCTCCAAAGCAGATTTTACGTCGGCGCCCCAATACTGCCTCTTAGCCGCTGATCGACTCATCATCCTGCCCGCGCCATGCGCTGTTGACCCAAAAGTCAAATCCATAGCTTTCTGCGAACCAACCAGAATCCAGCTACTTGGGTTGCCCTTCGCTGCGGTAGTCTGCTGGGACATCTGGGTGTCCTGCGGGGAACGCGCGTGTGGCTCCTTTGCGGTGGACCCAAACTTTCTTTTCTGTGCCGTCGATGTTGTGCATTTCAGCTTTAGCAACATTGTGGCACACATCGTAAACGAGTTTTAACCCGTATTTCTCTGGGTTTTCATGGAAGACTTGCTGGAAGCTTTGGCGGACCCAATGCATGATTGCGTGGCGGTTGCAGAACGCATAGTTAACTGCACAAGCCATTGCCTGCACGTAGTCTTGGGCTTCGCTGCTGTTTCCTGGAGCGCAGGCTAACTCGCGGTCAGGCAGGTTGATTTTATATTTAGCCACCGCATGCTCCATTACTCTGAGGTAGTCGGAGCAGACCTGATGCCCATAGCCTCTGGAGCCACAATGAATCATAACGGTAACCTGCCCCTCATGGGTGATTCCGAAAGCCTTCGCCGTTTTCTGGTTCAGGATTTTGTCTACCTTTTGGATTTCCAGGAAGTGGTTCCCTGAACCCAGGGTGCCGATCTGTGTTAAGCCTCGGCTTTTGGCGGTTTGCGAGACTTTGTCTGGGTTTGCTTTGGGCATGCGTCCGCTTTCTTCACAATGGTCCGCGTCTTCCGCCCATCCGAACCCCCGTTTGATTAGCCACTGCACCCCTTCAACCGCTAAATGGTCCAGTTCGCTGCTGGATATCGAGAGGTCCTTTCGGCGGCTTCCAAGTCCAGAGGGTACATTGCGGAAAATAGCTTCAGCTAGGGGTGCAAGTTTAGGTCGAATCTCCGCTTCCGTGAGCGTTGTGGCTAAGAGACGTACGCCGCAGTTTATGTCGTAGCCGACTCCGCCGGGGCTTATGACGCCGTTTTCGTAGTCAGTTGCTGCGACTCCGCCTATTGGAAACCCGTAGCCTTCATGCCCGTCAGGTAAAGTTATCGCGTGCTTGTAGATTCCAGGTAGCTGAGTCACGTTTGAACATTGCCAAAGGGTTCTATCAGTCTTCATTTTCTCTAAAAGAGCTTCGTTGGCAAAGACGATCCCGGGAACACGCATCTCAACCTTGTATTTTGGAATACGCCAAGAATAATCATTTATTTTTTCCAAAGGAATTTGTTCTGGCGCCCTTCTACTTTCCGATTCACCCAAAACCATTCACCAGAGTCAAAAAGGGGACTGCTAAAATAAAACAGTTGTGACTTAAAGTTGTCCGATGCAAGGTTACAATTTTAGCCAAAATTTAAAACCATGTCGCATCAACATTAGCAATTGACACGGTTGGAGTTGGGGTTGGATGGCTGAAATAACTGACGAATTCATGAAGGAAATGCTTGCAAAATCGAAATCTTACTGCATAGTTATTTTGAAAGACGGACCGAACAGCAAGATGGAGGGTGCCAGAGGAATCGTTTGGGAACATGGACGAAGAAACTTTGCTCTTCGGAGAGACGGGGTTATGCCGATTGTTTGCCGGATTTCTGACGACGGTGACATTCCCGGTATCGCAATTCTCGATGCCTCGGTTGACGAGGCGAAAAAGCTTATGGATAACGACCCAGGTGTCAAAGCAGGCATTTTCACTTACGAGATTCACCCATGCAAAAGCTTCCCAGGCGCCTGCCTACCCTAACCTAACCACGGCTATTCTTGCAATGTCTTTGCGTATTCAAAAAATCCCTTAACAGTGTTGCCCAGCGCCGTCACAGAGTAAATCGGGTGGGTACTTAGGATACTGGCGAGCCGATTCATCACTTTGTCTTCCCGAATTATCTTCTCGCAAATCTGGTCAAAGCTTTGTTTTTCCCTCACGCCTTTATCCGCAATTTTTCCCCAAAGCTGAAGTTGAACCTTGTAGTCTTTTAGCCGCTGAACCGCGTTGGATGCTTTGCCGAAGTGGCTGTAGTAGAGCGCTGTGGGCTTAAGGCTGATCAGTTTGTCTAAAGAAGCCAAAGCAACGTCCAAGCGGAAAGGAGGAGGCGTCGTCGGAATAACAACGTCAAACTCAGGAAAGTAAGTGCCCGCGGCATCCCCGGGAAACACCCCGCCGTTTAAGGTTTCCAAGAAGCTAAGGTTATGCGAGGCATGACCCAGCGTCTCAAACACTTCTAGTCTGCCGTTGCCGCCTAAATCAAAAGAGCCTTCCGAAACGGGTATCAGACGTTCTTTTGGGACTGGTTCTGGTTTGCCGAAGATTTCGCTTACATACCCCAAAACCTGCTGGGCCGATTCCCAGAGCAGTGTTGGGTCAGCCAGATGTGGCATGCCTCTTGGATGCACGAGTACTTTTGCGTTGGGAAGTAACTTTAGCAAAGTGCCAACGCCGCCGCCGTGGTCCAAATGGACATGAGTAACCGCGACATATTCAACTTCCTCGAAGCTCACTTTTAGTTCTTTTAATCCTTCGACAAGTCTGGGCACCGACGAGGTGGGTCCTGACTCGACAAGGGTAACTTTTGTCCCTTTCAAAACGTAGCTGCATATGAGGTTTTTGAATCCGCCAGTTTCCAAGTCTATCTGGTACAGGTTTTTCCCAATCATTCGAGTGTGCAAATCCTCACCTTGCACCGTTTGGTAGGTGCCGTGTTGGAATAAACTTTTCCGTGAAAGTTAGAACCCCGTAAAACTTATTACGCAAATCCTTCTATGCAAGAGTTTAACTGGGGACAAAGAGAAAATTGAATGCTGTTATGTTTGGACCGCCAGGCGCTGGGAAAGGCACCTACGCAAGTAGGCTCCACGAAAAAATTGGCGTTGAAACAATCGCGACAGGCGACATTTTCCGCGAATTAATCAAAAAAGACACGGAGCTGGGCAAGAAAGTCAAGGCTTATGTGGAAAAAGGGCTTTTGGTTCCAGACGAAATAGTGACCGAGCTTCTAAAAGAACGCTTAAGCCAGATTCCCAATGGAAAAGGTTTCATTCTGGATGGGTACCCACGTACATTTGAACAAGCCAAAGCTTTAGAAGCCGTAACCAAAATTGACGTTATTCTGAAGCTCGAAGTGCCCGACTGGCTAATCATAGAACGCCTCTCCAGTCGCAGGATATGCCGAAACTGCGCGACTGTCTACAACACCCGCTTCCTCAAACCCAAGGTTGAAGGAGTCTGCGACAAATGCACCGGCCCACTTTATCAGCGTTCAGACGACAATCCCGAAGTCATAAAGAAAAGGCTACAGGTCTACAAGGAACAGTCAAAACCGCTGTTAGAGTATTACGAGAAGAAAAAAATTCCATTCGTCGTCTCCAAAACCACCACGCTCGATCAGCCACCAGAACCAGTTGTTGACAGGATGATTGAAGAACTTAAAAAAAGAAAGTTCGTCTAGATATCTAAAATAAATTCGAGGACAGCGCTGTCCTTTTCTCTAATTATCATCATCCTGTGGTAAGTTACTGCTTTAACGCCGACCTTCTGAGGGTGCTTCTGAGCGTCATATTTTTCGCCCCAAATTTTCGCTTTAAACTTGAAGTTCTCTTCTGTTTCTTTCCAGTCAGTTATCTCAAATTTTGAGTAAAGCATTCCTTCGGTTTCGAACTTTACAAGAAGGATTTCCAGCCAATTGTAAAGCAACGCGTATTGATCTTCCGCTTCCACCTCAACGTTTTCCTGCTTGGTCTGACCGATTTTATCTGTGTCAGTCATAACCTCAAACATGGCAAGGCCGGAGTTTGCATAGGCTTCCTCCATCGTTTTCCCGAAAGCTCGAATGTAGACGTCGGCGGTGTGTTCTAAAAACTCGAATTTTCCAGCGAATTTCTGATCAGCATCCATTTTAATGCGTCACTGTCTAACCAATGGGATTGAAGACCTAAAAACACTTTCGATGAAAGCGGCGGCGCTTAAAAGTATCGTGAGGTTCTTTGTATGGCGGCGACGGTGAGTTTCGCCGAGTTTTCAATGTCCTTCAAGCTTACCATTCCTACAGGGCTGTGGATATAGCGAGTTGCTACCGATATGTTGCCGCTTGGGATTCCCTGCCTTGTAAGGGAAATGCGAGCTGCATCTGTTGAACCCATCAATCCCGTTTCTATCTGGAAGGGGATTTTTTCTTCTCCCGCCGAATCTAATAGCCAACGCAGAACCTTCGGGTGAGTAATCAAGCCAGAATCTGAAATGGTGACCGCTGGACCTTTACCCATTTTGACACTGCTGTCATATTCTCTTACGCCTGGGACATCGCCAGCTATGGTCACGTCGAGTGCTATTGCTACGTCAGGGTCAATGTTGAATGCTGCCGCTCCGGCGCCGCGTAAACCTACTTCTTCCTGAACCGTTCCCACAGCGTAGATTGTGTAGTCTGTCTTTTCGATCAGTTTGAGGGTTTCAATCATTGCCGCGCAGCCTGCCCGGTTGTCGAAAGCTTTGCCTACTGCGACATCCCTTCCTAACGGTACGTATTTGATGTTGAAACCAATTGGGTCGCCGACAGCCACTCCCATCGCCAAAGCATCATCGCGGTTTTCCGCTCCTACATCAATAAAAAGTTCGTCTGAAGCGATTATTTTTTTGCGTTCTTCTTCTTTTTGGATATGGGGAGGTTTAGAGCCGATTATGCCTGGGAAAGAGCCTTTTTTGGAGAAGACTGTGACCATTTGAGCGGGTAAGATGCGGTCATCTATTCCGCCCATCTTTGCGAACTGCAAAAAACCATCTTTGGTGATTGTCTTCACCATTAAACCGATTTCATCCATATGAGCAGCAAGCATAATTTTGGTTGACCTTTCTTTGCCTTTTTTGATGCCTACAACGTTTTCAAGTTTATCAACAACTATTTCGTCGACGTAAGGGGTCATGAGCGTAATCATCAAGTCTCTGACCTCACTTTCTCTGCCCGTAACACCACAAGCGTTCGAAAGCTTCTCTAAATTCTCATTTAAAGTCAACAAACATATTCCCTCGTTCAAGACTTACTTGATTACACCTTT
>JBEKPM010000107.1:0-5933 GCA_049520735.1 Bathyarchaeia archaeon | reverse complement strand
AGTTTAGGTTTAATTGATGAGAGAGTTTTTTTGAAGAACCATGACATCTGGTTAAAGTCATAGCATCCACCAAAGAAACCTAACGCAATTGGATTTACCTTGTATTCAACAGCTTTGTCTTCAAGGTATTTCCTCTTTGCATCATCGAGCTCTTTCTTCTTCTTTTCACCTTCAGATAGAGGATTTGCACCTCCACAAGACACAAAGAGGGCTAACTTCTTGGTTGATAATTCCTTTTGGTGCTTTTTGAGAAAGTCTTCAGGTTCGCTAGTCCATTTACCCATTTGAATTCCACTGCCAACGATGATGAGATCGAATTCGCCTATGCTTTGTACTTTTTCTTTTTTAGCATCAACGATTTTTACTTCATAGCCTACTTGTCTTAGAGTATCTGCAATTACCTCAGATGTGTTCGCTGTTGATCCATAGCGAGTCCCATAAACAATCAAAGCTTTACTCATAACTTATTCCCCAGTTTTTGCAAAGCTATATGTATATTCACCTTTTTGTAGCAATCTAAATAGTTTGCTATCAGTCACCATTGATACAATAACCGGTTCTTTCAAGTGATGGTCACTAAAACTCAACAATCCATCTTTTTTTAACACTCTGTGAAGCTCTTTTAGAACTGCTTCTTTGTCTTCTAGTCCGTGGAAGACGTCATATAACAACGCCACATCTAAACTTTCATTGGGCAACCCAGTGGTGCAGTCAGAAAGAATGGTCTCTACGTTTTTCAAACCATTCTTTTCAACTATGTTCTTAACCATCTTTATGGCGAGTGGAGTTACATCCAAAGCATACACCTCACCAGTTTCACCAATCAATTTGGATGCTGGGAGCACGTAACCGCCTGAACCGCAACCAAAGTCGAGCATTTTAAAACCCTGTTTTATCCCGACTTCTTTCAGTATATTAGCTCTTGGGTTACGGTAATCTCTAATCTTGAACCCTAAAGCCATCAATCTAAACCATATGCTAGACAATTGACTCCTCTAACTCCTTCTGACCGCTTCTCGAAGCCTTGTCATTGACCTCTTGTTACCTATGTGATATTGTGACATTGCTTATGAGTTTTCTCAAAAACAAGTTAAAGCCAATACGTGTTGACTTGAACTTTTGACCCAAACCGTTGAAGCCTTAGTAAGTCTAAAGCGTTTTAAACATAGCCTGACAACTTAAAGCCATGCAAACGGTTAACAATGAAAACTGTCCTTGTCCTAAGAAAAAGTGTGTTAGACACGGTAAATGTGTTGAGTGTACACAACACCACGCAAAGAAAGGCAAACTATCCTACTGCAAGAGACCCAAGACTTCACTGTTTGGGTTCCTGAAGAAGAAAAATTCAAAATAAAACACAAGAACTGAAACACATCATCGGGACCTTAGAAACGAAAATCATGAATCATAACGGACCAGTTTCTCGAAGTGTTACCGGGCCCAATTTCCATTAATGGGCGGCGCATTGCCAGCGTAGTTGAATCTGTACTCTCTTGATGTATCCCTGTTTTTCCAATGAAATTAGACTGCGGTGAGCTGAAGAATATTCTTTTGAGTTATACTTCACGATTTTGCCGGAAATCATCTCGGCAATTTCCTTGGTTGTCATTTCAGGTTTTATTTTTAGTAATTCCAAGATTCTTTTTTGATTTTTCGAGAGACCTGCCAAATCCTACACACGTTCTTGAAAGCTAGATTGTCTATCAAAAGTAAATCTTTAACGCCGATATAACTTCAGTTCTGAACGCTAGAATATATCCAAATACAGAAACATGGAGTCAGCTCAGAAAAAAAGTAAACTTTGCTTGAGCAAGACGTCCTCACTGTTCTTTTTGGAGAACAGAGTGTTCTCTGGGGAGAATTAAATCCAAGTTTAGAGCAGTTTACTTTGGTAATAACTTGAACAGGGCAGCATTGGCGGCAACAGTCGTCTCGATACTTCTGTTTTCCTTAGCGAATACAATGTCTCCGGCGAGCGGTGCTGAGAATTCTTGGGTAACAAAAGCCTCGATGCACTTTTCAAGAACTGGTGCTGGAGCGGCAGTTGTCAATGGAATAGTGTACGTTACAGGCGGAAATCAAAGATACAATACAACTGACAATGGATTTTCCTACAAATCCGTTAACGCAACGGAAGCCTACAACCCAGCAACAGATACTTGGACTCTGAAAGCGCCAATGCCAACCTCCAGGGACGATTTTGGCGTAGCAGTCTACCAAAACAAAATCTACTGCATAGGCGGAGAAAGCGTCTCGGCAACTGGGTCCCACACAACTAACGCTAACGAGGTTTATGATACAGAAACAGACTCATGGCAGACAAAAACATCCATGCCAACAGCGAGATACAGCCTTGAGGCAAATGTTGTTGATGGAAAAATCTACCTCATCGGCGGGATTGAATCGTCTTCAACCAGGCGTCTGATTATGGGTAACTTCATGATCGAGCAGTCTATAGATGAGAGTGCCAAAGTCGAGGTTTATGACCCTGTGACTGACACGTGGACTACTGGTTCGCCTATGCCAACGGCTGTCGGAGGATACGCTTCAGCGGTAGTGGACGGAAAAGTCTATGTGATATCAGGATCAGAAAATGAATCTGCGAAGACTAACTTGACTCAGATATACAACCCCAAAACAGACAAGTGGAGTTTTGGTGCACCTATTCCAATGAGTGTAACCGCTGCAGGTGCAGGTGCAACAACTGGCGAGAAAGCGGTAAAGGCTATTTACGTTATTGGTGGAGCTAATGCTAAGTACCCGCTTAACGCCCAAATCACAAATCAAGTCTATTTTCCAGAAACCAATTCATGGAGTACTGCTGCTTCTATGCCGATAGATAGAGCAGGGTCAGCCGTAGCTGTTGTTAACAACACCCTTTACGTGATGGGTGGGGGTCACAACATTTTCACTATGGACTCAACGGTTGTTATGCAATACACGCCCTTTACCAACTCAAACGCAGGAATAGAGCCTTTTCCATTAGTCCCAGTCGTTATCGCTGTTCTCGTCGGGGTTGCTGTGGTAGTAAGTGCTGGCTTGGGCTTGCTGATTTACCTCATCAAGAAGAAATAAAGGAAGCTTTTTTCATTTTTTGACCGATCTCTTTGGTGCTGACTCCGCTTGTGTACAATGTATAGACTTCTTTGATTTTACTTGCATTCTTTTGTATAGTTTTTTGCCGAGCATTTTTAGGAGTTCCAGTTTCCTTTTCTGTTGGTTTTTCTTGATTTTGCAATTTTTAGTTTCCTTTAGGTTTGGCAAGCGACCCCCTGCAAGGTCATATTTAAAGATTGGATTAAATGAAAAATCTCATGTTAGTCATATGGTGGACCGGACCGGGCTTACCCCAACCGGGTCTGAGTTCTTTATTGGAACCATAAGCTACGTCAGTGGGAGAAGTTCCAACAGTTATTGTGGAGGTTACTCCAACTGCATGGACACCACTAACTACAATAGAGCATGCGAAAACAACTATGAATATTTATACTAAAAGCCTCGAGACTTTAGCTTTCATTTAACTCCCTCTCTCCTTTGTTCCAAAGGCTATCATTTAGTTTTCATTAAAACTTCTGTTTGCCCTTTTAGTAGGATTCAATAAAGAACGTTATTCATTATAAGCTTATATACTAAAAGAAACGATGTGGATTAAAGAAGGTTTGGAAATGGAGAAAACTGCAAAAACAAGTAGTAACCGCAACATGCATGCTATCATTCTGGGTTTCCTAGGAATAATCTTGGTGATCGTTGGGGCATACATAATAAATGTTCATGGTGCCCCTCTGCGAGGCTCAGGTGCAGGCACTCTCTTATTTCTGTTGGGTGTCATACTGCTGATCATTGCTGTCTTAAGGTTTGTTTATAAACGCCATTAATGAGCCTTCGATAGACTCATCCATTTTCTTTTTTCTTTGTCTTCCGGTTAATTTTGATTTCTCAGCCCTGAAATGAATAACAACGATATGTTTCTTGAAGAGTGGTCATCCGATTCTACCAGCGAAATTTTCTTTCATTTTGGGTAAATCAGGAACGTGTTTTTAAAATGAACTAATACTGTGTTTATTTTGTTTAAGTTGCTTTGAATTAGCTTTGAAAATTTGCGTCTGGAGGGGGATCCAATCCCCAATTTACAAGCAAAAAGATGTTGAAGCTGAACCGGACCGGGCTTACCCCCAAAAGGTCAGTGTTCTCTTCGCTAAACTTTGAGAATCTTGTTCTTTTTCCTAAATCTAAGGGCAAATTAAGTCTGCCGAGTTGCACACCTGAATGGGTTCACGTCCGTTGTCGGCAGAATGACGTATGCTTGGAAGTGATCCGCAGCATTGCCAGGTCAGATAGCTCGCTTCTCGGTGGTGCGCGTGTGATACATTTCGAAGATCACTCTGATTTAGATTAGCTTCGAAAATTCATCATACACTTTTTTCCTGTGGCCAACGAAAAGCACTGTTACTTGGTTTTGATCTGCGTCTATTTCGTAAATGGCTCGGTAGTCACCGGACCGTATGCTCCAAAAATCTGAAGGGTGCAACGGTTTTCCAGGCTTGAACGGTTCCTTCGCAAGTTCTCCAAGCGCCTTTCTCATCCTCACCTGATTTACTTGATCCAGCTTCCTTAACTCTTTAGCAGCCGTCGGATGCAGCAGAACCTTAAAAATCAAAAAACTAAGCTTCCTCTACTGGAACCAGCTTTTCAGGATTCTTCTTGGCTTCTTCACTGCGTTTGTTCAGGAGCTCGTAAAACTTACGGGTTTTCTCCCGTTCTTCATAGAGGCTTATTATCGTTTTTATAGCATCACTGCGGCTTTTGAATCGCCCTTCCGCAACCCATCCATCAATTTCCGCGATCATTTCGTCGGGCAATCTTAACTGAACTTGAGGCATTAGGTCACTGTAAACAATAGTGTTTACAAATTCACTTAAAAAGTTTTGTGCAAAAGATGACCCGACAACTTTTAGGCACAATTAAGAGTTAAGTTTATTCCAAATTGTACTTCGTAAATGCCGCGGGATGTTAGGAGGTGGTTGGATTAGATTAGCCCAAAACACGGATATCTGGACGTATCCGCCCCTGCAATAACAAATCGTTTTAAATAATTGTTGTCGGACAAGTTCAAAACCTGTAGCTTTCGATAACCGATTTTGTTTTTCTCTTGTTTTTGGTTTATTCACGCAAGTGGTCGGAAACCTTTCTCATGAAATTTAGCGATGATCCGTTCGATATCTATAGCCATTTGACTTCCTGCAAGATTGAATACGTCTCGTCTAATTAATAAGAAAGAATACCTAAATAATAATGGCTACAAACGCATGCATGTAGTCTGAGTTAAGGTGATTTTTAAGATGACTGAAAAAAAGAGACCTATGATTACTTCAGGTGCGCGGGGCACGTCGAACCAAGAGTGGTGGCCGAACCAGTTGAACCTGAAAATTCTGCATCAGCATTCTCCTTTGTCCAATCCGATGGGCAAGGATTTCAACTACGCTGATGAATTCAAGAAACTTGACTTGGAAGCCGTGAAGAAGGATCTCTATGCCCTGATGACCGACTCGAAGGATTGGTGGCCGGCTGATTACGGTCACTACGGGGGGCTTTTCATCCGGATGGCGTGGCATAGCGCAGGCACCTACCGCAAGGGCGACGGTCGCGGGGGCGTATCAGGGGGCGCGCAGCGTTTCCCGCCTCTCAACAGCTGGCCTGACAACGTTAATCTAGACAAGGCGCGCCGTTTGCTTTGGCCGATCAAGCAGAAATACGGCAGGAAAATCTCCTGGGCCGACCTGATGATCCTTGCCGGCAACTGCGCTCTTGAGTCGATGGGATTTAAGACCTTCGGTTTCGGCGGTGGACGCGAGGACATCTGGGAGCCGCAAGAGGACGTCTACTGGGGTTCCGAAACCACCTGGCTAGGTGACAAACGCTATTCAGGGGAGAGG
>JBEKPM010000106.1:0-10375 GCA_049520735.1 Bathyarchaeia archaeon | reverse complement strand
GGTCCTGTTTTTGGAATCTATGCTGGCGAAGACGTGAGAATAACTTGCGGGGTATCCGCCCTAGTTGAGGCTATGATTTTGAATAAGAAGACTTTTCAGATGAAGATTTACCAGGGCACGCAGCACGCTTTCTTCAACGAGAACAGACCCAGCTACAACAAAGCTGCAGCGGAAGACGCATGGACGATGGCCGTGGCGTTCTTCAACCATTACTTGAAGGCGCCAAAATGAGCAAAAGCCAAAACCAAGACGGCTCAAGCCTGCTCTGGGATTGCTTCACCAACTGGTCCCTGACTCTCGAAAAAACAGCTGAACCAAAAGATTCCCCGAAAAAGGAATGAAACAAAGATAGCAACGCTCCTGAGCCGAAGCTTATTTGAAAAAGTCATCATTGACCAGCGGGATGGAGCTCTTTAACTTTTGCTGCACAGTAGATGCAAATAGAGTCAACACAAAAATTATAATTGACACTGGCGGCTTCTCTCTTGACATTTCCCAGCGACTATTCTAGCTTATTTTAGCTTATTATAGCGTAATCTAGCGTATTATAGCGTTTTTTAGCTTAAAATAGCGTATTTTAGCTTACAGTTGCAATTAATCCAAACCCCAAACCAAAAAACCAACCCATTTCTCAAAGAAAAAACCCGCAGGATTTTCCACAGCCGAAGTCTCGCTTAGTATAGGATTACCGTTCTTTTTCCTTAGCTTCCCAACTTCAAGAGGGAAATTCACGGGTCCCAAAACTCAAGCTTTTTCCCGAGCCTTTTGCATAGAAATTCAAGGCTGTCTCCGTGAAGACAACTCGCTTGACCCAGGCTGATTCGGCGTGCCACTGCTTGAATGCACATTTCTCTAAGATCGCCTAAGCACAAAGAAAGCCACTGCAAACTCTGCAAACGAAACTGCACCCATAACCAGAAGCGAAAAGGCATGGTTAAACGTTGCAAGGAATCCCACTGCATAGGCAACTTCGGGAACCAATATGACGGCTACTCCGACAGCTAACTTTTCGAAGTCATTGAACACCGAGGCGATTTTGCCCTTAGCAGCGGTTCTGAGGAAAAGTTTGATTTCCAAAATGCTAGCTGAAGCTACAGACAAAACAATTATGAACGGAATGAGAAGTGCGGACGACGAAGTCAACGGTTTAAACAGGGATAAGATAGCTAACGCGATTGGCACGGGAACATAGGTTGCCGTGGACACGAGCGTCTTGGGGAGAACGATTCTTTGTGAGCTTATCGGCAGGGTTTTGGTATACTCTAATCCTTTTCCTTCAGCGCTTAGAAGGGCAAGGGGCAAAAGCAGAGCGAAGATTGCCCCAAGCGAAGTGCCAGAAAGCACCAGAGCTGTTCGGAGTGTGCCCACCTTCGAGTCGAGCATAATTGTAAGGACGGTTTCAATCGCGGGTAGGGCAAAGAAGAAGGCTGTGGCTGGGTTCCGGGAAGCCACTTTAAGATCTTTGGAAACATAACCCAACAGCGGACCATGTGGGTTAACTGAAAAGTTCATTGCAGTAACCCGAGTAATATTCACTCCCACGCCCTGGGATATGCCCCTAACGGTTCCCAAGCTCCATTTGCCAGCATAAATCGCTAGCAAAGCGTATCCAACCATAGCAACTGACGCGACAAGTAGCGTTGACAAGGTTACGTTGGAAACTGAGGCGGTTATGACAACACCCGCTGAAAAGGGGTACAGAAAACCCAGCAGCGAATTCCACACGTGCCCGGCGCTAAGCAGCGTGCTTTGCAGATTAGGAACAACATACCATGGAATGCTGAACAGGAAGCCTACAGCGACCAGAAGCAAACCCCACATCAAAATAAAGAGCAACCGCAGAACCGTGTTGGCTTTGGACCTTCCTCCCTGAAGCATGTTCCTCTGGAAGACCCTTGAAAACCACAATGCAACGGCAACAGCAAATAAAGCGTTGGCGGTAGAGGCTGCAAGCATGATTAAGGTTGCTACGGGAGAAGCTGTTAGGTAAGCAACGAGTACGACTTGGCTGAGGATTGAGCCTATGACCATGTAGTCGAAAGATCGGATGAAGGAAAACAAGGTTATCAGGGAGAACTCATCCTGATCAAGAGGTAGAGTTGAGATTAAAGCTGAAGATTCAGGGCTCATAAACGAAGAGAGAGTCTGGATCGCGTAGAGCGCAGTGAACCCGAATGTTACTGCGAGGCTGAGCGAGATTGCGCTGGTTAACCCAAAGCCTGGGCTTCCAAGGAACAGCGAGGCAAACGGAGCCAGCGAAACAACTACGTTGAAGAAAGCGACAATGGATTTGTCGAACTTGGCAATTCTTAGCGCTCTCTCGGTCAGTTCAAGGTCGTCCTGCGATTCTTTTCCTTGGCGGTTGCGTCCGAAGGCGCCCCACCACATCCGCCCCCGCTCTTCAGCAAGCGAACGATAAACCATTTCCCGATAGCAGGTCTTGCTTAGACGCCAGGCTTCACTTAGCTTCATTCTTGAAGAATGCCTCCCTGAGCATCCTCATAGTGTCGGCTACTTCGGATTCTTCATGGGTTAACTTGAGAAAGACTTCTTCGAGCGTGCCGCCGCTATCTTCGGTTTTGCATCTGAGTTCATCGAGAGTTCCCTCAGCTATTACTTTGCCTTGGTGGATTATTCCGATTCTTGTGCAAACCTGCTGTGCCACCTCCATAATGTGGGTGGAAAACAGGACGGTCCCGCCTTTCTGCGCGTGAAACCCAATTAGCTCCTTTACGATTCGGCTGCTTTTAGCGTCCAAGCCGTTGAGGGGTTCATCGAGCAGCAGGACAGGCGGTTGATGGATGACCGAGGCTATTAACGCGACTTTTTGCTTCATTCCCAATGACAGGGTGGCTATTGGCGAGTCGAAGTACTGCGCCATTTCAAAAGCATTCGCCAGTTGAGCAATCAGCTCGTTGGTGATGGCTTTGTCGGTTTTTCTGATTGACGCAACGAACTCCAAAAAGTCGCGGGGCGACAGGGAATCGTAGACTATTGGATTTTCTGCGACATACCCGATTTTTGATTTGACTTCGATGGGTTTTTTCACGGGATC
The DNA here is from genome assembly GCA_049520735.1 of Bathyarchaeia archaeon. Taxonomy (GTDB): domain Archaea; phylum Thermoproteota; class Bathyarchaeia; order Bathyarchaeales; family Bathycorpusculaceae; genus Bathycorpusculum. The sequence continues at coordinate 7,320 of JBEKPM010000106.1, read as the reverse complement.
TAAGCCGACAACCTTGATCCAACCTGAAGTGGGCTCCAGCAACCCGAGGACAGACTTGATAGTTGTTGTTTTGCCTGCACCATTAGGACCGAGCAAACCGTAAACTTCGCCTTGCATCACCCGCAAATTCACGTCGCTCAAAGCAAGAACGGAACCGAACTGTTTGGTAAGTGCAGAAGTTTCAATCAAAGGTAGAGGGGAGGAACCAGACTTTCTTTGCATGATATCGCCTATTTTGAAATAAATCATTTTCTCGGCTTAAACAAATTATGTCTTACTGATTCATACTTTTCATCTGATAACCTTGGAAACACCGCACACTTACCAACTGAAAACTAATTCAATTAAAAAAAGTGTCTATCCGTCCTTTCCTTCGTCAGAAAAAGTAAGAAAATATCTTTTCCGCGACCCCATGATTGAGTAATCACTGTTCTTTTGCTTAAGTGTTGTACAGTTCTTTTTTGCTACTACTGTGAGCTTGCACGGGTGTTTTGTGAGGGTGTTACTGATGTTTGCGGGCTGGTTTTTCATGGTTTTTTCGGTCAAAACGATTCTTTTTATGTGCTTGGGTATGCTTGTGTTATGTCTCAAACTTTATATGTTCTCTTGTGCATTCAGATACTTGCAGAAATATGTCTTGTAAAGATATATTGTGTACCTGTAGAACAAACAAACAGTAGGGAAAAAATGAGCATCATACACAAAAACATCCAAACAAAACTTACAAAAAGTTTTCTAGACCTGATTGTTCTTCAAATGCTTGATAACCGCCCAATGCATGGTTATGAAATTTTAGTGACTATCCGCAAAACCTACGGCATAAGCTTTGGCGTAAGCACAATATATCCCCTGCTCAATACGATGGAAAAGAAGAACTACATCAAATGCGATTGGAACCTGAATGGTGGAAGACCTAAGAAAGTATATGCGCTGACAACTGACGGGAAAGATTTGTTAGATTACACTGCTGGTTCGCTAAAGGCAATTTGCAGAACATTAGGAAACGAAGTGACAACTACACGCGGAGATCATTTACATTTGATGATTGCACACGTTCCTAAAAGATAAACTGAAAAACTCGTATTGTCATTAGCTAGGACTTTTCTCGAAGCTTTCGGTAGCTCGCCACCCCTAAAATTCGGGGTTTCCATAACTGCCCATCTACCGCAATATAAATATAAGCGCCGAAGATAGAGGATTTTGGACGTTTTTTCGCGGCGTTTTAAGGGTAAATCATGAATCGAAAAGAGCTTGTCAAGTTTTTTCTCGGCTCATTTAAAGAGTGGCTGAAGGATAACGTGCCTATACGAGCAGCTGGATTAACTTTCTTTATCATTCTGCCATTGCCCTCCCTTTTGCTGATTGTGATAAGTATTTTTGCGCTGTTTTATGGTCAAACCCAAGCTACACAACAGTTGCTTCAGCAAATAAGTTCGTTTGCGGGACCCGAGATAGCTGGATTATTTAAGCAGTTGCTGGCAGGTGCAATGTCGCCTTTCAGTTCTGCTTGGGCAGCGATTACGATAGTAGGCTTCTCTTTAGGTGGAGCAATTGGCGCTTTCGCAATTCTACGAGATACAATGAATGTCATATGGGAAGTTAATCTGCCTAAAACAAAAAAACTGTCTGACAGAGTAAAGGAAACAATCGGGCCGTTCCTTCTGGTTTCTTCTCTAGGCCTAATCGTTATTGCGTGGACAATAACGTCAGCGGCTTTATTCACCGCAATAAGAATCTACTCAATAGATCGTACTCTGACCCTGATTTCTCTCACGGCAGCCCAAATCATGCTGTCGTTTGCTCTATCAACTCTGCTTTTCGCTTTAATCTACAAGACTCTTCCAGACAGAAAAGTGCATTGGGAAGACGTTGCTTTGCCGTCAATATTGGCGGGCGTCGCTTTCACCGTGGTCAATTATATCCTCGGCTTTTACGTTCAAACCTTCAAGGTTACAACGATTGCAGGCGCTGCAGGTTCGCTTATGATTATTCTTCTTTGGATCTACATTCTTAACCACATTGTTCTTTTCGGCGCTGTAATCTCCAAAGTTTACACTACAACCCTCGGGCCGCATCCACAATCTCATTTGATAATGGAGACAGAGAAAATATTCGAGCCTTTGGAGAGAGTTGGCGGAGAAATAGAGTCGGCGGCGAAGGGTCCGATTGAAGTAGGCACAGAGGAAAAAGCGCAAACCACAACACTGAAAGAGCAGCCTACTCAGCCGTCAGTAGCGATTTCTGAAAAAGGAGAGCCACCGGAAAATGAAGAAACTGAGGGCGGTACCGTGGAAGTGAACGTTGTCATTAAGACTGGACGCAAGAAAAGAAAAAGTGGCAATCAAGATAGCCCCCCCAATTAGCCGATACTGATGCTTTTGGTTTGAAGTTTCAGTCTAAGATTTGGTGGATGATCAGTTGCCATCCTTCAAAGGTTTACGCCGCGTCTTTCGGGTCACAGGTAAGTGAACCCTTAGCTCTGCAAATTATTCAAATCGAACAACCATAAGTCCTCAAATGAAAGAGGGCAAAAAAATGAAAAGATACAGAAAAGATGCATATTCCATTGCGAAGGTTTAGAACGGGGAAGATGCTTTCTTGGAACTTCATACGCTGGAACTTAAAATCCATCTCTTAAAAAGCCCTCTTGGTTGAGAAGAAATAGAACACAGAAAAGATCTGCTGGAACAAGCAGACAGCTTTTATTGGAAAAAAATCCATGAAAACCTCAAAAAGCTTAGATAGTAAATTTTGATATGTGGTGGGCCGAGGCGGATTTGAACTGCCGACCTTTCGATTATCAGTCGAACGCTCCAGCCGTGCTGAGCTACCGGCCCACCGAGTAGAGCACTCAAGTTAAATATTATGTTGGTTTATAAGAATTGCCGTAAATCTTTTAATGCAACACCATTATTGAGTTGTTAGGTTGATTTGGGCTCGTAGCCTAGCACGGATTAAGGTGTCGGCCTTCGGAGCCGGAGATCGTGGGTTCAAATCCCACCGGGCCCGCCATTAGCCACTATGAGAACAACTTTTTCCCATTCATAGGTCATTTTGGAGTGTTCCCTATGAATCACTAAAATGAATTAAAAAAATAAAAGGAGACAACAGCATAAATTGCTTAAAAATGCTATACTGTTGGGGTTTATAACCCGTCTACTAGGTGGGCTGTTCCGTCTGGGCAGTAAACGCAATTGCCTTTTTCAACAACGCAAAAACGTCTAATGCAAGCTTTCATTTGCGAACATCCGTCGCAGTCTCTTGACAACATTTCTTTTCCTCCTATTATTGAGATTTGTTATTTTCTGGGACAAGTCCTTATGCAGATTACACATGAGCTTTATGTGTCTCTGATAGAGCCAAACAGAAACGAAAAAGCATCTTTTAAACTTTATTCTCTCGATAATGTAAACAGGGAAAACGGGAAACAGATAGATAATGCTTTTTGATTTAAGAGTTGAATTTCTTCCCAAGGATTTTACGCGTTTTTACTCTGTCCTCTCTTCTTCCTGCTCTTTTATGGGAACGGCGGCTTGTGGCTTTGGGGTTTCGCTTGTCAGCAGCATATTAATTAGTGCTCTCTGGTCGACTTCTGCTCGCGTTCGCCAGTCAAGGTACAGTTGCGCGTTGTCATCTTGCCCCAAATAGCCGTAGCGGATATAGCGTTCAATGTTTAAGCCGATTTTCCAGTTAGGCATCTTTTCGCTGAGCAGTTTTTCAACTTCTTTCCGCGCTGCTTGTCCCTTCTTGCTTATTATGAATGAAATCGTTATAGCTAACCCTGCCAAATCGTCGATTCGCCAGCCAATCAGCTTATCCTGGGTCGATAAGTCGCCGCGTAAAGCAACGTAGAATCTTGCTTTGTCCAGTTCCTCCAACGTTGGCTTCTCAGGCGTTTTTTCTTCTTCGAAAACAGTTTTTACCTGCAGATATAGTGGTTTGAGGTAGTCGTCAAGCAGATCGAGCACTTTAGGGTAGTCTGAACCCAATGCTTTGTGGAGTTCGGAGCCTCGGACACCTGGTTTTTGATGCCGCTTGTAGAAGAGCATCTGGGTTGCTTTCTTGATTTTGCTGCCGTAAACGCCTCTCTTACTCAATCTGATTCGCCTTCCTTCCATTTTCTCCAGTCTTCAACTGAAACCGCGATGGCCACTGATGCTGACTGCTGCGTTAAAGGTTCAATTCTCTGATGTTGGAACGGCTTTATGAAAACTAGCTCTTCCAATCGGTCAATTTCTAATGTTGCGAACCCGTAGGTGATGAGGAAGGCGGCTAGGAATGCTCTCTGGACGGTTTCTTCGTATGTGTCTGCACCGATGAAGTCCCAGTAGTTCACTTTGTCTTCTTGGCCTTTAGCAGCGACGCAGTCTTTGAGTTCTTGCCAGTACGTGTCGAGTTCGACGGAGAATTCTTTGTCGCTTAGGACACGCTGCTTTATCAATTCATCTCGACTGGTGTAGGCGTTTGAAACCTCCGCTGCCTCAAAGTCCTTCCATCTTTCGCTGATGGGCGCCAAGGCTTCCCAATATAGTAGTCCCTGAGCTAAAGTGTTAAGGCTGATTTGTTCAAATTCGAGAATGGGGTTCCAAGATTGAAGGAAGACCTCAACCATTTCTTGCTTGCTCATCTGATGGATTTTTTCTTCCAAAAGAAAAGGGTCAGTATACAGCGCAGTGGAACGCTGTTTGACCCATTCGCTCTGCATTTTGATTACTCTGGCTAAATGATGGAGTGTTTCAGCGTCTAGCTTTAGTTCCTCTGGGTTTTGCCAATGCGGAAAATATTCTTTGACAACCTGTATGATTTCGTCAAGTTGTAAGGTGAAGGGTTCCGCGTTGTGGCTTTCGATAGCGATACACATTTCAATTATGCGTTCAAGCCTTTCTTTGCCCAAGACTTTGGGTTCTTTTGCCTTCTGCATTAAGCCACTACCTCACGGACAACGGATTTTCCTTCTATGTTCTGCACAGTGATTACGTTGGCATCTTGCTGGGCAAATGTGATTTGGCTAGGCGTGATGACGACGTACTGCGCGTTTGCATCTTTGATGACAGCGAGAAGGATTTTCGCGATCAATTCACGGTTTTTTGGATCCATATGTATATCGTATTCGTCGACTGCACGGAACGGTGAACGTACATGCTGCTGCAAAGCCAAAAGAAAACTCATGGTTGCCGTCGTGCGTTCCCCGCCGCTTTGAGTGTAAGCGTCAAGCGCAACGGGTTTGCTGCCTTTGAACCCGACCATGATTTCTAAGCCCGCAGTCTCAATATCCTGATTATTCGAAAGTTGCACTGCACCAGACGCCAAAGTTTGGACCATGATTCGCTGGTACTCAACGTTTACCCTGTCAAGAAGGCTTTCCATGACTGTCCGCCAAGAATGCATTCGGGTTTTGACTTCTTGAAGGGTTTTCTCGCGGTTCTCCTCAACAAGCTGAGTTTTTTCTTTAAGTTCTAAGTAAAGTTTGGAGTACGATTCATATTGGCGTTCAATGTCCTCTGTAACATCAGAGAGCGCCGCCAAATGCCCATCAGTTAAGCGGATTTCATCTTGAATGTCGCTCGCGCTTTTCGCGGCTGCTATCCGTTCTCCCGACTCCTTCGCCTTGAGGATTGTCGCGTTTAGACTTTCTTTGGCTTCTTTGAGCGATTTCTCAAGTTCCTTGAGGTTCACGATCGCGTTTGCCCGCTTGAATTCAAGTAGAGCCAACTTGACCCGTTGCTCCAGTATTTCATCTGACGCTTTCCCTGCGGACTCTTCGAGATAAGTCATTTCTGTCTGATTCTGCTTAACTCGCTCGTTTGCGCTTGAGAGCTCCAGCTCAGTGTTCTTGAGCATTTCCTTCAAGTTCTCATTTCTGAGAAGCTTCAGCTTGGTTTTGTTGGCTTGGATGGCTTGCTGAAGCATTTGGGTTTCTTCAAGAAGCTGGCTAATTAGAGACTGTGTGGATTGGTTTTGGGCTATGTCATGTTCAAGGCTTAGTCGTTCGTCGAAAACGGCTTTCATGTTTCCCTTCAGGGCTTCAGTTTGATTCTGTTGTGTCCCAAGCTGGTTAAGAATGTCCTGTTTTTCCTCTTCGATTTTGCTGAGGCTTTCCTGGTTTTTGTCAAGAGTTGCCTGCAGGTTTCTAACGGTGCTTTCCCGTTTTTCAACTTCAGCCCAAATAAGCACCCGCTCTAGGAAACGGCGTTTAATTTGCAGCTGCTTCTTCTCCTGGTACTTGTCATATTGTTCCCGCCAATAGTTGAGTGTCTGCTGAGCTTGCTCAAACAGTTTAGTAACGGATTCCTCTTGAGTCAGAATTCTTGTTAGCTTGGTTTTGGCTTGCACAACGTTTTCGCGGAAAGGCTCCAGCCCGACTGCCGCCTCAACCATGCGCAGTTTTTCAACGTTGCTTAGCACGGTGAATTGTTCAACCATGTTCTGATGCATAATGATTAGCATGTTGTCGGGGTCGACGCCGAATTTGCCTAGTAAGCGTTCAATGTCCTGTTTGCCTGCCGCTTTGTTTTCGAGTTCAAACCCGTATTTGCCATCGCGTCGCAATACGCGGGTGAGGAAAAGCTGGTCTTTGGGGTATTTCTGCACGGGGCGTTTGTTACCTTGCTTGCTGTTATCTAAAATTAATGTGACTCGGGCTTGGTCTTTTCCCCACCTGATCAAGTCGCTGAGTTTCCTTGACCGTTCGGTGTATGTTTGACCAAGCCCCACGGATATCGCGAGCAAAAGAGAGGATTTTCCCGCGCGTACCCGAGCGTATTCGTAACTCATGAAATTTTCAAGTATAACTTCTTGGATTAGCATTAACTTTTCTATGCCTCTAAATTGAGCGTTCGTAACTATTGAAAACCGTGTTATTAAAACAATTTGACGTGGTTACGCAAGTTATTCCGACGAATTTACATGGTTGAGTCATTCAAAGCAAGGCAATTTATCATTCTGGACAGCGCTTGGAAAAACTTTTTACGGTTGTTTTAAATATTCATTCGACAATTTACCCTGTACTTAACCGGGTCTTTAGATGGCTAGTTCAGAGGACGAAATCTACTCGATCATGTTCTCGTCGCTTAAGCATCCAGCCCGCCGCAAAATTATCCGTATGCTTTCAATTAAACCGATGACTTTCATGGATATAGCTGAGCAACTTGACATTTCCTCTTCTAAATTGACTTATCACCTTGAAAGCCTCGGCGACCTCATTAACAAAATGGAGAACGGCCAGTATAAACTGTCAACTTTCGGGTTGGCAACTGTCAGCGCCATGAAGGGTGTCGAGGATGCCCCAGAGATTGAGCCAAAACGCAGGGTCCAGTTATC
>JBEKPM010000105.1:0-5961 GCA_049520735.1 Bathyarchaeia archaeon | reverse complement strand
TTTTTCGACAATACGTTGTAATTAAGCATGCAAATAGCCCAAAAGCCAAATATTGCGCTTATAAGCTAATAAAACCTTCGTTTCAGCGCTAAAACCTTAATTAAAACTAAGGTCTAATATTAATTTAATACTCTCTCGATAAATTTTCCGACTGTCGTGTGCCAATGGTAGTAATGCATAAAAGAAACATAGCGCAATGTTAGTTCGGGGAGTTATTTTGGAAACTACTGATGAAGACCGTGTGGAAAGACCGAAGCTTCCTAAAAAGAGAATGTTGAAAAAGTTTCAGAACCGAAGGAAAAACTAGCGCGCATGCGCCTAACTGAAGTTCTTATTTATTCTTTTCTTTTCAAATGGCTCTGTCTCTAATTTAGTTTAGCCAGTATGCTAAGGTTGTAGGTTATTTTTTTAACTATTCGTAAAATGAACAGAGACTAAACACAAAAAATGTAATTTGGCACCACGCTGGCGCAGGCAATAAGTAGTGTGAAACCTTACTTTAGGCGTGGAAACGTTTGGCTCTATTTCTGAAAACTAATAAATTAGTCTCTGATGTACCTGAATGTTAAGGTGTCCGATTTGGTTCCTGAGAAAGTAGTGCATTTTAAAGCATGCCAGATGGCAACTACTAATTCCGTGAAACAGCACAAACTGAAGAAGCGTATGGCGTGGCTATCAGACAAAGAGGGAAAGGGAATGGAGTTCATCTCGCTCTTTATACCTCGGGAGAAACCAATAGATGAGATAGTCGCAAACCTCAAGGAGGAGTCAGATTCTTCTGTCACGAAATCTGAGAACGATAGGGACGTTAAGGATCGCCTTCAAGACGCCATCAAGAATGTAATTCAGCATCTAAAACTGCAGAAGGAAATTCCAGAGAATGGACTCGCGATGTTTGCTGGAACTTTCGTCGCGAACGAGGCGGAAAGCGAAGTTTTGAACGTTGAAGTGCTCGTTCCACCAGAGCCGATTACCACCTATCTCTACGAAGTTAACAATCATTTCCAATTAGATCCGCTAAGAGTAATGCTCAGAGACCAAAGAGTTGTTGGACTTATCAACATGGATTCAAAGAAGGCTAGCTTCGGGATACTTGATGGTGAACGCTTCGAAGTTATCGAAAATATAACCTCGGGGATTCCGGGAAAGTCTGGAAAGGGCGGGTCGAGCCAAAGGCGCTACGAAAGAGGACGCGATATGGAAGTCACATACTTTTTCCATAGGGTTGCGGAGCATGCAACAAAGGCATTTCTTGAGAACCATAAAGTTAATGTGTTGATAGTTGGAGGACCCGGCCAAACGAAAGAGGATTTCGTAAAGGGTGATTACCTTCAATATGAACTAAAGAACGCGCTTCTAGGCAAAATTGATACACAATCCATCGGCAAAGAAGGACTGAGCGAGGTGCTTGAAAAATCATCTGAGGCATTGAAGAATATGTGTGCGCCAGAGCAGAAGAGGACTGTGCAGCGTCTTCTGGCAGACATAGGTAAGCAAGACGGTTTAGCTATTTACGGCTTAGATTCAGTTTTGAGCACGCTTAAGAAAGGTGAAGTGGAAGTTGCACTAGTAACAGATAGTACAGATATGATTGAAATTGTTGTTATGTGCAAAAGATGCAAACTATCAAGGGCGAAGATAGTAGATAAGGAGAAGAAGGTTCAAACGGTGCGGGAAATGATATCGAGCCCATGCGATAAGTGTAGTGCGGTTGAATACGAGGTGGAGGAGAAGGACATAGTAGATGTCTTAGAAGATGCGGCTTCACAGACAAACGCAAAAGTTGAGGTAATATCAACAGAATCGGAAGAAAAAGCAAAACTCACAGCTTTAAGCGGCTTTACCGCTCTCTTAAGATATAGACCTGATAAAGTGGAATGAGGTTTTTTCCCCTTCAACTTCCTTTCAATTTTGCGTGTTGCTTATCACTTTCAGAGGAAATGTTCCGCAGCTTTGGCAGGTCGTCAAGGGTTCAAATAGAACGCTAACTCATATGGTTAGGGGTTTGCCTAGCGCCACTTAGGTACAACCTCTTTGAGAGGTCTCTAAAAGTCGCTGCCTCAAGCAGCGAAGAGGAAATGAAACCGTCCATCCAGCTCAAGACTTGACCTGACTGGCAGGGGGCGCTTGCGCCTCCTTTTCCTTCGAACTGGCGATCTTGTGTAACTGCTCGACGCGCTTGCTGATCATCGAGCTCACCTTCTTCCTTAGTTTATCTGGAGAGATTTTCTTGTCGCGCAATGCGGCGACCTGACTTGCCAGCGATTTGTCTCCCAGCATCGTGAACCAGTTTTCAAAGTCTCCCTCTTTAACGTGAAACCTGACTGAAGACGGCTCGATAGTCTTCACGCTGGCGGCAAGTTCGTCCAAGCTTTTTGAGGTAACGCCGAGAGGTTGCCCGTAATCCCTGTAGAAAGTAAAGGCCTTGTCGGGCGTTACCGTTCTGAGGGCATTGGCGGCCTCGCCTCTTCCAAGTTTTCCGCCCTCGCGATTCAGTAGCTTGTAAAGTCGTACTTTGGCAAAGTCTGTCATGACAAAGAGGAGCAACGCATAACCCCACACGAGAGCGGCCAGCCCCCAGCCCATTGCAGGAAGCAAAATCCCATACACAGTAATTATTGTAGCGGTAAGTTGAGTAGCTATAACTGCAAACAGAAGCGGCTTTGCCGGTTTCACCGACCAAAAGTGACCCTTAGTCCTCGCAACAAACACAGTTAAGTGCCCAGCAACTGAAAGCTTTAGGTATATAAGCGATTGGAGCACGAGCGGGTTTAACTTCAGTACGACTAATCCGATATAGAGCATTCCAAAGGAAGAGAATATCCCGATTACCCCAAGAAATGTCGCTATTCCTAACAAAGTTCGCATGTCCCATTTCTCAGGTTTATCCGAGTATTTCACATTGTCATAAGCTATCGTCATAATCGGCAGGTCATTTAGAAGCGCCAACAAAACAAGCATCAAAGCAGTAACAGGATAAAACTGGAAAATCACAATTGAAGCAGTCATGAAAAGCAGCACCCGTATGGTTTCGGCGATGCGGTACGTGCAGTAATTCGTCATGCGCTGGAAAATCTTGCGACTTTCCTTAATCGCATCGATAATAACAGAGAGACCCGGCTTCGTCAGAACTATGGCTGCTGCGGACTTTGCAGCGTCGGTAGCACCCTCAACAGCAATACCCGCGTTAGCTTTCTTCAAAGCAGGCGCATCATTAACACCGTCCCCTGTCATTCCCACAACATGGTCTTTTTCTTGGAGAAGCTCCACAATTCTGTACTTATGTTCAGGGAAGACCTCTGCAAAACCTTCAGCCTCTTCAACCACTCGTTGAGCCTCACTATCAGGCTTGTCCAAAAAGGCAGCGGGCAACACAATATCGCTTCCAAGGTTTACCTGGCTCGAAATTTCTTTGGCAATAGCTATGTGGTCCCCAGTTACCATTTTCACGTTAACACCCATTGATTGAGCCGTCTTTATCGTTTCAGCAGAATCTTCTCTTGGCGGATCAAACAGCCCAATTAAGCCTGCAAATTGCCACTTATTCTCCTTATCAGTTCGAGCCACTCCCAGAGCCCGGTACCCTTTTTTAGCAAATTCATTAACATCCTTTGTCAATTTGTCGTTGATTGATTGCTTGTCTTCGATCAACGCCAAAATCGCTTGAGGAGCTCCCTTAGTTACCTTAAACTGGCTTCCATCTTGTCCCTGCACTGTTGCCTCAGTTCTCTTTATGACTGGATCGAAGGGCTTAAAACCGGTCACTTTGATGTGCCCAATTTTAGCGGCAATAACGGGTGTGCTCTTGGTTTTAGTCAAGATTGCTTCGTCGATAGGATCTTTATCTTCTTCTCTTGAAGCAAGAGCACTGAAGAATAGTACGTCATTTTCTGATAATCCACCATAAGGTTTGGTTCCTCCCATCGTGAGTGCGTTTTTGGTGATAGTGCCTGTTTTGTCTGAGCACAGCACATCCATGCTTGCCATTTCTTCAATTGCGACTAATTTGCTGACTATGGCTTCTTTCTTGGCTAGGGCTATGGCGCCTACGGCCATTGTGACTGAGAGAACTGCGGGAAGTGCTGCAGGTATCCCAGCAACAGTTAAGATCAATGCAAACTGAATTATGTCTAAGATGTTTTGGCCGCGAAAAACCGAGACTATAACGATCACTGCTACGAGTCCTATCGCTAGAAAAATCAGGTAATCGCCTATTTTGCTGATGGCTTTTTGGAAGTGGCTTGGGGTTTTGGCTATCTCTACGAGTTTGGCGGTTTTGCCGAAAAAGGTTTTGGCGGCGGTATTGACGACGAGCGCGTTCATTTCGCCTTGTTTAACGATGGAACTTGCGTATCCGATATCGGAGAGATGTTTTTCTACAGGGAGAGATTCGCCTGTTAGTGCCGATTCGTCGGTTAAGAGGTAATCCCCATCAATTAGTTTTACGTCGGCGGGGATGATGTCTCCTAACCGCAGTCGAACAATGTCGCCTGGCACCAGTTTCTCAGCCGGCATATCTTGCCATTTGCCATCTCGTTGAACTCGGGCTTTTAGGGCTAGCCTTTTTTTTAGCAGTTCTATTGCGTTGTCAGCTTTGCGTTCCTGCCAGGAACCTACTACTGCGTTTACCATTAGTAGAGTTAAAATTATTGCAAAATCAGGCCATCGTTGGATGACCGCAGACATTACGACTGCTGCCTCAATCATCCATGGAATTGGACCCCAAAAATAGTGAAGAAACTTTAGTAATGGGTTAACTTTTTTCTCCTGAATTTCGTTAGGACCGTATTGCACAAGTCGTTTTTCAGCTTCAGAGGAAGAAAGACCCCCCTTGCCCGCTGAAAGTTTGCTTAATAGTTCATCAATATTGGCTTTCTTTGCCTCTTCTGTAGTTAAGGAGTCTTGACTCATGCATTGACGCTCTTTATCAGTTTTGTCATTTCCTTCTTGAGTTCATCAAGTCTTTTTTGGTCTCTTGCCTCTATCGATAAGCGGAGTATAGGCGATGTGTTTGATGCTCTGATCAGAGCCCACGAATCTGTAAAAACAATTTTGACGCCGTCAATTGTATCTGTGTTTTTATATATCTCCATTGCCTTTGTTTTTATCTTGTCGACAACTTGAAACTTCGTTTCGTCAGAGCACTCTATTTCGATTCTTTCGAAAAGCCTCGACGGCAACTCTTTCACGGCTTCTGACAGTTTCTGTCCCATTTTTGAGACTATTTCTGCCATGTACATGCTGTTTATTATTGCATCATCGAACCAGAAGAACTTTGGAACGCATATGTGTCCAGATTCTTCAACACCAATAACAGCTTTGTGTTTCTTGGTTTCCTGCACCAAAAACGTGTGGCCAACCGGTATTCGAAACACTTTTTCCCCATATTTCTTAACTTCGTCCTCTATGATGTCTGAGCACTCTATGTTGGCGACGACAGGGCCCCTTTGAGTTTTCATTATGTCCCTGATGAAGAGGATCGCGCTTTGCTCGGTCATGATGACTTTGCCTGTATCATCAACGAAAATGGCTCTGTCGCCATCGCCATCGAACGCTATTCCAAGATCTGCCTTCTCGGATACAACCTTTTTGCAGAGAGCGGTCAAGGCTTCTGGTTTCGGTTCAGGGTCTCTGTTTGAGAACTTTGGGTCGGGCCAATCAAACAGGAAAGTGGCTTTGACACCGATTTTCTTGAGAATCTTCGGAACCAAGAGACAGGCGGCCCCGTTTCCAAAGTCAGCGACTACGCTTATTTTCTCTGGTTTTATTTTTTCAGCCACGAAATCAGCGTATTCTGTGTCCATCCCCTCGAGCGGTTTTGCTGTTCCTGTGCCTGTTATGAATTTTTCTGAGGCGCTGATCTCTCCCAGTTTTTTGTTTTCGTCTTCGAAGAAGCCGACTCCGTCTTGATGGAAGAATTTGACGCCGTTCCACTCCGCTGGCAGATGGGACGCGGTTATG
>JBEKPM010000104.1:0-5967 GCA_049520735.1 Bathyarchaeia archaeon | reverse complement strand
GCTGCGTTTGCAGGAGAATCACAAGCAAGAAACAAGTATACTTTTTTTGCCAGCGTAGCGCGAAAAGAAGGATACGAGCAGATCGGTGCCATTTTTGAAGAAACAGCAGGCAACGAGAAAGAGCACGCAGAACTTTTCTTTAAACATCTCAAAGGCGGAATGGTTGAAATCAAAGCCACTTACCCCGCGGGCACAATAGCATCAACCGCTGAGAACCTTAAGGCTGCTGCGGAAGGCGAAAAACTCGAATGGGGAAAACTTTACCCGAATTTTGCGGAAGTTGCAGTCAAAGAAGGCTTCAAAGAAGTCGCGGCAACATTCAGCATGATAGCTAGAGTCGAATCTTACCACGAACGAAGATACAACAAGCTGCTTGAAAGCCTAACGCAAGGCAAAGTTTTCAAGAGAGATGAGACCATCAAATGGAAATGCAGAAACTGCGGTTACGTTTGCGAAAGCAACGCCGCGCCAGAGAAATGCCCAGTATGTGCTCATCCAAGATCCTATTTCGAAGTTTGGGTAGAAAACTACTAAAACTTCCCACAATTTTTCTACAAATCTCTAAACCCTTGTGCTCAATCTTTTTTTCCGTATCATAAGTCTAACATGTTAACGCACTGAGTTCATTTGCGAGAATTGCTAATCGCGCGGAGACGCAAGTTCCTTCTTTTTCACTATAACGTTCAATTATCCTGCACTAAATGGGTACTAATTGCCACAAACTGTGGCTGACATGTGACAACCACAAATCAATATATTTCATAGCTTACTTGCCTTGACTTGCAAAAAAGTGAAGTTACATTTCAGAGTTTTTTGACCCTGCAATTGGAGCTGAATATGCATGTATGATTACAAAAGAGCGAAACTTACATGTGTGCTGACCCTTCATACAATATGGAAGTTACAATCAACAAAGGCTGCAGTGGTGACGTTTGGACTGACTGAGGTCCATTGATTTGCTGTGTTAAGCCTATGGTTAAGAAAAAATAATGACTAAGTATTAGTAATCTCTTAGTAAACAGAACTTCCAAAGATATCTGCCTTTTAAAAAAGGCTATTTCCACTTTGTTTTAAACGTTATTCTTATCTTTACGAATCATTTTTATATTCGCTTGAACCAGCCAATAATTTTTTGTCTGCGGCTCTTGCGCTTGTGCTTCTTTTGGATGTGAATCATTAAAGCTTTGGTGGTCTCAAACTTTGCTTTGCATATTGGACAATTATATTTTTTCTCATCCACAATTATCCCACTTGCTAGCGTGAAACACGCAAAGTCTTGAAACTGATTCTGAATTTTCACCTAAACTAATTTCTGCTTGGTCAGACTTTTTTGTGCTCTCTTAGATACAAACACAATTGCAAGAATTGCCAATCCTGTGAGGACGATTGTTCCTCCTGGTGCAGCATCTATAACGATGGCGAGCAGAATACCGAATACCACTGTAATGAGCCCAATTATGGGCGCTAGTATTACGGTTTGTCTGAAGGATTGTGTAACTTGAGTACTTATGAGGGCGGGGAGAACTAGAAGTGACGAAATTAATAGTACACCAACTATAGGTATGGCTACGATGACGACTACGCCTGCAAGAATGCTTAAGAGGTAATCGAAAACCCATGTCTTGATTCCGGCGGCACGGGCTTGGGTTTCATCAAAAGTTATGTAAGTAAACTCTTTGAAAAACAAGAAAATGATTGTTAGAGCAATTGCCGCAATAACTGCCGCAGTTAAAATTTGGTCCATGTTCACTATCAGGATACTGCCGAAAAGAAGACTCTCAAGGTTTACTCCGAAACCTCTGGCAACACTTAACAGGGTTATTCCTCCTGCCAAACCCAGTTGCAGAAAAACTGCGACTGCAGCGTCCCCTGAAATTTTGGTTGATCGCAGTGCCTTGTTTATCCCTATTGATCCTAAAACCACGGTAATTCCCGCTATCCATATTGGGAAGACGCTAACGTAATAGCCAAGGGCTAATCCTCCAAAAGCAGTATGCGACAGCCCGTCGCCTATGAGCGAAATTTTCTTTAAAACGATAAAAATGCTCAAGATGGAGCTGAGAACTGCAATGATGATGGCTATGATGAAGGCACGCTGGATAAAAGGCGCTCCTAGTAAAGACAAAACATCAAGGATGACCATGATGATCTACAATCTCCACTGGATGCTCATACATTTTATGCAACTCAGTATCAGCGTCAAACGCCTCGTTTTCTCCGCAGAAGAACTGTGATTTATTTACGCAGAGGACCCTGTTGGCTATCTTCGTTATCACGCTTATGTCATGGGAGGACAAGATTACAGTTATTCCGTGTTCCTTGTTTAATCGTTCGAGTGTGCCATAGAACTCTTTCTTGGAAGTGGTATCTACCCCACTTGTCGGCTCATCCAGCAAAAGCAGTTTCGGTTCAGCAACCATGGCTTTAGCCAAAAAAACACGTTGGGATTGCCCGCCAGACAGTTGACCTATCTTTCTATCTTTGAGGTCGTATATCCCGAACATTTTTAGGGTTTCATTTACTCTGTCCCTGTCTTCTGAATGCATTCCATGAAATAATCCAGCAACGGGAGTTCTTCCAAGCAGAACTGTCTCATAGACGCTGAAGGGTAGGTTTGGATCTCGGGCTTGGGCAGTTTGTGGAACATAGCCCACGTGCTTGAGATTTTTGCCCAAGTCCTGACAGCCAAAGAGTTTTACTGTACCGCTTGTTGGCTTTATTAGACCGAGAATGACTTTCAGCAATGTTGATTTTCCTGCGCCGTTAGGTCCAATGAGGGCTATGAGGTCATTTTGGTTTACATCAACATTTATGCCCTCAAGTGCAACTACGCCATTTGAGTATTTGACACTGACATTTCGTAATTCAACGATTGGTTTAGCTTCCAACATTGCTTAACGCCAAATGAATATTTGCAATGTCCTGCTTCATTAAGATAATGTAAGTGTCGCCTGCAGTTTTTTGGGCAGCCGTCAAACCTTCGATAGGGTTCATATTAATCAGAGTCGCATTTGTCTGGCTACCGATCGACTGTGATATTGCTGGATTTTCAAGTGATTCATATCCCACATATTTCAAATGGTTTTGGTTGATAGCGGTGATTACATTTTGTATGTCAGTTGGTGTGGGTTCTTCTTCAAATGGCCCCGAGATTGAGAGCTGCGTAACGTTGTATTGGTGGGCAAAATATGCAAAAGCTTCGTGGAACGTAATGAAAACTTTAGTGGCTGTGTTTGTCGTAGCATTAATTGCTAAAGCATTCAAATTGTCAAGTTGGGTATCGTATGCGTTCGCATTTTGGGTGAAATATTGGCTATCGGCAGGGTCGGCTTTAATTAAACCTTGCAGAATATTGTTTACCTGCTGTTTTGCGTCCAAAGGATCAAGCCAAATATGTGGGTCAACTGTACGGTTGTCCTTTTGGAACGCGGCGGGTACTGGGAGGAATTGAATTCCGTTGCTTGAATCTACTTGGATCAAGTTCGGGTTGTCTGCTGCACTGACTACATCTCCGATCCACGGCTCCAAACCTGCGCCGTTATAAATGAGCACATTTGCGCTAGCTACTTCAGCTATCGAGGATGGTGTTGGTTCGAATTCGTGTACATCTACGGTTTCCGGCACAAGCAGCGAGACGTTAACTTTGTTACCGCCGACATTTTGGGCGAAATCGTAAAGTGGATAAAACGTTGCAAGAACTGTTAAAGCTGAACTTGACTTGGTTTTTGTGTTGTTAGAGATATACAAACCTGTTATAGTTGCTACAATAATAACTGCGACTAAAACTCCTGCGGCTATATAGATTATTTTACGCAATTTAATCTCCTCTTATTAAATTGGTTTCACTATTTATTAAATGTTATTAAATTCAGCTATTCTTTTAATAACCCATCTGCTCTCAAGAAGTCTAACTTACAAACCGCCTTCCAAAAAACATTTCTCAAAAGTGGAATAAAGAAACTACCGTTTTTCGGGTAAATGAAGGGAATATTTAAGTCAAGCAAACTCAATAGAAGAGAAGGAATTAAGTTTAGGGTGAATAAAGTGAGCATTATCAGTCTTTCACTACCAAATGAGCTGCTTGAGGAGCTGGACACTGTCCTTGGCGAAGATCGAAGCGCAAACCGTTCCGAAGTAGTCCGGCAAGCAGTTCGCATGTACCTTACTCAATACAATGAATTGGAGAAAATCCAAGGAAACGTTATCGCGACAATAACGGTTCTCTACGATAAAGCTGAGCAGAACAAGGAGTTGTTCAGGTTGCAGCACGAGTTTGACGACATGATAACAGCCTACCTGCATGCACATTTGTCTGAGACCAGTTGCCTTGAGGTCATGGTTGTTAAAGGCTCCTCGGAACGGCTTAGAGGCTTAATAGACGGTCTTAAAGCTAACAAGCCCGTGAAGCAGATAAAATTCTCAATCATGGCAATTAACGAAAAAGAAACCTAGTCCTTTGAAAGTACATTTCCGCTATATTTCATTGATTTGGTGCTTAGCCTATCCAAGCTTGGGCGGTTCAATTGAGCTTAGAATCATAGACTACGCATGAACAAAAATCGAATCTGACCAAATCAACGCTTGGGGGAAGGCTTTAATGCAACAAGCAATTAACGTTTTGTGACCATTATGATACTTGGAATTTGCGGGAGCCCTAGAGAGCAGGCTACGGAATACGTTTTAAAGGAAGCCCTAAGGCTGCTCACCGAGAAAGGGGTTGAAACCCAGTTTTGGACCGTGCGGGGAAAATGGGTTGACTTTTGCGCTCATTGCGACTACTGCCTTCAAAACAAGGAGTGCGTCATCCAAGACGATGTACAAGAACTTTACGCGCTGCTGACCGAGGCGAAGGGCATAATTTTTGCGTCTCCTGTGTACAATGGCGGGGTGAGTGCTCAAGCGAAAGCTTTGATGGATAGGACACGCGCTTTGGTCGCGGCAGACAAGAATGTTTTCAAAGGCAAAATCGGGATGGGCATCGTTGTTGGCGGCGACAGGAACGGCGGGCAAGAGTTCGCGCTCATGCAAATTCACTCATTCTACATTATTAACGGAATGGTACCTATTGGCGGTGGTTTTTTCGGAGCTAATTTGGGAGCAACTTTCTGGAGCAAAGACACACTTGATGGAGTCAAAGCGGATGAAGAAGGTTTCAGAAGCTTGAAGAAGACGGTTAAAAGGTTTGCAGCCGCCTTGGAAGAGACTAAGGAAAAGTAGCGGGGTTAGTTGTCATGGCTGAAAAAGTTAAAGACAAGAAGCTTAAGGTTGCCTGGGGAATCACGGGTGCAGGCGACAAAATCTCTGAAATAGTCGAAGTCATGAAGGACCTAAGGAAACAGTCTGAGGACAAAGTTGAGATTGACGTGTTCATTTCCAAAGCCGCCGACACCATGCTAAAATTCTACAGGCTCGAAGACGAAATTAAAAACAACTTCCCTAAAGTCATGGTTGAAATCAACCCCAACTCACCTTTCCTAGCAGCATGGCTCCAAAGCGGCAAATACGAATTCCTCTTAATTGCGCCTGCCAGCTCCAACACCGTGGCTAAAATCGTCAACAGCATAAGCGATACCATGCTCACCAATGCTGCTATCATGAGCCTCAAAGCCTTCAGACCAATCTACGTACTGCCAACGGACTACAGGGAAAGCGTGGTTTCAACGATTCTTCCAAACGGCAAAGAAATGAAGCTCCGGGTTCGCAAAGAAGAAGCCGACCAAGTCCGGAAGCTTGAAGCAACGGAGGACGTGCATGTGCTTGAGAGCCCACAAAAGATGAAAGAGGCTTTTTTGGAGTGGCTAAAAAACCTAAAATCCTAAAGCGCAATTTCTTCTGAGCGCTCTAGCTTTATAAAAAACCTAGCAGAATACCTGCCGCGTTAGCGGCAGGATGAATGCGTCCAACCCGCAGTTCTATTAGTTCTACCAAACGATAGGTTTGTCACCATTAGACAAGGAGGTGATAGAC